>JBEHYB010000013.1:0-33609 GCA_048498395.1 Pseudomonadota bacterium
GTTGGCCCATGCGGGAGAAAAGAAAAAAGGGGCGCGGAGGAAATCCCCTGCGCCCCTTGGCGATGCGTTTGGCTTGCCGAGTTACTCTTCGGGGGCCGGAGCATATGCCGCGGGGGCCTCGGCGGAAGGAGCCAGAGCGGCGGCGGCAACAGGCGTTACTCTGGTGGCTGTCGGAACCGGGAGATCGTTATCGGCAACAGATTGAACCGGCACACCCGCAGCCGGCGCGATCGCCGGTGCTGCAACTGGCGGAGCAATCTTCGCGGTATTCAATTGTGCTTCAAGCTGCGCTACACGCATTTGCGTGGCTTTAGTTGCCTGCGCCTGCTTCTGAAGTTCCAACTGCGCGGCCTGGGCTTGCGCCTGGGCTATCTGCGCGGCTTGTGCATTTTGCGCTGTGATTGCCTGTTGTTTTTCAAGCTCCGCTATTTTTGCCTGCGCGGCCTGATTGCTTGCCTGTACTGCCTGAACCTGCGCTTGCGCAACTTGCGCGGCCTGTGCGCTCTGCGCCGCTACTGCCTGTTGTTTCTCAAGTTCGGCTATTTTGGCTTGAGCCGCCTGAGCCTGGGCTTGTGCGGTTTGCGCAGAAGCCTGTGCGACCTGTGCGGCTTGAGCCTGCTTCTCGAGTTCGGCGATCTTCGCCTGCGCAGCCTGAGCTTGCGCCTGTGCAGTCTGAACGGAAGCCTGAGCGGCCTGTGCATTTTGCGCCTGCTTCTCGAGTTCGCTCATTTTTGCCTGGGTGGCCGCCTGCGTCGCCTGCGCTGTTTGCAATTGCTGTTGCAGATCAACCAGCTTGGCTTGGGCAGCCTGTGCGTCGGCAAGCTTTTTCTCAAGCTCGGCGACTTTGGCTTCATCCTGCTGCGGTTGTTTTATCTGCGCCTGCAGCTGCGCGATCTGATCTTCCATCGAATGGAATTTTTCCTGTTGCGCCTTGTCGGACACGGCAGGATCGAACAGCATCGCCTCGATTTCTTTTTTCTGCTGGCTGCACTGGGTTTTCTGAGTATCGACCAGCGTGCCGAGACGGCGGATTTCGCGCTGCGATTCCTGGTAACGTGTGGTTGCCTGTTCGAGATCCCAGTTATTGGAGCTTGCTACTTTCAGCTTACCATCCGCGTCGGATTGAACGGCATCGATCTGTTTCTTCAAAGACTGGTTTTCAGTCTGCGCCAGTTCAAGTTTGT
Source organism: Pseudomonadota bacterium (assembly GCA_048498395.1). Taxonomy (GTDB): domain Bacteria; phylum Pseudomonadota; class Alphaproteobacteria; order Micavibrionales; family Micavibrionaceae; genus Micavibrio_B. The sequence continues at coordinate 1,185 of JBEHYB010000013.1, forward strand.
TCTTGAGCATCTGGACCGTATCGCTCGACACCTCTGCCTGTTGCGGTTTCGAAGCGGCGGCAGAAAGCTGTTGCTTGAGATTGGCATTCTCAACCTGCAGGCTTGAAATTACTTTCATTTCTTCAGGAGACGGCTTTTGGGAAACCGGTGTATTTTTTACCTGTTCCTGCAGCGCCGCGAGTTGCTGTTTCAGCTCGGCATTTTCCTTGAGGGCGGTCTGGTCGATACGCTGGGTCGTCGGGATCGGCATTGGAGCCGGAGCCACAATAGCCGCTTTCGATTGCAGTGATGCTATCTGGGCTTTTAAGTCTTCATTCTGCTTCTGTAATTCGCCAAGTTGCTGCGCGGATGCGCCGTTGATTTTCTGCTGCTGGGCTATCTGGGAAGATTGTGACTGTAATGTTTGGTTCAGCGATTGAGCCGCAGCCAGTTCGGATTTCGCCTTGGCGAGGTCTTCAGCTGTTTTCGGATCGACGACTGTTTGAGGCCCGGCGTTTTTCTGCGCTCTTAGGGAATCGTTCTCCTGTTGCAGCAGGCGCAGTTTTTCCTGAAGTTCTTCAGCGAGAGCTGCCTGTGAGCTGCTTTGCTGGTTCTCATAGGTCTGACGTTCCTGCGCCATCGCCTGCTTCAACTGGGCGTTCTCTGTTTTCAGATCGATCACCTGATCGTTAATCGGCGCATTAGCAGCAGCAACGACTTCCGCCGGTTTCTTGGCTGTCAGTGTTTTCGCGGCAGGCTTATCGATTGGCTTGTCAGATGCCGTCTCGGTCGTCGGCGCTGCCGCCGGCTTCATTGAGGCAAGGCAGGTTGAAAGTTCTTCCACACCGGTCGAGAATTTGTTCGTGGTGAAAGTATGCGTCTGGCCGCCAACTTCAAAATCGAGTTTTCCGGATGATTTCAGCGCTTTGACAAAAGAATCGTTTTTGCCGAGCCCTATCACGACCACACGATCTGTCTGCGGTGTCACGTTGAATGTCTGGGCATTGGCACCGGCTGGACGCAGCGAGACCGTCGTCGGCTTTGCATCAGGGAAATAGGATTTTGTGAAATCGAGCGCGAGCGAATATTCACCGGCCTGATTTTTGGCCAAAGTCATCACGGTGTTGTCGCTGTATTTTTGCGCCATCGTGCAATAGCTGCCGGAGGCGGCGCTGACGACGCGGTTAATGGCCCAGCCTGTCTGGGCATCGGCGGCGGCGCGGGCTGAATGGATCGGCTGAACGAGCGAAGTCGTCGCCATAAGACCGAAAGTCAAAAATCCTAACGCATATGCTGAACGGGCCTTCATGAAGCTCCCCTTTATAAATAAGAATCTGGTTCTTATGTATAAAATCGGGGAGCTATTTCCGCAAGGGATATCAACCTTTATCGGTTCTTATAACCAGAACTTTTTCGCCGCTGATCGGGTTTTTGTAAAGCTGGCCGACCGGGCGCAGTTTCTGGCCGTCATACTGGGTAAGAATCTGGGCAAGAGCGTCTTCGAACATGCCTTTTTTGCTCATGGCCTTGCGGACTGCAAAACCCTGGTCTGCCTGCCATACTATGCTGGCCCCTTCCGTCTCGGCCCAGGCGCGTAAGACCGCCTCAAGCGATGCCCCGCTCGATGCGAACCATGTCATGTCGCCGGGTTTTGCCGGGGCCAGTTCCAACGCCGGGTCCGTTACACGCATATCATCGACAGGCGTTTCCATGGCGGGCGGCACATAGGAAGGAGTCGCGTCTGCGAGAGGAACAGGTTCCGACATCGGCGGCACGGCGGCGAAAGGTCCCGGCGCGTTATCGGCAGGAACCTCATCCGCAAATTTCATTTTCAGCTGTCCGGCATTCTTTGCCATCAGCTTCGTCGTCGCGTCCTGGAATGTTCCCATATAGGAAAATTCATCCGTGATTTTCGGAGACTCGGCGGCGGTCCATACGAATTCCGTACCTGCGCGGTCGGACCAGCGTTTCAGGATGTCGCGCATGCTTTCACCCTTGCGGGCGCGCCATGTATCGACACGCTCGGCAGGCACCGGGATCGGCGGCGGAGCCTTGACGGCATCCTCGACGACAAGTGCCTTAGGCGCAGGAATGACAACAGGTGTCGGCATCGGCATGGCCGGTTGAATAGAGGCGATATCCATCGGTGCCTGCGCTGCGATCGCGGCGGCAGGAGCCGGCGGAGTCTGTATCGGCGCTGCTTGAACTGGTGTAATCGCGACTGGTGCCGGTAGCGGCAGGGATGCAGTTGCAGTCACAGGCGCAGGCTCGGCCTTGACGATCGGCGCGACAGTCGCCGGCTTTGTCATTTCGAAATAATCATCCGGCATAGAATATTTTTTCTTGATGTCGTCCGGGACATAACGCTCGTTGATGATCTCAAGCGCCGGGCGTGCCTTGACGCGGGTGATGGTCGTCACTTTTTCAACCGGCGCGGCAACAACTGTCGGGGCCGGGGCCGCTACGGGGGCCGGTGCGATCGCGGTCTCTTTCATGCTAAACCCCGCATGCGCCGCAGTCGGTACCAGCAGAACCAAACTCATCACTACTAATTTTTTCATCTCAACTTCCTTATTTATCGTCATACCGGCGAAAGCCGGTATCCAGATCGTTCGTTCCATCTGGATCCCGTTTTTCAACGGGATGACATTATCAATTTAAATCTTCGACACCATCGGTGCCGCCGGTAATTTTCTGGGCCAGTGACGCATGTAAATAGTCGTCAAGGTCGCCGTCAAGGACCACCTGCGCGTCTGTGCGCTCCACTCCGGTCCGAAGGTCTTTTATCATCTGATAGGGTTGAAGAACATAGGATCTGATCTGATGTCCCCAGCCGATATCGGATTTGCTGTCATATTGGGCGTTTGTGGCGGCTTCCCGCTTCTTTAGCTCCAGATCATATAACTTGGCTTTCAGCATGGACATGGCCTGGGCGCGGTTTTTGTGCTGGGAACGGTCATTCTGACAAGCGCAGACAATGCCCGTCGGCAGGTGGGTGATACGGATCGCGGAGTCGGTCCTGTTGACGTGCTGGCCCCCTGCACCGCTCGCGCGATAGGTGTCGACTTTCAGGTCCTTGTCGAGGATCTCGATATTGATCGTGTCGTCGATCACGGGCGATACGGAGACGGACGCGAAACTTGTATGGCGACGCGCGTTTGAATCGAAAGGCGAAATCCGCACGAGACGATGAACGCCGTTTTCCGATTTCAACCAGCCATAGGCCTGATCGCCGCTGATCTGGATCGTCGCAGATTTAATTCCCGCTTCCTCGCCGTCGGTGCGGTCGAGAATTTCAACTTTATAACCATGCTGTTCGGCCCAGCGTGTATACATGCGCAACAGGATTCCTGCCCAGTCCGCTGCTTCCGTACCGCCTGCTCCCGAGTTGACCTCAAGAAACGCATCCTTGTCATCGGCTTCACCGGACAACAGCGATTTGAGCTGCATCTTGCCGGCTTCTTTTTCAAGATTTTTAAGGGAGGCTTCGGCTTCTTTCACGATCTCGGGTTCGCCTTCGGCTTCGCCCATTTCGATCAGTCCAAGCACGTCGCGAAGCTCGTTCTCGACATGGCGCACGGAGGCAATGTTCTGCTCGAGCTTTGTCTTCTCGCGCATCATCGCCTGTGCTTTTTCGGGGTTGTTCCAGAGATTGGGATCTTCGGAAAGTGCGTTCAGTTCTTCAAGACGAAGGAGCGAATTCTCCCAGTCAAAGATGCCTCCGCAGGAGTCCGACCGAGTATTCGATGTTTTTTACAATCGTATCAAGATCTGCGCGCATTCCATTTATCCTTTATGGGATGACAGTAATTAAGCCGCTTCTTCCAGCTGCTCTTCTTCGATCTGAGCTAACTTGAAATTGATGAGCGTTTCAACCAGTTCCTTCATGTTCTCAGCGGTCGGCACACAGCTAATCAGGCTGCCGTGGATCGTCGGTGAGTTTTCGGACCAGATGCCTCCTGCCGCGACAACTGCGTCTTTCGACGCGTCAGGGCCCGTCACCATATATGTGTTCACAAGGCCGGTAGCGCTGAGCAGATTGACCGCATCGCCGATCATCATGATCGGCTTGTGGGCCGCCATGAAACCGCCGATGAAACGGCGTGTGTGAGCTGTCAGTTTCAGCTTGTCGAGGGAACGTTGTCCGCCCGGAACGATCAGGATATCGAAGTCGGCAGCAAGCGCATCGGCGAGCTGGCAATCAACCGCGAAATAGTGACCCCAGGCCGTGCCCTGCCATCCATTTGCCAGGCCGTTTTCAACGCTGATAATTCTTGGGAACGCGCCGGCTTCCATCATGCCGCGCTGGAACATTGTCATTTCGTTTTCGTTGAATCCGTTTGCAACGAGTATCGCCGCTTTCATGCCTGCAAGTGGTTTCTGCATGCTTGTCTCCTCTTTGGGGTTGTTCTTTTTTTTGCTTATTTCATTCTGTGAATGACACCCGCTTATGATTTCCGCCGTTGTTTATGAAAAGCATTGGCGCGGGGTGCAGGGAATATTGTTCAACGCACACTTAATGTCAAGAAAAATAGACTTCTAATATAAAGACCGGCGTTTTATATCAATATAATAGCGGGTTTACAGCGTTATGTTTCTTTACGCGATAAGGTGACGCAAGCATGGCGCGGCGGAATATTTCCAGCCGATTCGCCTCCCGTCAGATGACATAGACGTAAATCGGGATATCCATGCCTACATATGTATGCAGCGTTTCGGCAGGCTCCCAGCCCGGAATTGCGAAAGCATTCGATATAATAAGGCTTCCGGGCCTTAAACCGGCCAGTTGGGGCTTCAGCTTTTCCATGTGCCAGGGCGATAAATAGCAAATTATCACGTCAAAACCGGATAAATCGGCCTCAAAAAAGCTACTTCTGGTGATTTTTATACGATTTGACCCTAAAAATCCCCGAATTTTTGCGAAAACATAGGGGAAAATGGATATTTCATAGCCAAAAATGGAAGAATTCGGAAAATTTTTAGCCAAAATCAGGTTAATTCCACCCCAACCACACCCAAGTTCAGCCATTTTATATGATTTCTGCCCATCCAGCCGCCCTTTTAGCGCGCCAATTATCTTCTTGCGCACCCAAGGCAGGGTCGGACAGGGCGAAATATGGGCTTTTTTCTCGTACCACATCGATACAAAGACTATCGTCAGAAAGGCAATCAGGCAGACCCAGGCGATTGTTTCAATCATGGTTTTCTGAAGCCGGCTTTCGATGTTAAAAATCGCAAGAATAATTGGGGTCATAGTAGCATGTATGCCGTAAACCGGCTTTACAAAATTACATGGTCCTTTATAACCCTTTGATCTGACAAAAATTCGTAATAATTCGAGAGATAACAATTTTAGGAGCGGCTTGATGAAAATGTTTCGTGGTTTAACAATGCTGGCAGTGGTTTTAGCCCTGTCTGCTTGTGGATTTAAAAGCAAATCAGAAGTGGGCGCATTGAACGAAGCTCAGGCTGTCGGCTCTCCCTTCACCCAGCAATTAACTGCTGAATATCGCTCAATGGCGAACGACCTTCAAAACAACAAAATGGATTATGCCGATGCGCTGCATTTTGCACGTAAAGGCCTCGCAGCATCTGCCGGCGAAGTCGTCCTTCCTGAACCGATCTCTGACTGGAACCTGCAACCGCAGCACATCGAAGAACTGGCCCCTGCCCGCGCAGGTCTTGTTGCCGCTCTCGATCGCGGTGGCCGCGAACAGCAACCGCAAATCGCCGCTGTTGCACAGGCACGCTTTGACTGCTGGATCGAACGTCAGGAAGCTGACTGGTCTGCGACAAACATTCCATGTAAGTCACAATTCTTTGACGCTCTGAACAAACTCGGCGGCGTACCTGCTGTTCCTCCAGAGACAGTAATGCCTCCTGTAACAGCAGCTGCGGCTCCATTGACACCAATGCCGGCTGAAGATGCCAAATACCTCGTATTCTTCGACTTCGATAAATCGACAGTTGATGAAGGCGGTATGAGCGTCGTTGACTCGATCGCAACCGAAGTGAAGAAACAAAATCTTTCTTCAGTTAACATCGTTGGTCACGCTGATAAATCCGGCTCCGACAAATATAACAAACGTCTTGGCCTGAAACGCGCGAACGCAGTACGCGAAGCGCTCGAAGCCCGTGGCATCAACGCGAAACTCCTGCAGGTTGACTCGATGGGCGAAAGCGCACCGATGGTCGCAACACCGGACGGCGTTCGCGAACCAGCCAACCGCCGCGCTGAAATTACTTTCACCAAGTAATCAGGCTTTATAAATAGAATTAAAAAAGGAGTTAGATTTTTCTAACTCCTTTTTTGTTTTTTGAAATTTAATCGACCATCACAAGCTTATAATCGGAAGCTCTCTTTATCTGTCCCGGCACTCCATGCTCTGCATGCGTTGCCAGACCGATAAGCTCATCGCCTTTAAATAGATAGGCATGGGCTTGCCTTGTAAAATGCTGGGCGAGATTTTCCCTGAAATTAATGGCGCGGCTTAAAACGGTAGAGATACTGTTTTGTGACTGGTCGGCCAGATCTTTGATATACGAGCTTACATCATGCGTGAACCTGATAAATAACTCCCCCTCTTTATACTCCGCATAGCCTCTTTTCGCCGGGCTATAAAAATCGGGAATCAGGTTTTTAGTTCTGTTTAGATCGGCATACAGGCCTAACCCCTTCTGGCTAATTCGATCGCAGGATCTCATCGCAAGAATACTTCTTCTTGCAGCTTCAGAGTCAGACGCGGCCTGCATGAGTGTACTCAGCCTGCCAAGACAGTTCACATCTTCTTCACTTACACGAAAATGCAGTCTTTCTGATTGATCCATGTAAACTCCTACTTGTGTAAGCGTTCTTATTGGCATTTCCAGAATAAAATAGCTATAAAATATTGAACAGCCAACCCTACTGGATCTCTTCCGGCGTGAAATTGAAATGCTTGTTACAGAACTCGCACGTCATCGTGATCTTGCCGTCGATCGCCACGTCCTGGATCTCATCAGGCGACAGGGTTTTCAGCACATTCTGAAGCTTCTCGGGCGTGCAGCGGCAGCCTTTCGAGAGCTTGTGCGACGGATAGATACGGATGCCCTCTTCATGGAACAGCCGGTAGAGCAATGTCTCGTCATGCAGGCGCGGATCGGTGAGTTCCTCGTCCTTGCAGGTGGCCAGCAAAATTGCCGCGCGGTTCCAGTGTTCCTCGAGCGGCTTCGCGTCCTGCGGGATGTTATCGTACTCTGGCATATGCTGGAGCATGATCGCCCCGGCGCGCCACTTGCCACTCTCGTCGCGTTTTGTTGCGAGGCGTATGGAGGTTTTGATCTGTTCGGACTGGCCGAAATAGTGCTGAATACTGTCTTCAAGGCGTAGCGGCTGCAACTCGACAATGCCCTGATACCGCTCGGTGTGATTGCCCTGATCGACAGTGAAGGCCAGATACCCCTTGCCCATCAGCTCGGCGACCGTGAATTGTTCACGCGCCGCCATATCGCCGATTTTCGCGGCATCATAGCCGACGCTCGCGCGCACTTCATGCTTCGAGGTCATATCGCAGACAAGCCTTGTCACCGCGCCGCTGCCCTGCGCCTGAAGGATAAACGTCCCTTCATATTTAAGCATGGAACCCAGAAGCAGCGTCAGCGTGACGGCTTCGGCGACCAGCCCCTGTATCGGCAATGGATAATCATGCGGATTGATAATCTCGTTGAGCACCGAGCCGATGCGCACGATGCGGCCACGCAAATTCGCCGCCTCCAGATGAAAGGTCTGGACATGGCTGTCATCGGGCAATGGGAAGGCGACGACTTCCGGCTTAATGGTATCTTCGGACATGAATTACGATTTCGTCTTATAGCCGGTTTTCAGCATCCACCAGGCAAGGCCGATCAGGAATACATTGCTGCCGATCAGGATCACAAGCCCTGTCGTCAGATCGCCTTCCGGCGTACCGATAAACCCGGCGCGGAACCCGTCGATAATGTAGAAAAACGGGTTATAGGCGGCCACTGTCTGCCAGAGCGGCGGCAGGGCCGTGAGAGCGTAAAACGTGCCTGACAGGAAGGTCAGCGGCGTTACGATAAAATTGGTCAGCGTCGCCAGGTGATCGAATTTCTCGGACCATAATCCGCCGACGATACCGAGCGTCCCCATCATCGTATTGCCAAGGATCGCGAATAAAAGCAGCAGGCCCGGACGCTCGATCGGCAGGTGCAGAAACACGATCATCACAAAAAGCCCGAGAGCCCCGATCATCAACGAGCGGATCAGCGCGCCGAGGATATAGCCGAACAATATCTCCGTGGCGGAGAGCGGCGGCATCAGGAGATCGACGATATTCCCCTGCACCTTCGCGATAATCAACGAAGACGAGGAATTGGCGAAAGAATTCTGGATCATCGTCATCATCAGAAGGCCCGGAGCCAGGAAATGCATATAAGGCACGCCAAAGACCTGCTTATCGCCGCCGATTGATAACGAAAACACGGTAAAGAAAAGGCCGAGCGTAATCAGCGGCGCGAAGATCGTCTGGATATAGACATTCATAAACCTGCCGATTTCCTTGCGGACAAGGGTTTTAAGACCGATCCAGTTGACAGAGCCCATCTGGCGGGGCTGGATTTGGGAAAGCGTATCAGACATAAAAACTCCAAAAAATGCGGTGGCTCGCCAGTGGAAATGGCAAACGCTATCCGTTACTATAAACGCCATGAGGCAAGAGGCAAATAGCATATCTGAGCCGTCTTTCAAGAGACGCAATACGCCCAAAGTCCCGAAAAAGATTTCGGAAGACTATCTCACCAATGCGGGGAAATTCTATCTGGAGCGCTTCCCCGCCTCGACCGAGCAATTCCGGCGGGTTTTCACGCGGCGCATCAGGAAATCGTGCCAGGCGCATCCGTCCCAGCTGCCCGAGCCCTGCTTCGAGTCTCTCGAAAAAGTCATCGCCAAATTCCAGTCTGTCGGCTTTCTGGACGATGCCGGCTATGCGGGCGGGCTGTCCCGCTCCCTGAAAAATCGCGGCTGGCCGCGGGGCCGCATTATCATGCGCCTTAAGGAAAAAGGCATTTCGGCGGAACTGATCGAAACCGTCGTCGAAGACGCGTCCCCCGACGACGACTTCCGCAACGCCCTTGTCTGGATCAAGCGCAAGAAACTCGGGGCTTACGCGACCAAGGAAAAGCCTTTCGAGAAAGCCCTCGCCTCGCTCGGACGCGCCGGCTTCGATTACAATTCAGCGAGCCGCGCCCTTGCGCTCTCTAAGGAAGATATCGAAGAATTTCTGAAAGATTAGGCTGACTGGATTCTCTCAGCCGGGAAAATCAGCGAAGCCGTGGTCCCGATGCCTTTTTGGGAGATCAGGTCGAGCTTGCCGCCATGCAATCTCAACAGTGAGTGAACAAGGCTCAAGCCCAAACCTGCGCCGCCCGTTCCCTTATCAAGACGGCCATCGACAAGCCCGAACGGCGAAGACGCTTTTTCGATCTGGTCTTCACTTAAACCGACCCCCGTATCTGTCACGGAAATACGCAGCTTGCCGGAGCTTTCTATTTCCGCGCTTAAGGTAATGCGTCCGCCATGCGCGGTGAATTTCACGGCATTCGTCAACAGGTTCAGGAGCATCTGTTTCAGCGCGACTTCCTCGGCGACAAGTTTCGGCAGGTTCTCCGGCACGGTATCGACGATCGTCAATCCGGCATGATTGATTTTCGGGCGCATCAAATCGAGACAGGTCGATGCGATCTTGCGCACATCGACCAGGCTTTCATTCAGTTCGCGCTCGCCGGCATCGATACGCGAGATATCGAGGATCTGGTTGATGATGCTCAGCAAGTTCTTGCCGCTGTCATAGATATTCGCGGCATATTCCGTATAGGACGGCGGCTCGATCGGGCCGAAAACCTGGTTACGAATGATCTCAGAGAAACCTATAATGGAATTGAGAGGCGTACGCAATTCATGGGAAATATTCGCCAGGAATTCAGACTTGGCGCGCGAAGCCATATCGGATTGTATCTTGGCTTCCTTCAGCGCGACCTCGGCCTCTTTACGTTCGGTAATATCTTCGATACTGCCTTCGTAGTACAGCACGTTCTTCATGCCGTCGAAAACGGGGCGGAAATTCTCCCGTACCCAGATACGCTCGCCGGTGCTGCGCAATGCCTGCGATTCATAGAATGCGGATTCACGGTCTTCGCCGGTATTATTTTTCAGGAACTGGATACGTTCCGCAGGATTGACGAACAACTGCTCATGCGCGTTTCTCACCAGCTTTAACAGGTGGTCTTCCGTGTCATACCCGAAAATGCGCGCAAGCGCCGGGTTCGCCGACAGGAACTGACCTTCCGGTGTCAGCTGATAGATACCGCCGGCGGCGTTTTCCCAGATCGTCTTGTATTTCTTCTCGGCTTCGCTCAAGGCCGCAGCCGCTCTTTCGCGCTCCTCGATATCGGTAAAACTGCCGACGACGCGTAAATTCCTGTTCTCATCCTGGCGCAGCATCGACACGACAAGCTCGACAGAGCGGAAAGTCCCTTCGATCGAACGCAGTTTCGTCAGGGTGCGATAGGCCGTCTTATGGCCTTTGGCGAGAGAGATGATATTCTTTTTCTGCTCTTCCTGGTCGGTCGGGTTGATCAGGTCGAACAGGTTACGGCCCAGAGATGTCGCAAGGTCGAAACCGGTGATCTTGACCCAGGCTTCGTTCAGAAAGAGAATTTCGCCCGTCGGCGATACTTCGAAAATGATATCGCTGATACCGTTGATAATCGCATGGTTCTCGCGTTCCGATTTCCGCAGCGTTTGGAACAGCTTTTCCCGTTCACGGATCTGGTTATTGAGTTCGGTATTCTTGACAGCCAGAACTTCGTTGATATTCGAAAGAGATTTAGATTTGTGGTAATTATTCGCAACATAAAGCCATGCAATGACAGTCACGATAACGCCAAACCCTGCGATCAGGAATGGCAGGATTTCAAGCAAGGTATTCTTGCTGCTTTTCTTGAAGACAACCTGCCCGCCGAGAGCACTGCCGCCTATATTCACTGAAAAATTATATTCGAAATTGCCTAACTGACTGGCCGCGCCGTCATCGCCGACTTCCTGGGTGAAAAACAGGACGACCTTGCTCGCACTATCCCAGAAAATGGTCTTTGAAACGAATTTTTGCGAAATGGCAGGCTCGGCTTCAAGAATTTTATCAAGGCTTGAGAACCCGGCGAGATAGCCGACTGTGCTGCCATGACTTCTGATCGGCACGACAATCGCGATGGGGCGCGCCTGGATAACTGTTTCCTTATTGACCATTTTACTGGTGGAAACCGGGGATATATATAAAAAATTCTCAGCGTGACTCTTGGTTGCGGCCATAATCTTGCTGACGACATCCTGATCGGCCTTCTGAAGTTTTATTGAAGTTGCCGACATGGATTTAAGATCAATGGCGGATTCAGGATAGCTGGCCGGAATCCACAAAAGGGAATCCAGTGTCCGAATACTGGCTTGAGATACCTGGGGATCGGAAACCATGCCTTCCTTGCTGACCTGCGATGTTTCAAAATAACCGCCGATATCAAGAATCGCATTTTGGAAATCAGTCATGCGCGTGATGGAAGATTGTTTAGCGTTGGCCCCGGCCTGCAAGTAATCTTCCCTGAGCATCTGCCCCACGAAGAGGTGCAGCGTCCAGAAAGTCGCCAATGTCAGGATGATACCATTGGTCAATACCATGATATGAACCGTATGGTCCTTGAGCCAACGCACAGCTGCGGACTTTTCATTGACCTTGGATATGTCTAATTTTGCTTCGGACATGATTCTGATTTGATTAATTGACGTGCCAATGGTGCCTGAATAGCGTTAAGTATCTGCTAAGATTGTGTTTTCATAATTTCAATATTCATGCAGTAAATGCAGTTTCTTGACTTACTAGTTGATAAAGGTAGATAATCCTTAACAAACGATTACCCGAAACGGAGATAACCCATGACTAAGAACCCATTCTTTGACAATTGGCTCAAAGTGGATTTGTCTAAAACTCTTCCCGGTCTCGCCTCTGTCCCCGTCGACATGAAAAATATCATGGAGTCCGGCCGCAAAACATTTCAGGCTTTCAGCGAAGCTCAGCAAGTGGCGATTGAAAGTTTTCAGACTATTGCTCAACGTCAGGCAGAAATCCTTTCACAATTCGTGCATGATCAATCCGCCATCGCAAGCGCAAGCATCAATGAAGGCACGCCTGAAGAAAAAATCGCACGGAGCGCTGAACTGGTCCGTAAGTCATACGAGAAAACCATCAGCAGCCAGCGTGAAGTTGCCGATCTTTTGAGCAAGTCAAACCGCGAAGCGACTGACATCATCAACAAGCGCGTCGCCACCGCGCTCAATGAGCTGAAATCAACAGTTGAAGAAAATCCTGTCACCAGCAAGAAATCTTCTTCGAACAAAGCGGCTTAATTAAAGCGCGAAACAATTGAATGAATTATGCCCGCCATGTGCGGGCATTTTTTATGATTTAAACCGGCAGCTTGATAACCGCTCTCAGACCGCCGCGCGCGCTTTTCTCAAGCCACAACAATCCGCCATGCGAATGAACGATATCGCGGGCGATCGGCAAGCCAAGACCTACGCCGCCCGTTGCGCTGTTTCTTGACGTGTCTGCGCGGAAGAACGGCTTGAAAACTTCTTCGATCAGCGAAGAATCGAGACCAGGACCATTATCGTCGATCGTGATCGTAATTTCGTCTTCCTCGCGTTTTGCTTCGACCCATATCTTATCGGAATATTTCTCGGCATTTGAGATCAGGTTTTGCAGGCATCGCTCGAAAGCCACCGGGCGCAGCGATAGATAGAGATCGTCCTGCAGGGCGATTTCAATTTCCTTGCCATGGCGTCGCGTCAGTTCGGCAAGCTTCTCGATCATTTCCTTCAGGTCGACGCGGGAGGTTGCTTCCTTGCCCTCACCGCGCACGAAATCCAGATAGGAATTCATCATGCGTTCCATATCATTGATATCGCCTTTGAGCGCCTCGACATCAGAGCCTTCGGGCATCATGGACAGGCCGAGCTTCAGCCTTGTCAGCGGCGTGCGCAGATCGTGCGAAATCCCGGCGAGCATGGCCGTGCGCTGCTCCATCTGGCGGCGGATGCGCTCATGCATATTCAGGAAGGCACGTGCCGCAGCCCGGACCTCGCGCGCGCCTTCAGGTTTGAAATTTGGAATATCACGCCCCATGCCAAGTCGCTCGGCGGCGATAGAGAGGCGGTGGATCGGCCTGATCTGGTTGCGCATGAAAAAGACGGCGATCGTGAAGAGAATAATCGAGGAACCGATCATCCACATTAGGAAGATATAGGCCGATGTCGAGAACAGGCGGCGCTCGAGCGCAAAGACATGGAAGACACCCCACGGCATCTGGATGCTGATATCCGCCCATTTATCATCCGGCCCGAAGGACAGGTAATATGGACGGTGAATTTGCTTCTCGAGTTCTTCGGATAAGGCTTCAACCGAGAACGGCTCCCAGGTGCCGGATGTCTGAACGCCCGGTGTCAAAACGCGGCCCGGCTCCGCCGTGATAATCAGGCTGAGGCGCTTTTCTCCAAGAATTTTCAAACTGGCCAGAAGATTGGGATCGTATTGGTCGCCCATCATATCTGACATGATCGCGATTTCACCGACAACGGCGAATGCCATCTTCGATGATACTTTGCGCCAGTGGTTATCAACGAAAACGATTGCCACGACGAGTTGCAGCAACAGCACCGGCACAACGATAATCAGCAGCGATCGCGCGAAAAGCGTGCGCGGGAGGATTTTGCGAACCCAGTACCATGGGTTTAATTGCTTGGGCTTCAACTTAGTCATTTCCTAATCTTTTTTCTTACTTTTCTATTAACGCTTTGTCATGCCCGCCTTGAGCGGGCATCCAGTCAGCCGCAAATTTGCCCAAATAAATCTTTCCATTCGGGATTATTTTTTTCAATCAATTCAAGCTTCCATTTCCTATCCCACTTTTTTAATCTTTTCTCGCGCCTTATCGCCTGTTCAATTTCCTGGTGGAATTCATAATAAACTAGCATTTTAACATCATGCTCCTTAGTAAAACCATCGATCAAACTGCTTTTATGTTCTGAGATTCTTCTGGGCAAATCAGACGTAACGCCCACATATAATGTTCCGTTTCTCTTGCTGGCCAGAATATAGACAAAATAGCTATTACTCATATCCCCCTGGATGCCCGCTCAAGGCGGGCATGACAATGATGTTTACCCTTGTTCAGCTCTCAACAGATAACCCTGCCCGCGAATGGTTTGCAGGTATCGCGGTGCGCGGCTGTCATCTTCGATCTTGCGGCGCAGGCGTGTGACCTGCACATCGATGGTCCGGTCGTTTCCATCGAGCCCGCAAAGCCGCGCCAGCTCTTCACGGCTTAGAATCCTGCCGGCGTGGGTCGCGAGGATTTCCAGCAGGTTGGCTTCGACCGAGGTCAGGCGGATCGTCTCGCCGTCACGCTGAAGTTCCTTTTGTTCTGAATCGTAAAACCAGTTCCCGAGGTTAAACCCGGCCTTGGTATCAATACGTTCCGGGCGGCGGCGCAGGATGGCCTTAAGCCGCAATAACAATTCCTTGGGTTCGAAAGGCTTGGCGAGATAATCATCCGCGCCGGTTTCAAGTCCGTTGATCCGGTCACCGCTTTCGCCAAGCGCGGTTAAAAGCAGGATCGGGATATCAGATGATTTGCGCAAATTCTGGGTGAATTCGAGACCGGTCTTTCCCGGCATCATGACATCTACGATCAAGGCATCGAAAAGCGCGCGCTTGAGGATTTCATCCGCATGGCTTGCGTCGCGGGCGGTTGAAACCACGAATTCATGCTCATGCAGGTAGCGCGACAATAGCTCGCGGATGCGGTCGTCATCGTCTATCACAAGCACATGTGGTTTTTTGCCATCGGCAAAGAGAGCTGTTTCGGCCATACAATGTTGATCTTATCTTGTTTTAAGCGCTTAATTTAAATATCATATTGTTCTCAAACTTCAAAATAGGCTTATACCATGACACTTATCCCCTTTGACGATCGCGACGGATTTATCTGGTTTGACGGCAAATTAACGCCGTGGCGCGAGGCGAAAGTGCATGTGATCACCCATGGCCTGCACTATGGAAGCTGCGTTTTCGAGGGCGAGCGCTGTTATAACGGCAAAATCTTCAAATCCACCGAGCACTCCCAGCGTCTGATCGATTCAGCCCGGATGATCGGCATGGAAATCCCCTATACGGTCGAGCAGATCAATGCGGCGAAGGTCGAGACGCTCAAGGCAAACAACCTGACCGATGCCTATCTGCGCCCCGTCGCCTGGCGCGGGTCCGAACAGATGGGGATCGGCGCGCGCCTGACCAAGACGCATATGGCGATCGCCTGCTGGGAATGGCCGAGCTATTTCTCGCCGGAGCTTTTGGAAAAAGGCATTTCGCTCGTTACCTCCAAATGGAAGAAGCCCGCGCCGGATACGGCTCCTGTCCGCGCGAAAGCCGCCGGTCTTTACATTATCAACACTATGTCGAAACATGACGCGGAAGATGCCGGCTATACGGACGCGCTGATGCTTGACTATCGCGGCAACCCGGTCGAAGCCACTGGCGCGAACCTGTTCCGCATCAAGGGCAAGACTATCCGCACGCCAAAACCTGATTGCTTCCTGAACGGCATTACCCGCCTGACCGTTATAGATCTCGCGCGTAAACTTGGTTACACGGTCGAGGAAGAGACGATCACCAAGGAAGATCTGTTGTCAGCCGACGAAGTCTTCGTCACAGGCACAGCCGCCGAAGTCACCGCTGTCGGCAAGATCGACCAGACTGCTTATACGGTCGGCCCTGTCACGCGCCACCTGCGCGACGAATACGCCAAGCTGGTCAGAAGCTGATTTTTTAAAGACTATTTTAAACTCAGCTTCCGCAGCATATCGCTCATTGCATTGACGGAGTTTTCTGCGTTTCTGGATGTCGTCTGGATTCCATATTTCAAAACCTGGTAATCCGCATAGAGCGACGGGAATACAAGCGACAGAAGTTGCGCGTCGATCTCGGCGGAATGTCCGTCCGTTTTTCTCTTGGTCCTGTCGATACCATAGAAATCCAGCAATGAATTCAGGCTCGGGTTCTTGTGCAATGACTTCGACATGGTATGGGCGTTGATATACTGTTCCGGCGGCAGGAAATTAAAACCCGCCAGCTCCATTTCAGTATTCAGAAAATATTCATCCGTAAATTCTCCGAAATGCGTTTGCGGGGAAAATATGACGACAGGATCCTTACCTAAAAATTTATAAATCTCTCCTGCGACTTCCGGGAATAAAGGCATCGTTCTCGCATATTCATTTGTTATGTGATGAATATCGATGACTTTGTCAGACATAAATTTTTCAGGATTTACGATAAAAGAAATTTTCTCGCCGGTGAACTGATCCCCGTTCATTTCATAGGCGGCGAAACTTACGATGCGATCGATTTTCTTCAGCCCCGTCATTTCAATATCGATACAACAATATCTGGCGAGATTTCTCGGCTGCATACGATGCCCTTAACTATAATCTAAAACAGTTTCACATGCATAGTTATGGCAACAAAATATGTCAAGAAATAAAAAACCCGGCGCGAAGGCCGGGTTTTTCGTGATTGTTTTCAGCGCTTATTTCTTGCTGTTGGCTTCGATCGTTGCCGCATATGCGTTGATCTCGGCGTTTGTCAGCTTGCCGTTATGATCTGTATCGAAACGCTCGAATGTCTTGGCGCTTGCGAAACCGTTTGCTGTGAACTCGGCTTTGCTCAAAGACTTGTTGCCGTCTGTATCGAGGCTCATCAGGTCGTATTTTTTAACGAGAGCCGAGAGTTTTGCCGGAGGAGCTTTTTTCTTTGGCTTCGGCTTAGGCGCTTCGGCGGCTGGAGCTGGTGCCGCTTCTTCAGCAGGAGCAGCAGTTGCATCAGCAGGAGGTGTGGCTTCCGCAGGTGCGGCAGTCGTTGCGTCTTCAGTTGCCGGAGGCGTTGCCGCTTCAGGAGCTGGCGCAGCTGTCTCAGGTGCCAATGACGGCGCAGCTTCAGCAGGAGGTGCGGCTTCAGCTGGTGCTGCCGTTTCAACTGCAGGAGCGGAACCTGCATCCGATGTTGCGAAAGCCGGGGAAGCGAGCAGCGCGAATGCGGCTGCGGATAGAAGAATTTTGCGGGTATTCATGTGAGGGGTAGTCCTTTCCTTGGTGCAAGAGAGATTAACCCAAAGCGGAAAGGTTTTAAAGGGGTCTCCCAGCCAAAATTATCGGCTTTTCAAGCAAAATCTCACCCGCCGGACAGCCGGGTCAGACGTTAAACCTGAACAGCATGACATCGCCGTCGGCAACCACGTATTCCTTGCCTTCCTGGCGGGCCTTGCCGACTTCCTTGGCACCCTGCTCGCCCTTATAGGCGACGTAATCGGCGAAGGAAATGACCTCGGCTTTGATAAAGCCTTTTTCGAAATCGGTATGGATAACGCCCGCAGCCTGCGGAGCCTTGTCACCCTTGTGGATGGTCCAGGCACGCGCTTCCTTAGGACCCACCGTAAAGTAAGTCTGCAGCCCGAGCGTATTGTAACCGGCGCGGATGATCTTATCGAGCCCCGGCTCCTCAAGACCCAGAGAGTCGAGGAATTCTTTTTTGTCCTCGGCAGATGGCAGTTGCGCGATCTGGGATTCAATTTCGGCACAGATGACGACGGCCTCGGTGCCGTGGGCTTTCGCCATCGCCTCGACTTTCTTGGTCCATTCGTTGCCAGTGGCGACATCTTTTTCCAAAACGTTCGCGACATAGACGACGCGCTTGGATGAGAGAAGCTGCATCATCTCGAACATCTGTTTCTCATCATCGGCCAGCGATACGCTGCGCGCAGGCTTGCCTGCATCGAGCGCAGCCTTGACCTTCTTCATCAGTTCAAGCTGGCCTGTCAGGCTTTTATCGCCTTTGGCTTTCTTCGTCATGCCGTCGATCTGGCGCTCAAGGCTCTCCATATCGGCAATCATCAATTCCATTTCAATGATTTCCGCATCGCGGATCGGATCGACCGAGCCTTCGACGTGGGTGATATTCTCATCATCAAAGCAGCGCAGAACGTGAATGATCGCATCCGTCTCGCGGATGTTCGCAAGGAACTTGTTACCAAGTCCCTCACCTTTGGATGCGCCTTTGACAAGGCCCGCGATATCGACGATCTCAAGCTGTGTCGGAATAATTTTTGCCGACTTGCCGATATCGGCCAACTGGTCGAGGCGGTTATCAGGTACAGCCACGCGGCCCACGTTCGGCTCGATCGTGCAAAACGGAAAGTTAGCCGCCTGCGCCGCAGCCGTTGCAGTGAGCGCGTTAAACAGGGTTGATTTACCGACATTCGGCAGACCTACAATCCCGCAATTAAATCCCATTTCATTTTTCCTTTTTTAAATTTACCGTGAAGAGCGCCAAGTTAGAAGAAGAGACGCGAAGTTTTTATTTTTCTGCTTCGTGCTTCTTCCCTGCTTCTTCGTGTTCTTCGTGGTTTAATTTCTTTTCTTTCTTCGGCCGTGGCGGGTTCATCACCAGCGCGACCTTCGTCATAAAGTCTTCGTCCTTGTTCTGCAACAGATACGGTACATTATCGACGATCGTTTTAATGAATTTCTCAAGTTCTTCCTCTTCGGCCTTGGCAAAGTTGCCGAGCACATAGCCGGTGACGCGATCCTTGTCGCCCGGATGCCCGATGCCAAGGCGAACGCGCTTGTAATTAGGTGTCCCGAGCCAGTCATCCATCGAGCGCAGCCCGTTATGCCCCCCAGCGCCGCCGCCGATTTTGACCTTCGCGCGGTTCGGTGCGACATCGAGCTCATCGTGAAACACGATAATGTTTTCAGGCGGTACTTTGTAGAATTTGGCAGCCTCGGCGACCGACTTGCCGGAATTGTTCATGAACGTCATCGGCTTCAGGATTGCGGCTTTCTGAATGCCGATAAGACCTTCCGCATATTCGCCCTGATATTTCTTCTTGAGCGGCGGGAAACCAAATTTGTCGGCAAGCATATCCGCCACCATAAAACCGATATTATGGCGGTGACGTTCATACTCTTTTCCGGGGTTCCCGAGGCCGACTAGAAGATGCATGTTTCTGCTCCTGTCATACCGGACAAGATCCGGTATCCAGTACAAAAAAGCAATCCGCCCTTTTGGGGCGGATTACGTGTAATGCTGGGTCCCGTATCGGCGTTCATTTCATTCACTGGTACGGGATGACAATATTTATTTCTTCGCAGCTGGTTTAGCGTCTTTGGCAGGCGCGGCGGCTTTGCCGTCTTTACCGGCAGGAGCAGCAGCGGCTGCGGCAGCAGCGACTTCAGCGTCGGATTTCGGCGCAGTGATTTCCACTTCAACGAATTCCTTAGGCTCAATGATAGAAGCGATCGTGATGTCTTCTTTCGTTTTGATCTCAGCGCCTTTTGGCAATGTGATCTGCGACAGGTGAACTGAATCGCCGATTTCCGCTTTGGACAGGTCGACTTCAACGGCTTCAGGAATATCCGTTACAGCGCAACGGAGTTCCAGTTCATGGTAAGCCACGTTCAGAACGCCGCCAGATTTACCGGCAGGCGATGTTTCGTATTTAACGAAGTGAACAGGAACATGAACCGTTGTTTTGGTTTTCGGACCGACGCGCAGGAAGTCGACGCTTTCGATTTTGTCTGAAACAGGGTGCAACTGAACATCGCGAACGAGCGCCAGGATTTTCTCACCTTCGAGATCAATCTCGGCGAGGTTCGTGAAGATATGGCCTTTCATATATTCGAGGCGCATTTCTTTCTCAGGCAGGCTGATGATGGCAGGAGCTTTGTTATCTCCATAGATGACGGCTGGCACACGATTATCGCGACGAAGCTGACGAGCAATCCCCTTACCGGCCCGTTCGCGTTTTTGTGCAGCTAAAGCATAGCGTTTAGATGACATGGTTGGTTTCCTTACAATATAGGTTAAGGCCCGCCTCCAGGGGTGCGGACCGATCGCGGGTTTATAGTATTTATTGGCTTATAATGGCAAGAGATTAATTTAGGCATTAAATCCTACCTCCTCAGTTGTCATTCCGGCGAAAGCCGGAATCCATACGATCAGGGGGCTTATTCCGTGGATCCCGGCCTTCGCCGGGATGACAGGGAGGATAAACTCCTAAAACGGCAGCTGAATTGAGAATCTGGGGCGGCGCATGGAGACGTTTATACCGCTTGGCGGAAGCGCGTGATCCGGGGTTTGCGCTATCTCTTTAATAACCCGGTCAAACTTGTCCATCCCCGCCCATGTCTTGCTTAAGATGTCGGCAACGGCGTTTCTGCCTTCCTGATCATAGATCTCCGCATCTTCAAAAACATTATAGACTGTCTTCTTCATGCTTTGGGAATTGGGGTTCAGAAGACAGAACTGCATAACCTTGGCGAAACGAATGGCCGATCCCAGAAGCCGGTAATCAATATCAGGATGCCCCTCCACATAATGCCTTAAAGCACCGGGGGTTATTTCATTGAACTCAGAGTCCTGAATAGTCTTGTCTTTACCATCGCTCCAGTAACGTCCGTAATCCTGCCGTGCAATGGCTATCGCGATAACCGCATCGACAGCGTCCATTTGAGGGTCGACATCGAAAGCCAGCCGTTTGAACACCATCGAGATCGTCTCATCAAGCTTCTTCGCCTTTTGTGACGCGACCTCGAAAGCTTTCCTGAAATAATCAGGATAGTTGTTCTCCGGATATGTATCCGTGACTTTATCGAGCTCGATATTGCTTTCAGGCTCGGCAGCCTCTTCCTCGACACGCATAATCCACCTTGCCATTTCCGGCTCGTAAATATCAGGGTCGCGCAGGGGGTTATAAATAACGGGTTTCATCATTATATATACATACCAAGGATCGGGCTGCTCTCGGCATCCTTCCAACGCTGGCTGTCTTTTTCCGATTTCCGTACCTGCAGGCCAAGTTCCATTGACTGCTCTTCGTCTTGCGCATGCGCTTTAAACACCGCGCGTAAAGTAGCCCTATGGTGAGGAGGAAATTCCGTGCCCCGTATCGGCCCCATTCTTGGACCGCGCATATCGTCAAAGTTTTCAACCATTTCGAATTTGACGTACTTATTGCCATCGGGAATATAGTTCACGCCGCCATTAAAACCCATGGCGTTATAGTCCGGGATGGTGGTCGTAAACCGAAAATGCCGTGCTTCTTCCTGTGCCGGATAATCCGGATTTTCGCCTGTCGCGCGCACTGAAACATCGTAATATTCAGGTATGGACAGATCGACCTCTTTCTCTGGCTCGTCTTTGGGATGACCTTTCAGAAGAACGCCTTCTTTCTTTTCAATGGCTACTTCAAATCCGCTGAGCGTTGGAACGGCAACCGGCTCTGAGTTTTGAAACTCGGCCTCTGCCAGCCTCATTTTCTCTTTTTTCGACTCATAACCGAATAATGTTTTTAAAATGGACATGTCAGGCTCTTTCTCTGTACGCAGTTATTGAGGTTGGTATCTATTAAGCTCCAAGAGCTCCGGATGGCTATTGACCAGCGCATAAAGCTTTTCTCCGCCGATCCATGTCGCTCTGAGCATTCCGATAATTTCGGCCCGTGAATCTTCGCCAAACAGATCGGCATCACGACAGCAATCTTCCCAGATATCGGCAATGATGCCTTCGACATCGCGCCCTTCGTCAAGACCGTCGCTCAGCCATTTTCCTATGCGAATGACTTTGCCCAGCGCGCGATAATCGACTTCCTGATTGTTCCTGACATATTCGCGCAACGCACCGGGTTGGACTTCTTTGAAGACAATGGATGAGAGCTGCTTGTTGCTCTCCCAGTCCCGGTCGAGATTATGATGCGCCTCGGCGAGCGCGAGCACCGCATCCACATAATTCATGTCCTGGTCGATATCGAGAACAAGACGGCTGAAACGGAAGCTGATCGTCTCGTTCAGAGCTTCCGTTATTTTGGATGCAACATTAAACGCCTGTTTGAAACGCGACGGGTAGTTATCGGCCGGATAAGCCTCTTCATACTCTTCCGCTTCGATGCGACGACCGTCCGCTGCGCTCTCTTCAAAGCCGAGGATCTCATCCCTTTCCTGATCATCATAGATATCCAGATCGTGAATTGGGTCATAGATAAAGCGTTGCATATTGGCTCCTTGTTAAACGGGGCCAAAATAGGACTTACGCTAACATTATGTCAAGAAATTAAGACTTACTTGAAAAGCGCTGAAATAGAGCGATCTTCGGCGATGCGCTTGATGGCTTCGGCCAGCAACGGGGCGATTGTGAGCTGCTCTATGTTCTTACAGGCGCGGATGCTCTCGGATGCCGGGATCGAGTCACTGGTGACGAGACGCTGGATGGCGGATGAGGCCACGCGGGCGACCGCTCCCCCTGAGAGAACGCCGTGCACGACATAGGCAGATACGGATTCCGCGCCATGCTTCATCAGGGCTTCGGCCCCGTTGCACAGCGTCCCGGCTGAATCGACGATATCGTCGACCATGATACAGGTCTTGCCTTCGACATCCCCGATCACATGCATGACCTCGGAGACCCCAGCCTTCTCGCGGCGTTTATCGATGATGGCCAGTTCAGCGTTGAGGCGTTTGGCGATCGCGCGGGCGCGAACCACACCGCCAACGTCAGGCGATACGATGACAAGTTCCTTGCCGGCATATTGTTTTTCAATGTCCGGAATAAAGACCGGCGAGATGATCAGGTTATCGGTCGGGATATCGAAGAACCCCTGGATCTGGCCAGCATGCAGATCAAGCGTCAGAACGCGGCTTGCACCGGCGGCCGTGATCATATTGGCGACAAGCTTCGCGGAGATCGGTGTTCTCGGTCCCGTGCGGCGATCCTGACGGGCATAACCGAAATAAGGGATAACGGCGGTGATACGGCGCGCGCTTGAGCGACGCAGCGCGTCAATCGCGATCAGCAATTCCATTAAATTGTCATTGGCCGGGTAACAGGTCGACTGGATCAGGAAAACGTCTTCCCCGCGAATATTCTCGTCGATCTCGACAAAGACTTCCATATCGGCGAAACGGCGCATCGAAGCCTGTGTCAGGGGGGCTTCCAGGTACTTGGCGATGGACTGGGCCAGCGGCAGGTTCGAATTTCCGGAAATCAGCTTCATAAACAACCCTTTACCCTGTTTGGAATGACAGGCCGAATATGGAGAAAATTAATATTCAAAGCAATTAATATTGTATTTTCATAATTATATTGACTTAACTAATATAGCTTTGGTAAAACCGTATAACAAAAAATTATATAGAGGGCTTAAAAATGAAATTTACGACAGAAGACAAACAAGTTGTCGCCGCTAACGAACACCTGCCACCATCAAAAAGAACCATTCCACCGTCAGTCGACAGCTTCACAAGCGCGCTTGCCCTGATCGCCACTGGCCCTTTCGCCCTGCAGAATAGCCTTTCCATCAAAGATAAGAACGGTGTTCCCGTAAACCGCCCGAACGTAAACGCCCCGCAATTCATGGCTGAACTTCTGGCAGGCTATCCAACAAAACAATTCGCAAGCGTAGCCGACACTCAGCAACTCGGACGATCCGTACGTCCCGCGCAAGATCAATCTGCCGAGAAAACAGCTCTCGTGATTGATGCTCCTGTTAAAAAATTCAATATGATCTGATTTTATCTTATAGCGATTACGGACAGTTCGCGTCCGTAATCTTTTTCTTCGCGATGTGTCGTGCGGCGGTAGCTGAAATAGTCGTCTTCCTGTTTATAGGTATCAATCCCGCTCAACGTAACGCTTCTGATCCCCGCCCGTTCCAGACGGAACTTGATATAGTTTGGCAGGTCGAACCATAATTTATTCACCACGCCCGGTTTGAAATACATGATGCTGTCGCGGTCTTCCTCGAAGAACGGTTTCTGGAATCCTTCACTGACTTCGTAGCTTTCAGGACCTATGCAAGGCCCCAGACAGGCGCGGATCGTCTCGATAAACGCGCCCTCGCTCTTCATTTTGTTTATCGTATCTTCAAGCACACCCTTGACCGCGCCGCCCCAACCAGCATGCGCGGCACCAACGACCGGACCTTTCGCGCTATCGCCCGTGAATAAAACAGGACCGCAATCCGCCGTCAGGATCCCGAGCGCCACTCCCGGCACGCTGGTGACGAAAGCGTCCGCCTCAACCTTGTCTTTCAACGGCTCATTGATAATCACGCAATGCGCTGAGTGCACCTGATGCAGGCTCGAAATATCTTTGACATCAATCGCTTTGCAGATGCGCTGGCGGTTCTCGACGACCGCATCCGGATTATCGTTACTGCCGCGACCGCAATTGAGGCTCGAATAGATGCCCTCGCTCACGCCTCCCTTACGGCCAAAGAAACCGTAGGAAATATTTTTATCGTTCGCGGCGATAAATTCATCGAATGTCAGCCTGTTCATTCTGCAAATCCTGCGGGGTCTTCCATACCATGAGATATGCCGATCACCTTGAACAGCAAGCCCATTTCATCCCGGTGGGTCAGCCGCCGCAATCCCGTGGCGATCATTTCGTTTTTGTCAGGATTGGCCGCGCTCAATTTTTCCGCCCGGACCTCGATCCCGATATTCTTGAGGAAATACATCTGCGGTATTGGCCCCCATACTTTTAAGTCACCGGCCAATGATTTCAGGCGCGCGAAATCCACATGGCTTGTTAAATCCTGCTCGCCCGGGTTCTCCAGCACATTCGCGAACTGATGATCTTTTACCGCCTGGAATGTATCCCCGATTTTCGTCTCACTATGACCGTAATCGATCAGCAACGCCGCGCCCTTCTGGGATTTAACCCGCGCGCAGATATCAGCCCATATGCTTTCGCGCGGCGGCGAGAATTCAAAAATACCGCCCTCTTTCGCGTCGGGGAAATCGCCTTCCTTCAGGCCGGGCCCCAGCGCAAAAATCAGTTTTCCGTTCTCAAGCGTAACCATACGCTCGCGCCAGCCCTCTGCGGTTTTGACGACCTGATAGAATGGCAGCGCGTCAAGAAATTCGTTGCCGATGAAGATAACAGGCGCGTCTTTAGGTAACGTCGACAGGCCCGCATGCCATGTAATCCTCTGCCCCGCCAGCAAGTCTTTCTGCTTTTCGATGAGCGCCGGGCTCGTCTCTATGAGTTGCACCGAAATGGCTTCCGGCAAACCCGGCACTTTCTTCGCCACGCGAAGAATATCGGCCATCAAGGTGCCGCGACCGGGGCCGCACTCAACCAGTATCAATCTCTCAGGGCTGCCGAGCTTAAGCCAGCTATCCGCCACCCAGATGCCGATCATCTCGCCAAACAACTGGCTGATCTCCGGCGCAGTGGTGAAATCGCCTTTCACCCCGAGCGGGTCCTTGCGGCGGTAGTAGCCCAATTCAGGATGCGCGAGGCACAGATCCATATAGGCCGCCACGCTGAGCGGACCGCTTTTCTGGATATGCTCGACGATCAGATCATGCAATTTGTGCGGCATGGGTCTTGGCTGAAAGTTTCTTCGCGATAATGAAGATAATGATACCCAGCGCAATCACCGGGATACAGAGCAACTGCCCCATCGACAGCCCGTCGAAGATAAACCCAAGCTGGGCATCCGGCTCACGGAAGAACTCGATGACGAAGCGGAATACGCCATAGAAGAACAGGAACGCCGCCGATACCAGCCCCGGCGTATTGCGGATTTTCTCATTGCGGATCATGAAGAACAAGATGAAAAACAGGACAAAGCCTTCAAGGCTTGCCTGATAGAGTTGGCTCGGATGTCTCGGCAAATCGCCACCGCGCGGAAAGATCATTCCCCATGGCACATCTGTCACACGTCCGAATAATTCCCCGTTCACGAAATTCGCGATACGCCCGAAGAAAAAACCAATCGTCGCACCGACGGAAAACAAATCCGTCAACCGCAGGAACGTGACTTTATGTTTCCATGAATACAGAGCCGTGACGGTAATCACGCCGATCAGGGCACCATGCCACGCCATGCCGCCCTGCCAGACTTTGAGCGCATTGAGCGGATGCTCGATATAGATAGGGAGATTATAAAACAGGATGTAACCCAGCCGCCCGCCAAGAATGACCCCCGGCACCGCCCAGGTGATGAAATCATCGATATCGGTTTCATTGGGGCGGAATTTATTATTGTCGAGGCGGCAGATATATTTAGCCAACCACCAGCCGCCTAAGATTCCGGCAAGATACGCCAGCGCGTACCAGTGAATGGCTAATGGTCCCAGATGAACGGCGACCGGATCGATATTGGGAAATTGTAGTGCCACTTTACTTCTTTCTAAAAAGCCCTCTCCCTCCGGGAGAGGGTTGGGTGAGGGAAACAACTATCGCCCCTCATCTAAATCTTCTCCCGAAGGGAGAAGACTAAAGGGTGTTAAATTATTTATACGGATCTTCTTTGGCAAGGTGGTTATGGACAAGTTCGCGAACGCCGTCTTCAAGTTCGGTCATCGGTTTTGAATATCCCGCCTTACGAAGTTTGGAAATATCGGCTTCGGTAAAATACTGGTATTTGCCTTTGAGTTCTTCCGGCATATCCATGTAATGGATCTTCGGTTCCAGTCCGGCAGCGGCGAAAGTCGCCAGCGCCAGATCCTTGAAGCTGCGCGCTTTGCCCGACCCGACATTATAAAGGCCAGATACTTTCGGGTTCTCGTAAAGCCACAGCATGACCGAGACGACATCCTCGACAAAAACGAAGTCGCGCAATTGCCCGCCATCCTCATATTTAGGATTGGCGGATTTGAACAGGCGCGCCGACGCACCGGCGGCGATCTGAGGATAGAGCTTGCAGATGACGCTCATCATATCGCCCTTGTGGAATTCATTCGGTCCGTAGACATTGAAGAATTTCAACCCCGCCCATTGCGGCGGCGTGCCTTCTTTTTTGTTATTATAAATAATGCTGGCGACGCGACGGTCGAATACATGCTTGGACCAGCCATAGGCGTTAAGTGGTCTGAATTTCGCCAGCGCCTCGGGCTGATCGTCATCCTTGAACCCTTGCGTGCCGTCGCCGTAGGTTGCAGCCGAGGACGCATAGATAAAGCGCACCTTGTTTTGCGTGCACCATTGCCACAGGTCATTGGTCAGGACGAAATTATTCTCAACGATCTTGTCGGCATCTTTCTCGGTGGTCGCCGAAATCGCGCCCATATGGAAGATAATCTTGATCTTGGACTTATTGATCTCGAGAAAATCGAACAGGCGTTCCGGGTGGACGATATCGCGAAAACCGCGTTTTGAAATATTGCGCCATTTGTCATCGGTGCCAAGCACATCGCAGACAACGATATCTTCCGCGCCATAAGCCTCAAGTGCCGCCAGAAGGTTCGACCCGATAAATCCGGCCCCGCCGGTGACTATAATCATGATTGTCCTTTATACAATTTTTCCAACCAGCGCTTTTTTACCAGAGGCAGAGTCAAAGTCGAGAAAAGATAACCGCAGACTGGAACTGTCGCGTGCATCCAGCTTTTCTCAAGCCCCAGAACCGGCAGGTAGAAGACGAGGAATAGATAAGTAATTGCGCAGATGGACAGCCGTCTGGTCCACGAGGTTTCCCAAGCCTTATCGCTTTCCACCTTGGCATTTCTGGTTTTTATAGCATCTAAATCAGTCATTTAAATTTCCTTCTATCTAATTCGTCATTCCGGCGAAGGCCGGGATCCATTCCTAATTCGCAATAAAGGTCCTTCCACTCCGGATTTTTTTCTTTTATCCGATTTATTTTCCAGGCCCTTTTCCATTCTTTAATCTGCTTTTCGCGCTGAATAGCGCTTTCTGCAGTATCATGCATTTCATACCACACAAGATATTTAATTCCATATTGCTTTGTAAATCCTTCCACAAGGCCTTCTTTATGTTCATAAATGCGCCTGTGAAGATCCGCTGTTACACCCACATATAAGGTCCCGTTAAAGCCACTGGCCATCATATACACGCAAAATTGTTTTACCATTATCTCCCCCATGGATTCCGGCCTTCGCCGGAATGACGATTATACAATTTATCTAAAACATTTACCTGTGGACCAGTTCTAAAATTATCCGCCTTCAGCTTGCGGCGCATCAATTCCCGGTGGTAAACAAGTCCCCACTTCCACAAAACAGTACGAGTCTTTGAAATGGCCGCAGATAATCGTTTTCTTGATGATTTGGCCCGCATGGCGGGAGGAGCCGCAAGCCTTCTCTCGACTGTCCGCCGCCAGATCAAATCGGACCTTAGGGAACGTGTTGAGTCCTACACGTCACGCATGGACCTCGCGGCCCGCGATGAAGTTGAACGCCTTCAGGCCACTGTGTCCAAATTCCGCATGGAACAGGATCAGATGAAAAAGAAAATCGCTGATCTGGAAACTGCCCTTGGCGGCAAAGGCGCGGCAAAAGCCAAACCTGCCAATCAAAACGCCACGAAAAAAACGGCTTCCAAAAAGCCCTCCAAACCATCAAAGCGGAAATAAGCACAATGCCTGACCTGAACGACTCCTTTTACGAAGAAGTATCGAACCCGCTTGATGGCGCAGAAGATATCATTCAAAGCCCTGATATGTCCTTTAACCGCGCCAATCGCGATGAGCTGTTCGTTGAGGCGAAAGGGCGTTATGGCATCTACCGCATGATGTTCATGTGGGACGAAACAATGGGCGCGCTGCAATTCTGCTGTGAATACGGATTCCAGGTGGCCGATATGAATAAGCCTCTCGCCGCTGAAACCGTTCTCAATATCAATTCCGGTTTGTGGCTCGGCCATTTCGACCTGCCGCCGGAAACGCTGGCTCCAACTTTCCGTTATACCCAGCTGTTTCGCGGGATGCAGGCTTCGGGTGCCGACCATGTTCAGGAACTGATCCGTATCGCGATCGATGAATGCGACAAGAACTTCCCGGTTTTCACCGCGCTCAGCCACACGGCTACGCCTGACGCTGAAGATCTGGCGCTTGCCCTGATGCCGGTTGCAGGAAGGTCTTAAAATTTGAGTACGGGCCAGCCTACAAAAATTTTGTTGGTTGGCTCCGGTCAAATGGGATCGGCGCTTCTCGCTGGCTGGGAATCTTATCCGGGTCTTAAAATCTCCGTTCTCGATCCCACTTTGGGGAAAACCATATCCGAATCGGAAAAACTTTTTGATGTCATTGTGTTGGCAGTCAAACCTCAATTAATGGATTATGTATGCCGCGACCTTGCTTCGAAGGGCATATCATCTTCACTTTTCATCTCAATTGCAGCCGGTAAGACTCTGAAATCACTTGAAAATAATCTATGGAGCGGTGCGGCCATTATCCGTACCATGCCAAATACCCCGGCCCTGATCGGTCAGGGTGTAACAGTGGGTGTTTCAAATAAATATGTGAGTGCGGACCAGCGAGAACAGGCAGCCTCTCTTCTTAAAGCGCTCGGCCATTTCGAATGGCTTGAGGATGAAAAACTGATGGATGCCGTCACGGCCGTCAGCGGCTCAGGCCCGGCTTACGTCTTCCTCCTGATCGAGGAACTTGCCAAGGCTGGGATCGCGCAAGGACTACCTCAGGAACTTGCCCTAACCATCTCAAAACAAACAGTGATCGGTGCGGCCGCTCTCGCCGCCGCGCGTGCTGATACACCCGTTGAAACATTGCGCAATAATGTCACCAGTCCCGGCGGTACGACCGAAGCCGCATTGAAAATCCTGATGGACCGGAACGGAATGGCAGCCCTGATGAAAACCGCAGTTGCCGAGGCCACGAAACGCAGCCGCGAGCTCTCCTGATTATGAAATTTATTATTTGAGCGCGATCGTTGGCGAGCTCGTGATCAGCGGGCGGGCATTGAATATTGCAGCCGCGTCAACCGCCTTGAGCATATCTATCTTCACGCCCATCTCGTCCATCGATTGTTCCGCCGCGAAGTTCTTCTTGAAATAATAACTATCCGCGCCGTTCATATCATGGAGCTGGTCGCACAGATTGCCGAAATATTCACCTTTCTGTTGCTGAAATCCAGCCATCACGTTTTTATACGCATGGGTCAGCGCATCGGTTCCGGTCGGCGGTTTTGACGAATATTCAATCTTGTTCAGTCCTGTGCTCGTGCCGATATGGTTCAGGCCGTCATTGAAATCCGATGCATATTCATTCAGCGTCGTGCCAAGATTGCGGCGGAACGTATTGATATTCTGGGAATCTCGGCTCTCTTCGGCCGTCGGATTTTCGATCGAGCGCGTGACTTTCGGATGTCCGCCATTGCGGTCGATCTCATAAAGAGTTTTCGTTTTGGGATCGTATAATTTGAAATCAGGAGCGATGTTCATCGCGACACCGATCTGTTGTGCCGTCTCCCTGAAACTGGCTTTAATGCCTTTTACGTCGATAAGACCCATTACTACACCCCTTATTCTTATTTTCCCTATCATAGGCCCAAATAGTTAAATTAAGGTTATGGCAATAAAACGCCTTTAAACGGGCACGGTTCTTGCAAATCTCTCTTTCAGATTTCGTCCACTCCTCCGGAACGAAGATGAAGAATTTGAAACATCCTGATGACCTCCCCGTCATCATTTTAGGATATGAGCAGCCCGTGACAGGCGCTGCCGATTCCGCGCGTCCCCATAAAAAAGAAAAGAACAGACATCTCTGGGAACCCGAGAAAGAGACTCTCTATATGTCGCGCATTGCGAACGGCGACCGCGAAGCTTTCAGCGAAGTCGTCCAGCTTTATATGCTCGATCTCTACCGTTTCGCCTGTTCGATCCTCGGGGATAAATCCAGGGCCGAGGACATTACCCAGGAAACCTGTATGCGCCTGTGGACCCGCGCCGCGCAATGGTCGCCCGAAGGCCGTATCAAGAACTGGCTGTTCCGCATCACGCATAATCTCTGCATCGATGAAATCCGCAGCCGCCGCGCCGAACACACGATAGACGATTTTATTTTCACCATCGCCGATCAGTCGCCGGATGCCGCCGCGAGCTATGCCGACGGACAGGTCTCTCGGCTGGTCACGCGCGCGCTGTTCGCGCTGCCCGAGCGGCAGAGAACCGCGCTGACCCTTGTGCATTATTCAGAATATAGTAATAATGAAGCTGCTAGGATAATGAATGTCAGCGTGGATGCACTTGAATCCCTTCTGGCGCGGGGCCGGCAAAATCTGCGGCTGGCATTGTCTGAACATAAAAAATCTATATTTGAATAAGATGCCGTATATGTCCGATGAGAAACGATTTTTTACCGACGTAATATCGAGGGCGCATTTCCCCGCACCGTCGCCGGACCTTCATGCGCGCATTATGAATGGCATCGCAGCCTATACAGCCGTCAATATTTCGCGCGCCGACCGCCTGAAAATATCGCTCCTGTCGCTCGTCGTCGTTCTCGCCGCTTTCACTGCGGGCTTCACCCATCCGGCTCCCGCCAACGCCGAGGCCACGCCGTATTATTCCGGCACCGGTGTCTATATCGTCAAATATCTGGGATCATAATATCGTGAACAAGAACCTTATCCTCGGGCTTCTCGCCTGCTCGCTCATCCTCAACGCGTTCCTCGCGGGTTATCTCGTGGCAAACCATGGCCGGCATTTTATGCCGCCCTCGCCGCTGCACCGAATGGAAAAAGCCATCGACCATCTCGATCCTGCCTATCAGGACAAGGTGCGCGCCATCGTCCATGACAATCAGGCCCAGCTTGATAAAGAGATGAAGGAAATGGGAAATACTTTCCATGATATCCATCCGATCCTCACCGCGCCGCATTTCGACGCACAGAAGCTGCGCGAACTGCACAAGAAACTCTTCGCCTATGACGACAAGCTGAAGGAAGGCATGCTCTCCATGCTGATTAAAATCGGCGAAATCCTCCCCGATAAGGAAAGAATTACCTTCTTTGAAGAGATCAAACCCGAAGACCACGGCCCGCATGGTTTCGGCGGCCCTGATGGCGGTCCGCACGGACCTCCTCCACCCCCGGAAGAATAATTCTAAAATAATTTAAAATGCGGCGACGGAAACCGCCGGGCTGTCCCGTTGTTTATTCAAGATCGCAATAAACAACCAGAGAGACACCTCATCATGACATCCGTATCCTCCAGCAGTTCGAGCAGCAGCCTGGCCCAGGCGCTGATGCAACAGATCGCGGCGCGCCGCACAAAAATGTTCAAGAAGGCCGATACCGACGGCTCCGGCGGCCTGAGCCTCGATGAATTCAAGGCCATCGGCACCAAGGGTGGCACTGTCGCCTCGACCCAGACGGCGCAACAGGCCGAAGAAGCCTTCGCCAAACTCGACACCAATGGCGACGGCAGCCTGACACAAGATGAAATGGATGCCGGCCAGGACCAGAAAATCGGCCTGCTGTCTTCGAAACTGATGGACGCGCTGCTTGCCATCCTCGGCGACG
>JBEHYB010000014.1:0-33531 GCA_048498395.1 Pseudomonadota bacterium
CGCAGAGCCGCCGGACGAGCCGCCCGGTGTCAGGTCGCGATTATCGCCGTTATTGCGTTTCCATGGGGAGATAACATTGCCGTAGGCGCTTGTCGTGTTGGACGACCCCATCGCGAATTCATCGAGATTGAGTTTGCCAAGGGAGATTGCGCCGGCATCGAGCAATTTGCCGAAGACTGTCGATTCATATTTCGGTTTAAAGCCTTCGAGGATCTTGCTGCCGGCGGTCGTCTGCACGTCGTAAGAACAGTACAAATCCTTGTTGCCGAGCGGAATGCCTTCAAGTGCGCGGCCCGCGCCTTTTTGCAAAAGCGCGTCGGACGCGTCGGCCTGTTTCAGCGCAAGCTCCGGCGTTTCCGTGATGTAAGCATTGAGCTTACGATGGGCTTCCATCTGTTTCAGATGGGCTTCGGTAATTTCCCGTGCCGTAAAATCTTTTTTCTTAAGACCTTTGGCGGCATCGGCAATGGTCATGTGAATCAGAGATGATGTCATTTTACTACTCTACAATTTTTGGAACGACGAAGAAGTTTTCTAAAGCTTCAGGAGCATTGGCGAGAATATCCTCGACCTTGTCGCCGTCCGTTACTTCGTCCTTGCGCCAGATCAGGTTAATTTCGGAAACGCTGGCCAGTGGCTCGATATTGTCGGTGTTGACTTCCTGCAGCTGGTCGATCCATTTCAGCAGTCCCTGCATCTGCGGGGCAAAATATTCAATATCGCTGTCCGTCACTTCCAGACGGGCCAAAGTGGCTATTTTTTTGACAGTGGTCTTGTCGATCGTCATGTTTGTCTCTCAAGTAGGCTGTCATCCTGAGCAAAGCGAAGGATCTCGCTTGCCTTTAGCAAGATTCTTCGGCCTGAGGCCTCAGAATGACAATTCAGATTGTTATTAACCATTTAACAATTTAAACCATTGGAAACAATGCCAATCGTACCCGCAGACCAATTTAAATCCTCGCTTAAGCCCGGCGCAAAGCTGCTGGGGCTCGATATCAGTAAAACCTCGATTGGCGTGGCTTTTGCGGATGTTGGAACAGGGATTGCGACCCCGGTGACGGTGATTGCGCGCAAGCGGCTCAAGGACGATGCTGCGGCGCTGCTCAAGCTTATGGATCAGTATGAAACCAAGGGGCTTGTGGTGGGCTGGCCGCTTCATATGGATGGGTCGGAAGGTAAGCGTTGCCAGGCGATCAGGGACACGGTTCTTGAGCTTTTGAAGACTATTCAGTCGGCTAAGTTTGTTTTCTGGGATGAAAGGTTATCAACAGCCCGGGCTAATTCATTGGTTGAAGAAATAGGGGGTAACTCCGGGAAAACTAAGGGAAAACCCGTGGATAACCATGCGGCGATGGTTATTCTTCAATCGTTTCTGGATCAATAGACGTAATACCAAAGCGTGTCAGTTCCGCAGCATTATCCCTAATCCAGTTCGATCCTGTTGAGAAGTCTGTGGATAACTTTTCGCATAATTTCCAGAAATTGCTGCCATGATTGGCATGGGTCAGGTGCGCGACTTCATGGGCAATCACATAATCGTAACTCTCAAACGGCGCGAAAATAAGCCGCCAGTTCAGGCTCATGCGTCCGTCTTTTGAACAACTGCCCCAGCGGGACTTCATATCGCGCAGGGTCAGCACGGTCACCTTCTTGCCGATCCGCGCGGCTTTCTCGTCGGCGATGGCTTTGAATTCCTCTTCAGCCAGTTTCTTCAGAAACCGGGTAATCCGTCCTGTCGGGTCGTCGAGCCGGGTTTTCACCAGCAAGCGGTCTTCCTCGATCGAAATCTTGGTGAGTTTGTAACATTCGTCATGATCGATGGTCAGGCGCAATTTACGCCCGAGAACCGGAATGATCGCGCCGTCGTGATAGGGAACGGGATGCGGCAGCGTATTGAGCTTCTCCTTGATCCAGCCTTGGTTTATGAAGGCGAACTGATAAGCCGCCTTAAGGCTCGCGCGCTTCGGCACGATCAGATGGACTTTTCGCTCTTTAGTGTCGAGGCGTAGCGACAGATTGCGCGCGCGCTGCGACACGCGGACATTCAGATGCGGTGAAATCTCCTGGAAATTGGGCATGTTTCATTCATAGCAAACATGCGGCGGGATTCGCCACTATTAAGCGGCGATAAGGGCGGGAGTTGGGGTGAGGGCTTTGACCAGGGCTTCGGACGGCTGGAAGGACGATTTCATGCCGAACGTCGCGCCGTGTTCGGCGATCCATTTCAGAGCGTCCTGACGGCCCATCTCGCGAAGCATGTTGATGTTTTTCGACGTGTTGTTCATCGCGCTGCTCTCGTTCCAGTAGGCGGGGTGGTCGAGGCAGATGAAATCGATATGCGTCGTACGGTTCGGGTTCTGATAGAAGCGCGCGAGATCGTGATGCAGCTGGCCGGTCTTTACGCCGTCGCGGTTCTCCAGTTCGGCGACATTGCGCAGAGGCTTGAGGCCGATCGCGAACAGCACATCGGTCGCATGTTCTGAATCGTCCTTGAAGAATCCGATCTTGTCATAGCCGCCATCTTCGTAAAGCGTGCCGTTCACATGGTAAGGCGCGAAATCGCGCAGGGCCGCCGAGGCGGCGATCGTATCCGGGGAAATATCCGCGCCCGAGAAATGAACGGGATAGCGAATGCCGGTTTTCTCATCGACGCGCAGCGTGCCGACAAAGGTTTCCGTCCTGCCGGTTTTGATCTGTTCCCAGCCTGCTGCCGGAATATGATCTTTCAAAAGATCTTTAAGTTCGCGCAGAGGAATATCTGATTTGCCGATCTTCATGGTCGTCATGACAAGGGAAGGGATATTCGGGAATTTATCTTCGGCCCGTGCAAAATAATTGAAGGTGTTCGACAGCGATTGCATATCGAGGATCGGCTTGAGATATGTATCCCCCTTGCGGCCGAGATGCTCCCAGAACCCGCCCATGATTTTATCGAGCTTGTCCTGCTGTCCGGAATTGATGGCATAAGAGAGAAGGGCAGCGTTCACTGCGCCTGCGCTTACTCCCGTGATCAGTTTGATATCAAAACCTCTTTCAATCCAAAAGGGCATGAGGATTTCTAGTGCGCCGCATTCATATGCGCCATGCGCACCGCCACCAGATAATTCAACCTGCATGGTTTTTCTGACAGGTGTCAGATTTGTAAAATCTTTACTTAGATGGATCGCAGCTGAAACGCTACTCATCGAGGAACCCCAAAAAACCCAGTCGACTCGGGAATGATGCCGGATTCGCTATTGTTTGGGCTATACGCAGTGCATCAATTCAATGGTGCGCTGCGATATCAGATGAAATCTTTTTTGATTTGAGCGGTGGGAAGAGGTTTACCGGTTTTAGTCTTGCGTCCCGACAGTGCGGAATCGTCGATATCCGATTTTACCTTGGACGCGGCATCTAAGAATTCGCTTTGAACCAGCGCGCCGATCGTCTGGTCGCCCCATCTGCCGCCTATCTCGTCAGGGGAGGCGTTGCGCAGTTTCATGCGTTTGGAATTTTTCATCTCCAAAAAAGTCTGGTGAGCGCTATCTGCAAAGGCAGCTTCTTCCCGGGTGAAATTATGAAGATATAAATATCTTAAAAAGAAATCTTCATTTTGAGCCGGTAAAATATCTATGCCGTTCTCTTTCATAAAATTTCTTATATTTTTAACTATGTATGTATTATCCGAATGGCGATCTCTTTTATATATTCTGAGAGACGGAATAATTTTTATGTACTCCGCCTTTATTTTTTCGACAATTTCGGGCTTGTAGTCTCTTTCTGCCGCACGAAATTGCTCATAAGCTTCCATCGCTTTTCTATAGGCGTGATGTTCGCGGGTAAACGCGTGGCGGTTGAAAATTTCGCGTGCTATTTCTTCGGCAGGAAAGTCGGGATGGAACAGGTTTTCATCAATAAGAATTTGTTTCAGATCACCGGGTCTTGTCGTTGCAAAAATCTTAGGCTTTCTGGATTCCCATGCGCTCACCTTTTTACCTTTGGCGACCACAGTTTCTGTCTCCGGCAGGGTCTTCATAAACGCGTTGATGATCGCCCGGTAATAGTATTCCGGCACGTCATCGGCGGTTAAAGCTGTCAGGGGCACTAATGGCATGCCTCTGAAATACAGAATTTAATGTATTATGTCAATAAATTAAGTCTCGGAGCCTTCGAAAAACTTCGATTTGGTGCCTTCGGCCTTGGCCTGGGCTTCTTTTTCCTTGAGCCAGCGACGGGTGGCGGCGATGCCGTGCTTGTCACGGTTGAAGCGTTCCGGCGCTTTGTCTGGAATGGCTTGCAGATCGATCTCGGGGATCGGATCGCAACCTTTGTCAAACTCGCGCATGAAGTGGCGCACGCGCGGCATGATTTCGTTTTTCCATTTACGGCCATTGAAGATACCGTAATGGCCGCAGCCCAGTTGAAAGTGGTGGAATTGTTTTGCCTGTGAAAGATTATAGGCAAGATCGTGCGCGGCGGTCGTTTGCCCGCGCGATGAAATATCGTCGAGTTCGCCTTCAACGGTGAGGATCGCGGTGCGCTCGATTTTCTTCGGCAGAACGTCGTGCAATTGTTCGGTCAATGGATCGCGCCATTTCATCAGCCCCTTAGGCAGAAGCTGTCTCTGGAAGACGACTTCAACGGTTTGCAGATAGAACTCGGCATCGAGATCCATCACTGCGTTATATTCGTTATAGAATTTACGGTGCGCCTCGGCGCTGTCGCCGTCGCCCTGCACGACATGTTTGAAAAACTGCATGTGCGAGCCGACGTGACGGTCGAGATTCATCGACATAAAGCCCGAGAGTTGCAGGAAGCCGGGATAAACCTTGCGATGCGCACCGGGATAGTAAACCGGGACTTCGTCGATAACCGTTTTTTTGAACCAGCTTAACGGGCGTGTCTCGGCGGTTTCAGTGACAGCGGTTTTTGAAATTCTTGTATCGATCGGTCCGCCCATCAATGTCATGGAGAGAGGCTGGTTCGGATCGTTCTCGCCGGCCATCAGGGCGACGGCGGCAAGGGTTGGCGGGGCCGGCTGGCAGACCGCGATGACATGCGTGTCGGGCCCGAGCAGCGAGAGAAACTGGCGAACGTAATTGATAAAATCATCGAGATTGAAACGGCCTTCCTTGAGCGGAACCATCCGCGCATCGACCCAGTCGGTGATATAGACATCATGATGGGGCAGGAGTGCTTCGACCGTACCACGCAGAAGCGTCGCGAAGTGACCGGACATCGGCGCGACGATCAGGACTTTCGGATCGCGGCGCTTGGTGTTGCGTTTGAAATGGAGAAGGGAGCAGAAAGGCTTTTCGACGATCGTTTCTTCTGTCACTTCGACTTGTTTGCCACCGATCATCGTGTAGGGCAGATCGAAATCAGGTTTGCCGAAACGGCGCGTCAGGCGTTCGAAAACTTCGGATGAGGCTGCGATCGTGCGGCCGATATTCGTGTAGGAAAGCGGATTGAACGGGTTGTTGAACAACGTTTTCGTCATCTCTGCGCCGAAGCGGGCGGGAGTCAAAACGGCGTGTTGCCAGTCGTATAATTTATAAAGCACGAATATCCTCTTTCGTTAATTTTTACGCCAGAAAGGTTAATTTTTTGAGAAAGCCCGTTAATACTCAGGTGAATACGCGGCCTAAAGATGGTAGATTGAGCGCCAGGAACCCAGCGTTCGTATCCTAGCTCATTTCAAGGCGATTTTCCATGCACTCACTTAATTTCTATAAGATGCTCGCGGACATAGGCAGCCCCGATCGAATTCTCGCGGCGCTGGGCGCGATTATAATAGTTTCTCTTATAGGATATATAACGGGGCCGTTTTCCGGCAATGCCAATCCACTGGTATGGAAGCTGCTCGACGGGCTTTACGGGAATACGGCGCGCAAGGCCTATAAGGTCGAGCGCGAGTCCTCGTCGCTGGCTTTTCGCGGTGTGTTCTTCGGCCTGTTCTATATCGTCACCGGTGGTGCTATCGGTTATGGCGCGTTTTATGTTCTGACGCATTATTATCATTCCATCGCGCTGGAAATCATGCTGCTGAGTTTTACCCTGTCGGGTGGCGCGGTGTGGGTTTCGCTTGCCAAGTTGTATCAGGCATTGAAAGAAGGCGCGAAACTTGAGAAGGGCAGTTACCTGCCGATCGCTGTTTCGACGCGCACCAATCTGAACACGACCGATGATTTCGGGATCGCGCGCGTCGGCATCGCCTATATGCCGAAAGCATTCGACAAAGGGTTTGTCGCGCCGCTGTTCTGGTATCTGCTCGGCGGTCTGCCGCTTGCTTATCTGTATGCCGCGATTGCCTGTGCGTCCTGGGCATTGGCCAAGGAAGGTTATTCGAAAAGCTTCGGCGATTTCGTTTTGAAACTTGAGCGGCTTTTCGGTTTCCTGCCGAATGTGATTTCAGGAATCTTCATGATGGTCGCTGCGATCTTCACGCCGACCGCGCAGATCTCAAGAATTTTTCCAGTGTTTTTCTCGCGCGCAGGGAAGGCGCGCTATGCGGAAGGCGGGTTCCCGTTAACCGCAACGGCGTGGGCTTTAAATGTGTCGCTGGGCGGGCCGGTAGAGGATCTCGAGGGCAGCGTGATTAAACATTCATGGATCGGGCCGAAATCAGCAACTGCACGGCTTGATAAAGGCCATATCCGCCGCGCGATCTATATGAGTGTGATGGCCTATGTTTTGGTTTTCGCTGCGCTGGTCGGCGGGTTATTGGCATGGAAACTGGCATTCACGGTTTAATATATCATTTTGTTGATTTTCATAATTTTTATATGATAGTGTCTCCGCTTTAATGCGTTAGAGAGTAAAATGATAAAAGCCATAGTAATTCCCCCAAGTCGCTATGATAATTACAAAGGATATATGAACGGTGACTGGATCCGGGATCCTGCGAAACGGGCAGATATAATTTTCCTGCGCGCGCCGAAGTATAATTCGAGTCCGGCCGTTCTTAACGCCCAGGACGTTACCCAAAGAATTGAGCCAATAAGGCTGGGTATGGCTCTCCTAAACGATTCAATAATCAGTAAGTTAAAAAAGATTCAGGAAAAAGGTCAGCACCCTGTTACTTTTGCGCCTCTTGCTGCGGATATGCGCAAAAACTTTGCAGGTGAGGGCGCAAATGATTTCAGTGAAACCGGCGGAATTATCGTCGGGCAGGGCATGATCCTTTTCTGTTTCGAAGCGACGCAGGCATTGGGATTCAAGCTGCGCGACATAGTTTGCAACTATGGCGACAGAGATAAAATTAAAAAAGGCGAATACGAGTACAAGATCAAAAACAGGTTTCTTGTAAAACTGGAAAAGCCTTTTCAGGCAAAAAGCAGAACCGATTTCGGACGGAATTTTGACCGGGCGGCTGGTGAAATCGCACAAGGCGCGAGCCCTATCCAGGTAGAAAAAGATGGCGTTGTCTCTACCTTAAGTAATAGTTCCGATGCCAGGGCTATCAAGGAAATACTGGAGTTGAGTAAAGAGACGGGTATGGACCTGTCTTCGCTGGCAGTATTTCTCAGAAATTCAGCTTTCCAGCTATAAGGCTTAATTTTCTCTCGGTGCGTGCTTGGAGAGAATGCGCTGGAGCGTACGGCGGTGCATTTTAAGCCTGCGCGCGGTTTCTGACACGTTGCGTCCGCATTGTTCGTGAACCCGCAGAATATGTTCCCATTTGACGCGATCCGCCGGCATCGGGTCTTCAGGCGGCGAGGGAAGTTCTCCGCCGTCAGTTTGCTGAAGCAAAGCGCGCTCGATTGAATCGGCATCAGCAGGTTTCGCGAGATAGTCGACGGCCCCGGCCTTTACGGCAGCGACGGCTGTCGCGATATTACCGTAAGCCGTGAGCATCACGATGCGGCAGTCATCGACGATCTCGCGGATTTTCTCGACGATCTGAAGTCCGTTTCCGTCTGACAGGCGCAGATCGATAATCGCGAATTCCGGTTCGAATTCCTTTGCCGCTGCGATGCCATTTGCAACCGTATAGGCGGTACGGACTTCGTAACCGCGCTTCTGCATTGCTTTCGCAAGGCGGTCGCATAACACTTCATCATCGTCGATGATAAGAAGATTGCCTTTAAGATTTACCGTTTCTTCCATATTAAATCACGCCTGTATTGTCATGCTGAGCATAAGCGAAGCATCTGATTTGAAAGCAGCAAGATCCTTCGCATTCGCTCAGGATGACAGATAAATTAAAAATCATCCTATCCTATTTTATCTTTGGCCCAGTGGATGGCGACGATTGCGCCGCCGGTATTTAAATCGTTCGAATAGACAGTCCGCGCGCCGAGTTCCTCAAGAAGGTTCTGGGCGATGAAAATTCCGAGCCGCTTGCTGCCGTACCCGTCGGGTCTGAAAGCTTTCAATGGCTGGCCGAGCGTTGAAATGATCTCCGTATCAAAACCCGGACCATCATCGCTGATCTGGATCAACACCATATCCTTGTTCTCTGAACATGTCAGTGTGACAAGTTGGCTCGCCCTCTGGATCGCGTTCTGGATGTAGACACCGAGACTATGCACGATTTCAGGTTTTTGCGGGATAATGACGGAGTTTGTCAGATTATCTTCGATCTGAATCGTGATGCCCGGATTTTCATGGCCGAAATTCTCGGCGATCTCATGGATCAGGCGGGTCAGGGGCAGAGGCGCAAGGATATATTCACTGGTCTGGCTGTCCGGTTCTTCGCCGAATTTCTGGAGGATTTTTTTGCAGCGTTCCACTTGCGCAATGATCAATTGTATATCGTCGGCGAAAGGGGAGTCTTTTCCGGCCTCGTTGGCAAGCTCTCCCGCGGCGACCGCAATCGTGCTTAACGGGCTGCCGATTTCATGCGCGGCGGCGGCGGCCTGCGCGCCAAGCGAATTCAGATGTTTCTTCTGTGAGATAATCATTTGTATCTCGTCATGCGAACGCTGGATCGCGCGGTTTTCATTGGATAAGCGCCAGCCGAAAATCGCCGAGAAAACAGCGGTCAGAGAGAAGGCGATAAAATGCCCCATCAGGATCAGGTTGTGCGGCGAGCCTGCCTGCGTTGGCGGTAAAGCAAGAGGTACGAAAAAATGCGCGAGCAGTACGACGCTTAATACGCTCAGGAAAATCAGCAGTACGATCTGCCTTAAAGAGAGAAGTGTTGCGCCGATCACGACCGGGCAGAGCAGCAACATAAAAAACGGATTCGCCAGTCCGCCGGTCAGGAAGATGATCAGGCTTAACTGGAAAATATCACAGCAGAGATACGTTGCGGCTTTTGTGCTTGAGATCGTCTTCTTGTCGCGAAGCGTCGCGTAGAGATTGATAAAGACCGACACAAGAATAGTAGTCAGGCAGGTCTCAACAGGAAGCTGGAGATGCAGGCGGTAATGGGAGAGCAGGATCGCCGTCAGTTGGCCCGCAATGGCAATCCAGCGCGCGCTGATCAGGACCTGGCTGGCGATTGCTCCGTTTACTTTCATGTACTCTGCAGGATCATCTGGTTTTTAAGAAGCGGGATCAGGCTTGAAATGGCAAGTCCCGGCTCTTTTGGAACTGCATGCGGCAGGCCAAAGAACGGTACTTCCGCCGTTGATTGAAGCTCGTTCCAGCCGGTCAAAGCGCAATGGTCGACGATACCGGGGTTTTCCTGTTTGAGGATGGCCAGTACGGCGGCCCCTGTTTCGCCTTCAAGAAGGGCCGGGATCTGGGCGAGGCGGGCGGCGATGACCATGCCGCAAAGGGCGGCGATCTCGTAACCGCCAATATGCTGAAGGGCGGCGAAGCCGGTGCGGCCCTGATTGGCCTTTAAAAGGCGGGTGCTGGTGAGGTCGTCCGCAGAAATGCCATTATGCAGGCTTAACAAGGCCTTGGCGCTGGCATCTGATCCATGGCCGAAGGCGGAGGCCGCCATCAAATCGCTCCCCGGTTCGACCGACATCATCCCGTAGGCTATCGCTTTGACCATATCGTCTATCAGCATGGCCGGTTTTGAGGCCGAATCTCCCTCAAGGCAATTGGCCGTAGGGGTGTCGGTATCCATCTCATAAAGGCGTAAATCGGTGTTCGCGGCCTGGCAGAGGCGGTTGAGCTTGCCGGTCCCCTCGATATTGTCTTTTACATATTTATCAAAATTAAGATCGGTGATCTTGAGTTTCTCGGCAAAGCCGTGATGGGCGAAGAAAAGGGCGACCCGGACGTGGTTAAGCTTGGGAGAGCAGGACTTCTGTGATCCCTCGATCCAGTCGGAAACCGTCTTTGCGGGGGCTTTATCGCCCTGCGCGATCGAGCTTATAAGGTCTTTAATTTCCTGTAGTTGGGCGGATTCTTGTGTCATGTAAAAACCTTAACATTATTCTTGACGGCGGGGGAACCGTTCCTATATGTTCCTGCCAGATTTGAAATAGCTAAAGCCCACTAAAATACAAGGATTTTCGTCATGAGCCGCAAGTGCCAAGTGACCGGTAAAAAAGTAATGTTCGGAAACAAAGTTTCCCACGCGAA
This sequence comes from Pseudomonadota bacterium, assembly GCA_048498395.1. GTDB lineage: Bacteria > Pseudomonadota > Alphaproteobacteria > Micavibrionales > Micavibrionaceae > Micavibrio_B. The sequence continues at coordinate 10,468 of JBEHYB010000014.1, forward strand.
CAACAAGACGCGTCGTACCTTCTTCCCTAACGTACAGGACACAACCCTGTTTAGCGAAGCGCTGGGCACGACTGTCTCTATCCGCATTTCTGCGGCTGGCATGCGCACACTGGACCACAAAGGCGGTCTGGATGCATTCCTGGTCAGCACACCAAAAACAAAACTGAGCGAAGATCTTCACTCTCTGAAGACCCGCGTTGAAAAAGCGATTGCTAAAAAGGCAGCTGCTTAATTCACGTTAAGCTACAATTTCTAAAAGATTGTCATCCCCGCGAAAGCGGGGATCTCTATGTGGGCTAAAAGGTTTAGTAAAAATGTCTGCCGTTCCCAATCTCGAATATCCCAACATGTCTTTCGAGATCCTGAAAAAGGATTCGAAATCCGCTGCGCGTCTCGGACGTTTGAATACGCCGCACGGTTCTATTGAAACGCCGAACTTTATCTTCGTCGGTACGAAAGCGACGGTTAAGGGACTCTCACCGATGCAGCTGCGCGAAGCGGGAGCCGACATGGTGTTGTCGAATACCTATCACCTGCTGGTTCAGCCGGGCCCTGATCTCGTTCAGAAAATGGGTGGACTGTCCAAATTCATGGGCTGGAAAGGTCCGACCTTGACGGATAGCGGCGGCTACCAGATTTTCTCGCTTGGCACGGGCAGCGCTGGTGCCGATGAAATCAAGGGACGTAAAGCGCCGGGACAAAACCAGTCATTGATCCGTATCGATGAAAAAGACGGTGCCATTTTCCGCTCTTATCGCGGTGGAGGTATTCTCAATCTCAGTCCTGAAACGTCCATGGATATCCAGCGCAAGATCGGCGCGGATTTCGTCGTCCAGATGGATGAGTGCACGCCATACCACGCCGAGCGCGAATATACCGAAAAATCGATGGGTATGAGCCATCGCTGGGGAGATCGCTCCCTTCAGGCGTTTGAAAAATCGCATGACGGTACGCAAGGGGTTTATGGCGTGGTACAGGGTGGTGTCTATCGCGACCTGCGTGAAGAGAGTGCAGCCTATACAGTCGATCGCCCGTTCTTCGGAACGGCTGTGGGGGGATGTCTCGGCGGGACCAAGGTTCATTTCTATGAAATCCTGTCATGGCTTGTCGGTCGTCTGCACCCTGAGCGCCCGGTTCATTTGCTGGGGATCGGGAAAATCGAGGATATTTTTGAAGGCGTTAAAATGGGGATGGATACGTTTGATTGCGTCACCCCTACGCGAGAGGCACGTCACGGACGAGTATCGATGAAAGGCAATCCGCGCGGATTCATTAATATTCTGAACGCCCAGTACCGGGACGATGAATCTCCGCTCGATGAAACGCTGGGGCTGGCATCATCCGCCTATTATACCAAGGCCTATGTCCATCATTTGATGAAATCCGAGGAATTGCTGGCCTTCCAGATCATCAGCCAGCATAACGTCGCGACTATCGCCAAACTGATGCGTGAAATCAGGGAAGCCATTAAAACCGACACTTTGGACCAGCTCCGCAAGGAATGGCTTCCAGAATAAAGGCCAATTCGGTATAGTATTGGGTATGACCGATACTCCCCAGAAGCCTGATACCCAGCCTATTGTTGAAATCATGGAAGATTGCCAGAACTGGTTGTCGCTGGCCCTGGCCGCGCTGTTCTACAAGGAGCAATCGGAAAGTTTTGGATTTATTCTTCCAAAATCCTATCTGGGGTGGATTGATAATTCCCAGACCCAGTCCAGCATTCAAAAAATCTTTCTCGACCAGGTAAAGGCGAGCGCCGCGACATTACAGGCTGCGCTGGTCAAGGCGAAGGCGAGCCAGCCGCCGCCGCGCGAGGCTTTCCAGCAATTCATGCAGGCCTATGAAGATTTTATGGCGCGTCTCAACCAGATCGAAAATGACAGTCTTCTCTCGGGTCACGGCATCGACAGCCTGACGGGTTTCAAGAACAATTCAGTTTTGATGATAGAGCTGAAGCGTGAGCTGGAGCGCCGGGCCCGCCGCGGTAATCCATTCTCGGTCGCGATGCTTCGGGTCGACGACAGTGAAGATGCCGAAGCCAGAAACGTGAAGCTAAGAACCATTTCCGAGGCTTTACGCCGGTGCATTCGCAGTTTTGACGATGTGTATCGCATGGGGGATACAGATCTGCTGATCGGGCTTAAACATTCCGACCTCAAAGGCGGCATGCGTTTTATCGAACGCCTGCGCGTCGAGCTTAAAAATCTCGAAGCCGATTTTACTTTCTCAAGCTGTGTCGCGGAGCCTGATCCTGAGGACGATATGAATGTATTTCTCACCAATATAGAGAAAGACCTGACGCAGATCGCCAGCGCCGGCGGCGGACAATCCGCTAAATACGAGGATTTAAGCCCGTTGCAGCGTTTCGTCACTAGCATGAAAGACGCGAAATAATTCCATGCAGCAGCCGAAAGAATTTCCCAATCTTTACGTCGTCGATCATCCGGTTGTTCAGGATAAGTTGACGACGTTGCGTCGTAAAGAGACATCGACTGAACAGTTCCGCGCGCTGCTTGAAGAAATTTCACACCTGATGGCTTACGCCGTCACCGAGAAACTGCGCACGAAACTTGTCGAGATCGAAACACCGCTGGTGAAAGCCTCGCTGCCGGTTCTTGAAAATCCCGATATCGTTATCGTTCCCATTCTGCGCGCCGGGCTTGGCATGGTCGCCGGGCTGCACAAGATTTTCTCGACAGCTTCCGTCGGCCATATCGGTGTCTATCGCGATCATGATACGCAAAAACCCAATGAGTATCTGATCCGCCTGCCGGAAATCAAAAAACAGATTTTCATGCTGGTCGATCCCATGCTGGCAACGGGGAATTCTTCCGTGTACGCGGCCGATATCCTAATCAAGCGCGGGGTCTCACCCGCCAATATTATCTTTATGGCGCTGGTTGCCGCCCCTGAAGGCGTGGCAACCTTTCATAAATCACACCCTGATATAGTAATTTACACTGCGGCACTCGATAGCCATCTCAATGAGAAGGCCTATATTGTGCCCGGATTAGGGGATGCGGGCGACAGATTGTTCGGCACTGCCTAATTTTTTTGAATTTTTAGTATTTGTTAAGACTCGGGGGTTAAAAGTGCGCTTCCTCAATTTCGAACCGCACTGAGTAGAACTTATTATGATTGATCACAAAGCCCTTTTTGACGCGATGCCCGTTCCCCGGCTGCTTATCAAGCCGGACGGGAAGCATTTTGTCATCGAGGAAGCAAACCGCCGCGCACTTGATTATTTCAACCGCAAGGAAGAACAGATCATCGGCCGCCAGGTTTACGATTTCATGGACTCCGAAAACGCCCGCCATTTCGAGCAGGCGTTCGAAGTCTGTTTCAAACAGAAAGTGCCGGTGACGATCCAGGCGCTGCCGAGCTTCCCTGGCGGATTGCGCGTGTTCGGTTTCTGGATCAATCCGCTTCTCGATATTTCGGGGCAGGTCGTCATGCTCGACCTGATGGCGCAACCGAATTCATCCGATGAATCCATTCTCGAGCGCGAGCGCGATGACGCGATCTCGCTTTTGACTTCTATTTTCGATGTGTCTGAAATCAGTATCGTTGTGAGCGACCACAACCGCCGTGTCGTGCGTGTGAACGAAGCTTTCGTGCGTACTTTCGGCTGGTCGCGCGATCAGGTGATCGGCGAGGATTTTATCTTCCTGATTACGCCGGACGAACATGATCAGGCCCGCGACAATCATGATTCATACTTGCGTGGCGGCCGCCGTGCATCTGGCGAGATGAAAATGATCCGCCATGACGGCTCGATCGTGAATACGCTGTTCACGACTGCGACGCTTGAACTATCGCAACGTCGCCGTTTCCAGGTCACGACGATCATGGATATTACGCCGCGCAAGCAGATGGAATTGTCGTTGCGCGTTGCCAAAGAACAGGCCGATGCCGCGAACCTTGCGAAATCTGCTTTCCTTGCCAATATGTCGCACGAACTGAGAACACCGCTCAATGCAATTATCGGTTTCTCCGAAATGATGGAGAAGGGCACGTTCGGCCCTCTGGGTAACGCAAAATACCAGGAATATATGGGTGATATACATACATCCGCACGCCATCTGCTCGACATTATCAATGAAGTTCTCGATATGTCGAAGATCGAGGCGGGACGCGTCGATCTTGATGAGCAGGATGTCGATGTTCAGGAAGCCATTGAATCCGTGATGCGGATGATGGCATCGCGTGCCTTTAGCGGTGGCATTGTCCTGAATTCGAAAGTTGAAAAGAATATGCCAGCATTGCATGCCGATCCAAGGCTGTTACGTCAGGTGCTGATCAATCTTGTTAGCAACGCTGTTAAATTTTCACGCCGTGGCGGTGCGATTGATATTGAATCCGGCCTTAATAGTGACGGGGAAATGACGATCACGGTCAGGGATACGGGTATCGGAATTCCAAAAAACAAGATCAAACGCGCGCTTGAGCCGTTCGGCCAGATTTACGATTCTGCGCATGCGGCCAAGGAAAATCAGGGTACGGGACTTGGTTTGCCGCTTGCGAAAGCCATGGTCGAACTGCATGGCGGAAGCCTTCACCTTGATTCAGATGCCGGAAAGGGTACTGTTGTAACGCTATCTTTCCCGGCACGCCGCGTTTTACGCCCGACCTTGACGGCAAGCGCCTATTAAGCCGGTTGCCAGCAGGTTTTTTACTGGCTAAAATCGATGCTTCCAATGGATATGACGGGAGATTGACCAATGAAACAACTTATTCAGCGCTGCGCGGATTCAGGCCTCAAAATGACAGGCCAGCGCCGCACCATTCTTCAGGTGCTTGAAGATGCACAAGATCATCCTTCCGTCGAAACAGTTTTCGAGCGCGCAAAACAAAGAGACTCATCCATCAGTATCGCAACCGTATACCGCACGCTGAGTCTTCTCGACGAAATGGACCTGATCGTCCGCCATGAATTCAAGGAAAATTTCTCGCGCTATGAAACTAATGTTGAACATCACCATCACCTGATCGATCTCGAGACGGGGCAGGTTATTGAATTCCAGAATGATGAGATCGAAAAGCTCAAAGAAAAGATCGCCAACGAACTTGGTTTTGAACTCGTCGATCACCGTCTTGAACTCTATGGCAAGAAACTGGCGAAATAATGTGCGACTTAAAAGACGATCCCAAACCCTGTGTCTGCAAGTCTGCGGTGTTGAATGCCTATCGCGGGCTGACGGAAGAGCATAAGCTGCCGAAAAGCTATGCGCTCGATGCCGCATGCATCGTCTATCACCATCATCACCCGGAAGATTCACAGATGGCGGCACGCCTTAAGGTCGAGAGCTGGATCAACGCCGGGCATTTGCATTAACATATAGCCCTCTCCCAGAGGGAGAGGGTTGGGAGAGGGGATAGGCATGTCGGTTCTTCTTAAGTTTTCAAAACAGCTTCGAGCAAACCAGACGGAAGCCGAAAAAATATTCTGGTCTATGGTGCGCGCTAATAGATTTCACGGTCTAAAATTCAAGCGCCAAATACAGATTAATGGTTATATTGTCGACTTCGTGTGTTTAAGTTTGAATTTGATTGTTGAAATTGATGGTGCTCAGCATACTCCTGAAAATGATGCGGTTAGATCTGAAAATCTGAAATCCGCAGGGTTTCATGTCAAAAGATACTGGAATGAGGAAATCTTGCGAAACCCTGAAGGCGTTTATGCGGAGTTGGAGAATACAATTCTTGGTATCCAAACCCCTCTCCCTAACCCTCTCCCTATGGGAGAGGGAACGTTATGAGCGAAGAGCGGCTGCCGGCAGGCCTGTGGATCGAGGCTCAATTGCGCCTTCTGACCCAGAAAGCCATTCCTTATTACATCGCCAACAAGGGCGCTTATTACTCCGGCACGGTCATTTTAAAGATCAATTCTCTGACGGACGGATGCCTGGTTTTAACCCAAATACGCAATGAAAACGGCAAATTTGGCTGGATGGCGGCCCTGAAGGGCAATTGGGTTGCGGAATCCGAGGCTGATGCCTATATTCGCCGCGCGGTTGAACGTGACCCGGATGTCTGGGCCATCGAGGTGGAAGACCGCACGAAACAGAATCCCTTTGAAGGCGAAATTATTCTCTAGATGTCTATTGTCGATCAACGCAGAACCTTCGCGATCATCGCGCACCCGGATGCCGGTAAAACCACGCTGACTGAAAAGCTGCTGCTGTTCGGCGGCGCGATCGAGCTTGCGGGCGCGGTCAAGGCGAAGGGCGATCGCCGCCGCGCGCGGTCCGACTGGATGAAGGTCGAACAGGAGCGCGGTATTTCCGTTGCTTCGTCGGTTATGACATTTGATTACAGCGGCATCACATTCAATCTTCTCGATACACCGGGTCACGAGGATTTCTCGGAAGATACCTATCGCACCCTGACTGCCGTTGACAGTGCGATCATGGTCCTGGACGTTGCCAAAGGTATTGAAAGCCAGACGCTCAAGCTGTTCGAAGTCTGCCGTATGCGCAATATTCCTATCATCACCTTCATCAACAAGATGGACCGTGAAGGTCAGGATCCGTTCGTCCTCATGGACGAAGTTGCCGAGAAACTGCAGCTGGAAGTTATTCCAGCTAGCTGGCCGATCGGCATGGGGCGCGATTTCAAAGGCTGTTATGATTTAATCAACGACCAGCTCGTTTTATTCGATCGCAGTAAGGGTGCAGCGCTGCTTGAAACCTTCACTTGTTCGGGCCTCGGCGATCCGATGATCGATCAGAAATTGCCTGCCGATCTGGCGGCAAAATTGCGTGAAGATGTTGAGATGATCCGCGGCGTTTGCCCGCCCTTTGATCGTGAAGCCTATCTGGCGGGTGATATGACACCTGTATTCTTTGGTTCAGCCGTCAACAATTTTGGCATCAAAGAATTGCTTGAAGGGATCGGCCGTTATGCGCCATCTCCGCGCCCGCAGACGACGGCGCAGCGCCTTGTCGATCCGCATGAGAACAAGGTCACAGGCTTCGTATTTAAAATCCAGGCCAATATGGACCCGAAACACCGTGACCGCATCACCTTTACGCGACTATGTTCCGGCACGTTCAAGCGCGGGATGAAACTCACGCCTGTGCGCACCGACAAGGCGCTGATCATTCATTCTCCTTTGCTGTTCTTCGCGCAGGAGCGCGAGATGGCGGAAGAAGCCTATGCCGGCGATATCATCGGCATCCCGAACCATGGAAACCTGCGTATTGGCGATGTATTGACCGAAGGTGAGAAACTGACTTTCACAGGTATCCCGTCTTTCGCGCCTGAATATCTGCAACGCGTCCTGCCGGAAGACCCGATGAAAGCCAAGCATCTTGGCAATGCGTTGCAGCAGCTCGCCGAGGAAGGTGTCGCGCGCGTGTTCAAACCGCTTTACGAGAATAGTTGGATCGTCGGCGTTGTCGGTATGCTGCAATTCGACGTTCTCGGGGATCGTATCCGCACCGAATATTCACTGCCCGTCAAATTCGAACAGACCAGCCTTTATACGGCCCGCTGGGTGAAAGCATCCGATCCTGCGAAATTAAAGACTTTCCTTGATAATAACCGCAGCGCGACGGCGACGGACCATGACGGCGACCCGGTCTTTATGGCTCGCAACGCCTGGCATTTGAACGATACCCAGGACAAGAACCCCGATATTAAGTTTGAAAAAACGAAGTGATTTCTGATAATGATGGGGTATGGATAAGAACTCCATCATATCTTTCGCCCAGCGTTTAGTAAGAATTCCCAGCCGCGGCGGCCGGGACGATCCTGGGATTATTCTTCGCGCAGCGTCTTTTTTTGCCGATAGTTTAGGCATTTCCTCTGAAATTCTTAAAGATGAGAACGGTCCTGTCGTTCTGGTAAGCAAAGTCGAGGGCGCGCAGCCGGGCAAGACCTGGTGCCTTAACGCCTGTCTCGATACGGCCGAGGACGGCAATCGTGATGCATGGGATCGCGATCCGTTTTCCGGCGAATTCGATGGCCGGTTCCTGTATGGGCGTGGCGCATGTGATTCAAAGATTGCCGTGTCCATGTTCATGCATCTGTTTCAGGAACTCTCCGCGCGGGCGAAATACATGCATGGAAATCTTCTCCTTGTTCTCGATGCGGACGAGCATACGGGAAATTTCGGCGGCATTAAGACTGCGATCGCGCAAGGGTATAAACCCGACGGGCTTATGATCGGCTATCCGGGCGATGACGAAGTCATTACCGGCGCGCGTGGTTTTTCCCGTTACGAAATTACCCTGAACGGCGTGGCCGAACATAGCGGCGCAAGGAAAGACCCGGTCGATAACGCCGCTGTCCGTATGGGTGATTTAATCACGGCCTTTCAGGTTAAGCCTGAAATTAGTGCATCAGACGAATTTCCGTTCGTTCCCAAGGTTACGGTGGTCGGCGCAGAAAGCGGGGACGGGTTTTCTGTCGTCCCGTCAAAAGCGGTTATCAAGATCGACGTTCGCCTGACCCCGTCTTTCAACCGCGAGGCCGCCGACAGTTTCGTCGCGGCTCTGGTGGAAGACCATGACAGGAAATTTAAAATTCCGGCGGAACGGCAAAGTAATGTGAAGAACATCTCATCTGAACCGCCTTTTGCGTTGTCTGAGAATTCTGAATTAAGGCAGGCTTTCCGCCACAGCCTCGCGCTTCATTCATTTACTCCAGTTACGGAGAAAATCTGCGCGCCGTCCAATATTGGATGCTATCTCACGGGCCTCGGGATCGATGCCACGGCAGGTTATGGCCTGCCATTTTCCGGCCTGCATGCGGCCAATGAAAAGGTCGATCTTCAGGAACTGGAAAAAGTGTACAGCGTATACAAAACAGTCTGTCAAACGCTTCTGAAGATGGATATCGCGTAAATCACTTCCCCGTTACTTCCATAGGGACTTCCATATATTGAAGGCGCGGACGATGTTCGCGTAATCATCCGTCCATGGATGCATTTTTTCAGGCGTTTTCAGCTCAAGCCAGCCTTTAGCCTCGAACTTGTCCGTTAGACGCGTATTATCGGTGAGTACCGTATAGATACTCGGATAATACTGGATATCGGTTCCCATCACCTTGCCGCCGACGGACATTTTCGAAAGCGTCGTCAGGCCGAGCGTGTGGCCGATGGCGGCGACCTCGTTCTTGAGCGTGAAGAAGCGGTTCGACACATGGACGACGATGATCCCGCCGGGTTTCAGTTTCTGTTTATAGATCTGCATGGCCTCGACGGTCAGGATATGCATTGGGATATTATCCGAGCTGAACACATCGACGAAGATCAGGTCATAGCTGTGATCCGGGGCTTTTGCGATTTCCTGCCGCGCATCGCCCATCACTATTTTATAAGGGCTGCCGCAATCATGCAGGTATGAGAAGTATTTTGGGTTCTGCGTGATGTCGATCACCGCCGGGTTGATTTCATAGAAGTCAAAGCTGCGGCCCGCATGCTTGTAACAGGAAATGCTGCCGACACCGAGGCCGAGCGCCGCGACTTTCTGCGGTGTTTTCGTCTTGATGTCATCAAGAATGCCGAAGATATCGCCGGCGGAGCCGAGCGGATAGTAATAGGTCAGGGGCGTTCTCTTGAAATTTTTGCTCAGCGCCTGCGAGCCATGTGTCGTCGTCCCGTTGCTCAATACCCGCTCGCCTGAGGCTGTATAATCCTGAATGCGCAGCACACCGAAGAAGTTGCGCTCGATCAGGATGCTGTCGCGCAGTTTCGAATAGGAATAGGGCGGATTGAAAATCCCGATGACGATAAAGGTCGTCAGAAATGCGACGCGCTTGTCCAGAAGCCCGAAAGACAGTGCAAATACAATGAATGCGAGGGCAAGCATGACCCAGTTCGTATCGGTGAGGGCGGCAGTGGCACCGATGATCATTACGCCGGGAAACAACGCATATGCTTTCCAGTCATTCTTTCCGGCTTTCGCAAATTCCTTGTCAGCCGCGAGCGGCAGAGAGGCATAGCGCGCGAAAACCGACAACAGGATCACGAGGAAATATTCGTAAGGAAGCTTGAATATTACCGGAGCTATTAATGAATTGAATACGCCGCCCAATGCGCCGCCGAGTGAAATAAACAGATAGAACTCGGTCAGTTTCGATACTTTTGGTTTCAGCGCGACGGCTTCCTGATGGCACATGAGCGCGGTGAAGAAGAACAGCAGGCCGTGCATGACGAGCCATGTCCATTGGCCATTATTGATATGTGATACCATGACGAAAAGCAGGAAGACCAGCAATATGCCCTGCAGGATGCGTGTCACGGGCAGCGAGAAATACGGCTTGTTCGAGAAGGCGATGATGAACGTGCCGAGATAGAGCGCGAGAGGTATTACCCAGAAAAGCGGAACCGACGCTATATCCGTCGTAATATAGGTCGTGTAACCGAGCATTAATGAGGATGGGCAGAAAGCAAGGAAAACCCATGTAAATCGACGTTTCCAGGTGATGTTATCTTCGCTCGCCGATGTTTCGACTTTGACTTCGGGCTCGAATTTCGATGTCGCCGCGCAGAAAATAAAGAGACAGGCGAGCGCGCCATATCCTATGGCCCACATGAGAGATTGCTGGTGCAGGCCGAACAGGGGCTCGGTGACGATCGGGTAACTGAGCAGTGCGAGCATCGAGCCGATATTGCTAGCCGAGTAGAGAAAATACGGATTCTGCGCATCCGGGTGTTTGGTACGCGAGAACCATTTCTGCAGGAGCGGTGCCGAAGCTGATAAAATAAAGAACGGCCCGGCGGCCATGCCGATCATGGTTTTAAGCTGCCACCAGACGGGATGCAGACCGATAGGTTCGAGCGTCGCGGGCAGGGCGAGCGGCAGCGCGAAGGCGGCGATCGCCATCAGCGCGATATGAAGCATCGCCTGCGCTCTCGGGTTTTGGATATGCGAGAGAATATGCGCATAGATATAACCGGCGAGGAGCAGGAGCTGGAAGAACAGCATCGCCGTATTCCACACCGAGGGCGTGCCGCCGAGCAGCGGCAGCAGGAATTTGCCGACCATGGGCTGGAAGACGAAAAGAAGAAACGCGCTGAGAAATATGGTTAGCGTATAGACCGGGACCTGATAACGACTCATGGCATCTCTCCTATGGACGGGATTGTAATGGTTTCAGGTACTTAAACGGCCATTTTCTTAATAAAACGCGGATTTATCCTTGATAATCTCGACCCAAAAGAGTACTAAAAGCGTACGGATTATTGAAATGATCAAACTGTCAAAATTAAGCGATTACGCTGTCGTCGTTCTAAGCCTGCTGGCCCGTGACCGGGAAAAGCTGATGACGGCTGCCGGACTGTCGGCGGCGAGCGGAATCCCCGAGCCGACGGTGGCCAAAGTGCTGAAGCTTCTTTCCAAGGAAGGCGTCATCACTTCGACGCGCGGTGTCAATGGCGGCTATATGCTTGAGCGCGACCCGGCGGAGATTTCTGTCACCGAACTGATCACCGCGCTCGAAGGCCCGATTGCGCTGACAGCCTGCGTCGAAGGCAGCGATGACGAATGCGGGATCGAAAGCATCTGCCCGATGTCCGGTAAATGGCAGAAAGTAAATGCGACGATCAAGAATGCGCTCGACGGCTTGCCGTTGTCCGATCTGTTGATTTCGGTTCCGTCATCCCGGCGGACGCCGGGATCTTTCGAGAATACTGCACAAGATTCCGGCCTTCGCCGGAATGACGCTGAGGTTATTTAATGCCTGATATAGATACGATTGAGAAAGTCGCGGGACTTGTAAAATACGAAGCCGGTTTCGTCACGGATATTGAATCCGACAAAATCCCGAAAGGTTTGAACGAGGATATCGTCCGCCTGATCTCCGCCAAAAAGGGTGAGCCGGAATGGATGCTGGAATGGCGTTTGAAAGCCTACCGCCACTGGCTGACCATGCCGGAGCCCGACTGGGCGAAGCTCAACTATCCGGGCTTTGATTATCAGGATGCCTATTACTATTCCGCACCGAAATCGATGGCGGATAAACCGAAAAGCCTCGATGAAGTCGATCCAAAACTGCTCGAGACTTACAAGAAGCTCGGCATTCCGCTCAAAGAACAGGCGATGCTCGCCGGTGTCGCCGTCGATGTCGTGTTCGACTCTGTCTCGGTTGCGACGACATTCAAAGGCAAGCTCAAGGAAGCGGGCGTTATCTTCTGCGCGATCTCCGAAGCCATTCGCGACTATCCTGATCTCGTGAAGAAATATATCGGTTCGGTCGTGCCGTATGCCGATAACAAGCACGCCTGCCTGAATTCAGCCGTGTTCTCGGATGGGTCGTTCGTCTATATCCCGCCGGGTGTGAAATGCCCGATGGAGCTGTCGACCTACTTCCGTATCAATGAGATGAATACGGGCCAGTTTGAGCGCACGCTGATCATTGCCGATAAGGGCGCGTATGTGTCGTACTTGGAAGGCTGCACCGCGCCGATGCGCGATGAAAACCAGATGCATGCGGCGGTCGTTGAACTCGTCGCCCATGACGATGCCGAGATCAAATACTCGACCGTTCAGAACTGGTATCCCGGCGACGAATACGGCAAGGGCGGCATTTACAATTTCGTGACCAAGCGCGGCATGTGCGAAGGCCGTAACTCCAAGATCTCATGGACGCAGGTCGAAACCGGCTCGGCAATCACATGGAAATACCCGAGCTGTATCCTCAAGGGCGATAACAGCCAGGGCGAATTCTATTCGGTCGCCATCACGAACGGTTATCAGCAGGCCGATACCGGCACCAAGATGATCCATATGGGCAAGAACACGAAGTCACGCATCATTGCGAAGACAATCTCGGCCGGCAAATCCGATTCAACCTATCGCGGGCAGGTGAAAATCCTTGCCGGTGCCGAAGGCGCGCGTAACTTTACGCAATGCGACTCCCTGCTGATCGGCGATCAGTGCGGCGCGCATACGGTTCCCTATATCGAGAGCAAAAACCGCACGGCGAAGCTCGAACACGAAGCGACGACTTCGAAGATCTCGGAAGACCAGCTGTTCTATTGCCAGCAGCGCGGACTTTCCGCCGAAGAGGCGACCGCGCTGATCGTCAACGGTTTCTGCCGCGAGGTCATGCAGAACCTGCCGATGGAATTCGCCGTCGAGGCGCAAAAACTTGTCGCAATTTCACTTGAGGGGAGTGTTGGATAATGGACTCGGTTTTTACAATTATAGGCGTTTTGGGATCGATCTTTTGTATCCTTATGTATTTCTGTCTCGAGCGCGGTTACGCCAAGTCGAGTGATATCTGGTACTACGCTTTGAACGGCGTGGGCGCACTCCTGATATTGATCGGAGCCATGTATGATTTCGATGGCGGCGATCTTGGGGCCGTTGCGCAGGAGCTGTGCTGGATGGTGATCAGCTTCACAGGTATTTACAAGCTGGTGAAGCAAAAAAAAGCCCAGAGCAAGGACAATTTCTAGATGCACGAATTTATGACCATGATCGGGATCATCGGTTCCTGCGGCGGTCCGCTTATGTATTTCCTCTATGAAAGAGGATTTATCAGAACATCGGACTATCGCTTCTTCGCGACGAACGGCATTGCCGCTGCGATGGTCATGATCGCCGCCGCCTATGAATTCGACGGCGGGGATCTGGGTGTCATCTCACAAGAATTCTGCTGGGCGACGATCAGCGCTGCGGGGCTGTATCGCATCATGCGTGCAAGACAGAATATTCGCAAGGAGGGCTTCTAGCACATACGTCATCGCCTGAATGGCTTAGCCATTCTAAGGCGATCCATAAACGAGGGGTAAATGGAGAAGAAATTTTATGTTTATATGCTTGCCAGCCGCAGGAATGGAACTCTTTACACTGGGGTGACATCCGATCTTCAAAGGCGAATTTATGAACACAAGGAAGAATTGGCTGAAGGATTTACGAAGCAGCATAATGTAAAGATTCTTGTTTATTATGAGGTTTATGATGATGCTGAAACTGGCCTTCATCGTGAAAAACGCCTCAAGAAGTATACAAGGGATGCTAAAATTAAACTTATAGAAAAAGAAAACAAAGAATGGAACGACTTGTACAAAATACTGAACGGCTAGAGCTGTCTCTGGATTCCCCTAGAATGGCTGATGCCATTCGGGGAATGACGAAAGGTGCGTGATGCTACTCGAAATTAAAAACCTCACTGCCGAAATTGACGGCAAGCAAATCCTGAACGGTCTCAACCTGACGATCGAGGCGGGCAAGGTGCATGCCATCATGGGGCCGAACGGCGCGGGAAAATCCACGCTATCTTACGTCCTTGCGGGCCGTGCGGATTACGAAGTCACGGGCGGCGAAATCCTGCTCGACGGTGTCAACATCCTTGAACTGCCGCCGGAAGAACGCGCGGCTGCTGGTATGTTTCTCGCGTTCCAGTACCCGATTGAAATTCCCGGCGTTCAGATGACGACTTTCCTGAAAACCGCGCTTAATGCCATTCGCCGCCAGAAAGGCGAGAAGGAAATGGACGCGCTTGATTTCCTCAAATTGATGAAAACCAAGACCAAGGAACTGGGCATCGATAACGAGATGCTCAAGCGTCCGGTCAATGTCGGCTTCTCCGGCGGTGAGAAGAAGCGCAACGAAGTTCTGCAGATGGCGCTGCTTGAGCCGAAAATGTGCATTCTCGATGAGACCGATTCAGGTCTCGATATCGATGCGCTCAAGATCGTCGCGGACGGGGTTAACAAGCTGCGTGCACAAAGCCGGTCTTTCCTTGTCATCACGCACTACCAGCGTCTTCTCGATTACATCGTGCCGGATGTCGTGCATGTTCTGGCCAAGGGTCGTATCGTCAAGACCGGCGGGCCTGAGCTGGCGCATGAGCTCGAAGCACGCGGCTATGCCGATTTTGTTGAGGCGGCCTGAAGATGAGTATGTATCGCCAGCTTTCATCGACATATAATTCAGTCGCGAACCCGGTGAGCACATTGGCGGCGATTATTGCCGTTGATGGTGATGTGCATCTGAGCACATTCGGCCTAAGCGAAAACGGCGCGCATCATAATGCGGATATTCGCCTGAGAACCTATAGCGGCGGTGGCAGGAACCTGCTGTTGCACAAGATCATGCTCGGACTGGTATCGCGAAATGATGAGGTTCTGCCCGGACAACTTGATTTCTTTGACGAGCTTTATGCCGCCGGTATCCCCAACCGTTACGATGAATTCGTGATCGGCTGCGACGACAATCCGGGCTCCAATCTCAAAATCGCGATTGCTGACGAGTTGTTCGGTCTCCAGACGAATTGCCATGACGAGAAAGCCGATCATGAATCTGGTGGCTTTATGTCACGACAGGGCGACGGGCCGATGGTGTGGCTGCACCGGAATATGCTGCCAAAAGTATATGCCGATCTGAAATCCTATCTTGTCGACAAGAGACAAGCGGACAAGGATCTATACGGCAGCAGGGCGTTCAATTTCCTGAGACTGGAAGCGTGATGACGGCTATTCCTTTCAGTAAAACCAGATTTAAAGCAGATACGTCCGAGCTTGCGCTTAATGGCTGGGATAATCAGGCGGATGCCGAGAGCTGGATCAAGGCGTTGCGTCTCAGCTCGCGCGACAAGATAAGCGAATTTGGCCTGCCGACACCGAAACTTGAACGCTGGAAATTCACAAACCTTACGGCGCGTCTGAAGAAGATGAACCTGTCTTATTCGCCGGTTGGTGCCACATCGGTTGCGGACGCGCCGGACTGGGTACGTGAGAGAATTGACGCAGCGGTGCCGGGCGAAAATCCATATCACGATATGATGCTGTGGGATGCCAATAATGCGTTCCTCGACCGCGCGACATTCCTGCAATTCACCGACAGCCAGCACCATAATCTGGTGCATGTTGGCAAAGCGGGAGAATATACCGCGCCCCGCACTTTCATCTGTGTCGCCGATAATGCCGACGCGGTGCTGTTTGAATATTACAGCGGCGAGGGCGCATACTGGCGCAACGGTGTCACGGAAATCCGCGTCGGCAAAAACGCGCGTTTCCGCCATTACCGCATCCAGGAAGACAGCACGGACTCTGTCTATACGCAAAACACGCATGTCACAATCGAGCGCGATGGCAACTATGAAGCGTTCACCTTCACGAGCGGCGCGGGGCTGAGCCGTAACCAGATGCATGGCGAATTGCAGGAGCAGAACGGCCAGTGCAGTTTCTCTGGCCTCAATATGGCGGCTGGTAAGCAGCATATGGACACGACGCTGCTGATCGAGCATCAGGCTCCGCATTGCCAGTCGAACCAGCTTTATAAAACCATTCTCGACGGCGAGGCGCGTGGCGTATTCCAGGGTAAAATCCACGTACACCAGATCGCGCAGAAAACCGACGGCTATCAATTGTCGAATAACCTGCTGCTGTCACCGCTCGCCGAGATGAATATCAAGCCGGAGCTTGAGATTTACGCCGACGATGTCAAATGTTCGCATGGTTCCACGACCGGCCAGCTTGATGAAACACCGCTCTTTTACCTGCGCAGCCGGGGCTTAAACGAGACGGAGGCACGCCGGTTGTTATTGGAAGCCTTCATCGGTGAAGCTTTCGAGAAAATCACGCATGAGGCGGCGCATAAGGAAATTTCAGATAGAGCGATCAAGTGGTTGCATAATATATAGAAAGACAAGTCTCCCTCTCCCTTAATCCCTCTCCCTCATAGAATGAGGGAGAGGGAAGGAGCGAAGCGGAAGGGAGAGGGAGTAGAGATGACAAGGCAGAAAACAGAATTTGCGCAGAAACTAAGAACTGAAATGACTCCGCCGGAGCAAAAACTCTGGCTGGCGCTGCGTCAGGACAAATTGGGTTTCCGTTTCCGCCGTCAGCATAATATTGGCCCTTATATAGCCGATTTCTATGCGCCTTCTGCAAAACTCGTGATTGAGCTTGACGGTGAAACCCATGTGACGGACGAACAGAAATCTTATGACGATGCTCGAAGCCGTTACTTTGCCGAGAAGAATATACGTGTTCTAAGATTTTGGAATAGTCAGGTGCTTGAAAATATCGAAGGTGTTGTTGAAACCATCTCCCTCTCCCTTAATCCCTCTCCCTCGCAGGCGAGAGAGAGGGAAACTGACTGGCGTGCCGATTTCCCGGCGATGCAATCATTGATGAATGGCAAGCCGCTCGTCTATCTCGATTCCGGTGCAAGTGCGCAGAAGCCACAGGTCGTAATCGATGCGTTGATGCATGCCATGGAAGATGGCTACGCCAATATTCATCGCGGGCTTTATAAATTCTCGCAGGTAAAGACACAGGAGTTCGAGGCTGTCCGTCATAAAGTCGCTGATTTCCTTGGTGTGCATGACGAGCGCTCGATCGTTTTCACCCGCAACGCAACTGAAAGTATCAATCTTGTTGCGCAAGCGTGGGGCCGTAAATTCCTGAAGGCAGGGGACGAGATTATACTCTCCGTACTCGAACATCATGCCAATCTGGTGCCATGGCAGATGTTGCGCGATACGATAGGCATTGTCATTAAATACGTTCCTGTTCTCGAGAATGGTGAGCTTGATGTAGCGGCTTATCAATCGCTGCTGTCCGGCAAGACGAAACTGGTTGCGCTTTCGCATGTATCGAATAGTCTTGGCACGATCAATGATGTAGCGCGGTTCACGAAATTCGCCCGTGATTTTAACCCGGAAATCAAAATCCTGTTTGACGGGTCGCAGGCGGTCGTACATACGAAAGTTAATCTTTCTTCTTTCGATCCTGATTTCTATGTATTCACAGCTCACAAACTGTATGGACCAACGGGTGTCGGCGTTCTCTATGGACGCTATGAATTGCTTGAAGCCATGGACCCGTATCAGGGCGGCGGCGACATGATCGAGGCGGTCGCTCTTGATAAAACAACGTACAAATCCGCTCCGGCAAAATTCGAGGCGGGCACGCCGGCAATCGCGGAAGTGATAGCGCTCGGCGCGGCGATCGATTACGTGACCGGCATCGGAATGGAGGCGATTTCAGCGCATGAGCAGGAATTGCTGGAATACGCGACCGCGAAACTCTCGGCGATCGAGGGCCTTAAAATCTATGGCACGGCCGCGAGCAAGGCTGCGATCATCAGCTTTACGATGAAGGAGGCCCATCCCTCCGATATCGCCATGGTGCTCGACCAGATGGGGATTGCGGTGCGCACGGGGCATCATTGCTGTATGCCATTAATGGCCCGTTTCAATATCGATGCCACGGTACGTGCGTCATTTGGTCTCTATAATACCCGGGAAGACGTTGATGCGCTTGTCGCCGGGCTGGAAAAGGTTAAATCATTATTCGCATGAAAATAGATCCTGTCGCAGATGAAGAAATGATCCGTAACGCCCTCGGCGACGATTTCGACGAGATGGCGGAGCCGCCGAATATCAAGGGCACCAAGGAGCACCCGATGTGGGGCGCGATCATCAAGGGCCTGCGCGATGTTTACGACCCGGAAATCCCGGTCAATATTTATGAACTGGGACTGATCTATAAGATCCAGATCACGGACAGGCCGGATGGCACGTTCGATGTTGCGGTCGATATGACGCTGACTTCGCCTGCCTGTCCGGTCGCGCAGGAAATGCCCGGCATGGTGCAGGGGGCGATCTTCCCGTTACCTAATGTCGGCGATGTCGATGTCGAGATCGTATGGGAGCCAACCTGGGACCCGTCCCATATGGCTGAAACCGCCAAGCTGCAACTGAATATGTTTATGTGACAGAATAGCCTTCTCCCTTCGGGAGAAGGTTGGATGAGGGGCAATGGTGATTTCCCTCACCCTCACCCTCTCCCGGAGGGAGAGGGAATGAAAGGAGTTAAAGAATGTTCGGATTAACGACAAACGAAGTAAAAGTAACCGACGCGGCGCGGGCGCATCTGAAGCGCGCGGTCGGCGAGTTTGCCGGTTTGCGCCTGATGATCCTCAAGGGCAAGGGTTGCGGCGGCAATGAATATGATTTGCGCGGCGTAACTGCGGATAAAATAGACCCGAGCGATGACCGCCTCGAAGTCGAGCCGGGCCTGACCCTGTTCATCCCGAAGACCGATGTCCTGATGCTGTTCGGGACGACGGTTGATTTCGTCGAGGACCAGGTCGGTAACAAACGTATCGAGATCATCAATCCCAATGAGAAAGCCCGTTGCGGCTGTGGCCTGTCGGTCAGTTTCGAATAGGCTATCAGTTTGTTCGTCTGTTTTACGGTGTCATGCCGTTGAAAAACGGCATCCAGATATACGAACCTTCTGGATACCGGCTTTCGCCGGTATGACAGGTAAAGGGGTGGTTCTTATCAGTTCGTTCGGCGTTTTTGGACATTTGGGCAGCAAAAAGGCCGCGAAAAAGCGGCCTCATTAATATTCCTTTAAGGAATTTAAACTAGCTTACTTGCCGGAACCTTGTGAAAGGGCTGGGCCAGTGTGGTTTGTGCCAGTTTGTGAGCGAGTGTGCATCACAGTTGGGGCAGGCGAAAGCTTCATAGCGATCGACATTGCTGGAATTACTGATTTAGCTGCTGATCTTCTCATAATTTTACCCTTTTTCTTCTATTTTACCGTATTCATTGGCCTTTTTAAGCATAATCCGGGAAATTTCTTCGAATCCCTTACCGGATTTATGGGCCTTATACTCATCACCGTAGCCCAAATTCGTGACTACGTCAATTAATTTGGAATATCCCTCAACAGAGTTATATTCATCAGCTATTTTACACATTGACATAACATTGTCAATATTTTTCGACAGAAAAATCGAGGCTTCCTGAGCCGTTTTGGGCGGGCTGCCATCACCCGGCAGGCCCATGAATTTATGCTCGACCTGGCGGATTCCGCAGCCCAAAGCCATCGCAAGTATATGAAAGTCCTTGGGAATTTGCGGCAGGGCGTAAAGGACGACCTGATTGGCGTTGATGACCGCGAAGTCAAATTCCTTGGAGGAGATGACTTTTATCGGCACGCCGTGGCTTGCCGCGAATTCCAGCAGATAGGCCCCGAACGGGATAGTGAACAGCAGCTCTTTCGCACCCTTGAGGATCGCGGCTTCCTGCGGGTGGGAAAGACCATCGCCGCTCTTCTGGGTGCCAAGTTGCCCGAAGGTTTCGTGTAAACTCTCGCTCATTACTGTATTCCGCCGGTAAGCATTTTAAGAGGTTGGACCGTGACGGTGCCGTCCTTGGTCACGGATATTTTCGCGTCGACCAGGCCGCCGAGATAATAGAGAGGTGCCTGCACGATAAATGAATTCGTGGCCGCGTCGAAAGTGACTTTGGCCTCGTCGGGCTCGATATCGAGGTTCTCGCGGCGCTCGTCGTCATAAAGGTCGATCGACTGGCCTTCATCCACATTGCGCAGGATCAGTACGTCGCCGTCTTCCGTGCGCACGTTGAAGAAATAGAAATTGAGATAAGGGATAACGGTTTCTTCCGTGAGGTTGATGCCGTTCGCCGTGTTGATCTCCTTGATCGGGAAATCGGAGCCGTCGAGATAATGGTAATGCTCGCCGTCGCTGATGAAATCCATCGTGAAAATCGGCATCGAGGAAAAATTGGTCAGACGGTAGAGCAGGTGGTTGGCATAGAAAGGCAGGCGGGCGCATTTGGCCTCGGACGTGGTCGGCGAGAAGAGCAGGGTTTCCGCAGCGGATTTCACGCTGTTGATGATGCTTACAGTCTTGTCGCGATCAAGGCGGTGCCAGTCCATGAATATCCCTGTATTGCCAAACGAGTCAGCGAGTAATTCTAATGACTTAGAGTACATCATCAAGGGGGCAATGTGAAATAAATGGGTTTATTCGCCTCAGTGTCATTCCCGGCGGAGCTTATAAAACCTCTTGGTTTTAAAGCGACGGGAAGGGAATCCCGGAACAATATCGTGCGGCCTTGGGCCGCTCGTTGTTATGGACTGGATCCCCGCCTGCGCGGGGATGACATTAGGAGGGGTGGGATGACGGGTGTCAGATACAGGAGATGACGGGTTTTAAGCCGCGATTTCCTCAAGCTGCATGGACTGGATCTGGTCCAGAAGGGGGCGGATAAAGTCGGGGTTTTGCTGGGTTGGTGCGTCGGAAAGACGTTGCCGCCATAACCGCGCCCCGCGCAATGTATTAAAAAGGCCTAATGTGTGGCGGGTGATGGAATGGACGGGCGTGCCGAAACGGGCCTGCTGGTCCTCGATATAGGGAATCATGGCGCGGGCGATTTCGAAACGGTCGGCTTTCTTTGTCCCGAGAAAATGCGATTCAATCTCATTGAGGAAATAGGGATTCTGATAGGCTTCGCGGCCGATCATCGCGCCGTGCAGGTGACGCACGGAATCAATTCCTGCGAGCGTCGTCAGCCCACCGTTTATTTCAATCCGTAGATCTGGGTGGTTATTTTTAATCTCGGTGACGAGCGCGTAATTGAGCGGCGGCACTTCGCGGTTTTCTTTCGGCGACAGGCCCTTCAGCCATGCCTTGCGCGCGTGGATGATAAAAGTATTACAACCCGCCGCCTTAACCTTGTTGATAAATATATTCAGGAATTCATAGTCTTCGCTGTCATCGATGCCGATACGGCATTTCACCGTCACCGGAATTTTCACGGCGGACGACATGGCGGATATACAATCGGCGACGAGGTCGGGCTCAGCCATCAGGCAGGCACCAAATTTGCCTTTTTGCACGCGGTCGGACGGGCAGCCGCAATTCAGGTTGATTTCGTCATAGCCAAATTCTTCGCCGATGATCGCGGAAGCTTTCAGCGCATCCGGTTCGGAGCCGCCGAGCTGCAGGGCAATGGGTTGTTCCTGCATGGAGAAACGCAGATGGCGTTCCTTGTCCCCGAACAGGATCGCGCCGGTCGTGACCATTTCTGTATAGAGTGTCGTGTTCGGCGAGAGCAGGCGGTGAAAATAACGGCAATGGCGGTCCGTCCAGTCCATCATCGGCGCGACTGAGATTCGGAAATCGTCGGTCATAAGCCCTCTCCCTGAAGGGAGAGGGTAGGGAGAGGGTTTTGCGGTCCCTCAATAACGCTTTGCAGGTCATACAAAACATCATCCATATTCTGGATGACCTGATTATTCCAATATCGTTTTACCAAAAATCCCATCGCCTCTAAGTCTTTTGTTCTTTTCGCGTCGTTCTCATTATCAACATGCTGGCTGCCATCCAGTTCAACGATTAGCCGCGCTTCATAGCAGACAAAATCGACGATATAATTATGCATCGGTTCCTGCCGTTTAAATTTCAATCCCAAAAATCTTTTTGCCCGAACTTTTGACCAGAATAAAATTTCGGCCTTGGTCTGATTAGTCCTTAAAAAACGGGCGTAATTAAGACTCATCGTTACCCCTCTCCCAACCCTCTCCCTATGGGAGCGGGCTTTTTATTCTCTATAATTCGGTTATAGTGCTTATAAGTAACAACCCGCCACTAAATCCAGCTTTTCATGCGATTTCTGACATTATTTTTGATTTTGGCCTGTTTTGCGCCGATTACCGCCCGTGCGGCCGACCCTATGGAGGGGACGGGCCTGCCTTTGCCGCGCTTTGCCTCGCTGAAATCCAGTAACGCTTTTGTGCGTACGGGGCCGTCGATGGACTACCCGATCAAGTGGATTTACAAGCGCAAGGACCTGCCGGTGGAAATCGTGCAGGAATATGACGCGTGGCGAAAAATCAAAGACCCGCAGGGTGAAACCGGGTGGGTTCACAAGCTGCTCCTGTCAGGTGCGCGCACGGCAATCGTCGAGTCAAAACAACCGGTTACGGCCTATAAGAGCGAGGACCGCGAGAAGCCTGTCGCCCAGCTCGAGCCGGATGTCATCGCCCATATCAAGGAATGCACGAAGGTGATGTGCGAGCTTAAATTTTCGACCTATGAAGGCTGGGTGGAAAAAAAATCCCTCTGGGGTGTTTACGATTCCGAGGTTTTAAATTAGTATAAACGAATCAAGGGGGTAGTCTTTTTATCCCCGATTCCTTCCACAGACTCTATCCTTCCAAATTCCTTTTAAAATCAGAAAAATACATGTCGCTTATGAGCGTTGCAAAGGTCGAGGTAGCTCACCTTCTTCATGCGAATCTGGCCAAGCTGGCGAGCGTGCCGAGACCTGTCTCGAGCC
>JBEHYB010000015.1:0-33133 GCA_048498395.1 Pseudomonadota bacterium
AACCGTTTTTTCTTTCTTGGCTTCGACAGGCGCAGGCTGTTCGGTTTTTCCCTCACCTGTATCCTCTCCCGTGGGGAGAGGATTTGTTACCCCTTCTCCCTCCGGGAGAAGGTTGGGTTGAGGGGCAACCTCGACAACAGGCGCTTCAATACGCTTATGGCCCATGGCTTCGAGAATAGCGTACAGGTCCGCGATACCGCAGCCCATCCATTCCGCCATTTTATGATCGGCACGGAATTTACCTTTATCGGCCCCGTCATAGACCGCATTAATTACGCGGTCCAGCATATCGATGCGAACAGCGCGCGGGCCGTAAACCGGGTAACCGATAGCCCTGTAAAAATCAGCATTGGCAGTCGTAGAATCAACCGTAACCGACATGGCTCCGTCACGCGGTGTCTGGGCCGGCAACGGCTGGTCGTTAAACAACGACCATAAAATCGCCCGCAGGCGTACGCCCGCAGGCTTGTTCAGTTCAGGCAGAAATACAAGCAGAGGCCCGAGCTTGACCTTCTTCTGGCGAAGCTCACGACGACCGTCGGCATCAAGCGTTTCGATCATGGAATCCACCTGCGTCCTGGGCACGATACCAACGCCTTCGAAAAGCTGGAGCGCGATATCGCGCGCGCTGTCTTTCAGCGTTTCATCAGTGACGAGCGTGAATAACGGTTCAAGTACTGTATAGATATGCGCCTTGAGCCATGTGGAAATATGTTCGGAAACAGCCGTCGCGTCTTCGCCACCCGGAATCCCGGTAGAGAGAAGTTCGATTTGCGGCTGGAGAAGCGATGAACCTTTTTTTGCCATGGCGACCGGCTGGCCCGGTAACGGATTGCTGGCATCTGCTTGAAAATAAATCTGCCCGTCATCTTTGAGGGAGAATTGTTTTGGCTGGGCAGTCAGTATCATGGGGTATCGTCGTCCTGTTTAGTATTTAAAAACCTGTTTCAGCGACTGATATAGACCTAAAACCGGTCAATTGTCCAACTGGATGTACTTTTGGCGCTCCCCTTCTATATTAGGCGATATAAAGCCCCTTTTCCGGGGCTTTTACAGGTGCCTTAGAGCTCTATGGCGAAAGCCCGGCGTTTCTGCTTAACTGCCCTGCATACACCATCCCGAACGTATAAATGGAGATCCCCCGGATGCCCCGCCCGAAATCGAATGGCAAATTAATCTGTCTTTTTACCGGCCTTGTCGTGCTGGGCCTGACAATCCTGAATGGCCCCGCCCGGGCCGCCGAGATCTCGCCGGCAGGCGCTCAAAATCTTAAAGCGATGATCCAGTCCGATCTCGTAACATTCAAAAACATACAGGCTGCGTCGAAGCGCAGCTTTATCACCGAAGGCGATGTGCTGGTCGAACCGAAAGACAGCTATTATGCCGTCACCCTGCCCTATCTCAAAATTATAGACGCTGCCGGCAGCTCTACAGATATCGGCAAGCCCGTCCTCAACATCACACCGGGTGCAGACGCGCGCGAATGGAAGATGTCTTTCGCCTTGCCCCCGACAATTAAATTCTTCGATGCCAAAGCCGTACAGGCCGGACAATTGAATATCGGGCAGCAGAAAGCGTCAGGTGTCTGGAGCCGCGATGCAGTCGGCTTTACACAGCTTGATGCCACATATGAAGACATAGCCTATTCGGACACCGTGCAGAAAATGCGCATGAATTCACCGGAAATAAAAGTCATCTACAATCTAAAAAAAGATAAGAACGGCAACTTCTCAGGCCCTGTCAATGCCACTATCAATGACTGGAGCATGACCGCTCCCGGAGCCTCGACAAGCGCCGGTAAAATCGCCTTTAACGCGACGGTCCAGAACTTCAACGCCAAATTTGCGCAGAGCTTCGCCCAGCAACTGAGCGCCCTTGGTGAGACAGGCTTTAAAATGGGCAGTGAGAAACAAACGCCCCAGCAATCTATCGCGCTTTTCAACCTTGTTGCCGATCTGGTCGGTAAATCGGCGGAAGGATTTGGCGGCAAGCTGTCGATCGACAATTTTAAATCGTCGAATCTATTCAACGGCAAAAAATCAGACCTGTCTTTCAACGATATGAATTTCACGTACGGCCTGAACGGGTTCAAGGAAAACCTCGTGAAGCTCGATCTTGATCTGGATTATAAAGGACTGAAACAGAACCTTGCCGATACAGGAACGCAGGAACTTGTTCCATCAGACGGCGTTTTCAAAATGACCTTTAATAATATCCCTTACAACGAACTGGTCACGCTGGGCCGTAAAAACATCATGTCGCGCAGCACGAAAAATCCGATGGCCAATCTTGAGCTGATGACCATGCTGCCGCAGCTTCTGACAACGGCGAATTCAAACCTGTCCTTTAATGCCGATACGGATGCCCCGTCCTTTAATGTCCATTCGGACGGTGTCATGAAAGCCAACCTGAATGCGGCGAAAGGTTATACGCAGGATGTCAATGGCGAGATCAAGGGACTTGATACAGTTATCGCAAAACTCAACGATAAAATGAAAGACCCGCAATTCTCGGCCAAAGCCCAGCTCGGCCAGGCGCTTGGATTCTTAAGCGTGCTGCAGCTCGCCGGGCAACAGAAACCGGGTGGCGGCGATGTCAGAACTTACAAGCTGGTGACTGGCACGGATGGCAAGACATTGCTCAATGGCGCAGACATCACGCTCCTGATGGCAGCCGCTAAAATGGGCTCAATTAAGTAGGTAATTCAAAACGGCATTGAGGCATTTACGACCCATATGGGTCGCGCGCAATATGCCGTTCTCAAAAACCAGCAGCCCCTCATCCGACAGCTTGCTGATTTTCTGACGATCCAGCACTTCGAACGGGTCGCCGCCATATTCGCTTTCAAGACGTGACAATGGCACACCTTCTTCAAGACGCAGCCCCATCATCAAGGCTTCCTGTACTCGCTGAACAGGTTCGATAAGCTCGAATTCATGGTGGCTATGCCCTTGCTCCTCGACACGCTGCAGCCAGATATCGGGCGCGCGATGCGTACGGGTGGCGAATTTCTTGCCGTCGAGCGTCAAACGGCCATGCGCACCGGGACCGATCCCCGCATAATCGCCATAGCGCCAGTAGATCAGGTTATGGCGCGATTGCTGGCCGGGCCGCGCATAATTTGACACTTCGTAAGCATCAAACCCGTTCTCCGCCATGATCTCATTTGTGACATCGTAAAAATCGGCGGCGAGTTCCTGTTCGGGGATTTTAAATTCGCCGCGTGCGTGCTGAATATAAAACGGCGTGTTTTTTTCGATGGTCAATTGGTAGAGCGATATATGACCGACAGCCATATCGAGCGCTTCTTTCAGCTCAACTTTCCAGTCCTCCAGTTTCTGTTGCGGACGCGCATAGATCAGATCGAAGCTGAAACGGTCGAACGTTTCCTTTGCCATCTGAATGGCTCCACGCGCCTGACTGGTGTCATGCGTACGGCCTAAGAATTTCAGATCGTCTTCGCGTAGCGACTGTATCCCGAGCGACAGGCGATTGATGCCCGCCGCGCGGAATGCCCTGAATTTTTCCGCTTCGGACGAAGTCGGATTGGCCTCCAATGTCACTTCCCAGTCAGGTGTTACATTCCAGTGTGACTTAATCGCATCCAGAATTGCCTTTACCGTTTCAGGCTTCATCAAGGACGGCGTGCCGCCACCAAAGAACACGGTTTCGACCGTGCGCCCCTTTGTCATGGCAGCGATATGAACGATTTCCCTCAGATAAGCCGCCGCGAAAGCGTCATGATCTATCCTGTCATGGACATGGGAATTGAAATCGCAATACGGGCATTTCGACAGGCAAAACGGCCAATGAACATAGATACCGAAAGCCATCAGAAGTATTTTTCCAGCAATTGCGCAAACGCTTTCGCGCGATGGGAATAGTTTTTCTTCTCAAGCAGGGTCATTTCGCCAAACGTGCGGCTTTCACCTTCGGGCATAAAGATCGGATCATAACCGAAGCCGCCATTCCCGCGCGGTGGCCAGACGATCGCGCCATCGACGCGGCCTTCCGCCACCATGGTCGATCCGTCCGGGTTGGCAATTACCAGCACGCTGGTGAAATAGGCTGAACGATCGCCCGCCTCGCCCATTTGATCGTGAACGCGTTTCATCGCCATATCGAAATCGCGTGGACCGCCTTTTGACGTTTCGGCCCAATCGGCAGAATAAACGCCGGGATCGCCATTCAGCGCATTGATGGACAAACCGCTGTCATCGGACAGGCATGGCAGCCCCGTGACCGCAGCCGCTACTCTGGCCTTCAGCGTAGCGTTGCCGATAAAAGTGTTTTCGGTTTCTTCCGGCTCGATCAGATGAAGATCGGCGGCACTGACCAGTTCAATATCATAAGGCGCAAGGATGTTTTTTATTTCCTCGATCTTGCCCTTGTTATGAGTGGCCAGAACCAGTTTTTTGCCGGTGAATTTCACTTACAGTCCCAATGCTTTTCTCTGGATCTCGGAAAGCTGGCGGCAGCCTTCCTTGGCAAGCGCGATCAGCGCATGAAGTTCTTCTTCGGACATAACGTTTTTCTCAGCCGTGCCTTGAATCTCAACGATGCCGCAGCCGCCGGTCATCACGAAATTCGCATCCGTATCCGCGTTTGAATCTTCGATGTAATCGAGATCGAGAACCGGCACGCCGTTATAGATGCCGCAAGAAATCGCCGAGACGGTGTCCTTGATCGGCATGACTTTCAGCAACCCGATATTCTGCAGATGCTGGAACGCGAGATGCGCAGCGACGAAGCCGCCGGTGATCGCTGCCGTACGGGTTCCGCCATCGGCCTGGATCACGTCGCAATCGATACGGATCTGGCGTTCGCCCATTTTCTCAAGGTCGATCGCCGCGCGCAATGCGCGTCCGATCAGGCGCTGGATTTCCTGCGTGCGCCCCGTCTGTTTGCCTTTCGCCGCTTCCCGGTCCATGCGTTTGTCGGTCGAGCGCGGCAGCATGCCGTATTCAGCCGTCATCCACCCCGTGCCCTTGTTCTTCATCCAGCCCGGCACGCTTTCTTCGATCGTCGCCGTGCAAAGCACATGCGTATCGCCGAACTTAATCAGGCAGGAGCCTTCGGCATGTTTCGAGACATCGGTGATGATCTCGATCTTGCGAAGTTCGTTCGGGGCGCGTCCAGATGGGCGTGTCATATTTATTCATCCTTATTTTATGATGGTTTCTTTTAATGCCAGCGGCATCCCAAGTCAAAACTTAACCGTCATCCCGTTGAAGAACGGGATCCATACGATATTTTCAGTCTTTCTTATGGATTCCGGCCTTCGCCGGAATGACAATCGTTAAAATATAACCTATATATACCATATGAATCCCGACTGGAACGACCGCACCCGCGACATTTTCCGCATGATCGTCGATGAATATCTGACGACCGGCGAACCTGTGGGCTCGCGTACCCTGTCCCGCCGCATCGAAGCCGGACTTTCCCCGGCAACGATCCGCAATGTCATGTCGGATCTGGAAGAAGCCGGGTTTATTTTCTCGCCCCATACCTCCGCCGGGCGGTTACCGACCCAGAGCGGATTGCGCCTTTATGTCGACGGACTGATGCAGATCGGCGGCCTGACACAGGATGAACGCCGCCAGATCGAAATCCAGTGCTCGACCTCGGGCCGTTCGATGACCGAAGTCTACGACAAAGCCAGCACGATGCTGTCTGGCCTCGCCGGCTGCGCGGCCATGATTATCACACCGAAAATGAACAAGCCGATCCGCCAGATTCAATTCGTGCAGATCGAACGCGCCAAGGCGCTCGTGATCCTTGTGCTTCAGGACGGCGTTGTCGAGAACCGCATCATCGATATACCGCCCGATCTCGACGGTTCTGTACTGCAACAGGCCACCAATTACCTGAATGCCCGTATAGCGGGCCGCATCCTGCAGGATGTACGTGAAGAAATTCTTTTCGACATTCGCAATCACCAGAACAATCTCGACCAGCTGACCGGCAAGCTTGTGCAACAGGGACTGATCGTCGCCGTCTCGCCGCTCGACGGTGGCAATATCATCGTGCGCGGGCAATCGCATTTGCTCAAGGACGTGAAAGAACTTGAGAAGCTTGAACAGGCGCGACAGCTCCTGACCCTGCTCGAGGAAGAAAGATCCATGCTGACCATGCTGGATTCCGTGTCCAAAGGCGATGGCGTGCAGATCTTTATCGGCTCGGAAAACCGCTTCTTCGACAAACCGAACTGGTCGACTGTCGTTTCGCCTTACCGGGGTGAAGACGGCCGTATTATCGGCGCGGTCGGGGTGATCGGCCCGACACGGCTGAATTACGCCCGAATTGTCGCGATGGTGGATTTCACCTCACAGGTCATGGGCCGCCTGTTAGGCCAAAAGATCAATGATACCACGCCTTAACGCTAACACTTGTCTTTATAGCCGTATTTCCCTATTTTACCTCCATGACCGACAATACGAACCCAAAAAATCCATCTGATCTCCCGCCTGGTTTCACAGACCTATCAGGCCCCGCCGCTTTTAAAGCGCAGCAGATGGCTGAAGAATCCGATACGGATAACGCAGCAGATGAAGAAATCTCCGATGAAACCGCCGGCAAGCTGAAAGAGCTCGAAGGCGCTTTCCTGCATACCAAGGACCAGTTGTTGCGCACGGTCGCCGAGATGGAGAATTTGCGCAAGCGTTCCGCGCGCGAGCGTGAAGATGCCAGCAAATATGCCGTATCTTCTTTTGCGAAAGACCTGCTCGAAGTCGCCGATAATTTCCGCCGCGCCCTCGACCATATTCCGGCTGAAATGCGCGAAAGCGATGCCTCTAAAGCCCTGATCGAAGGTATCGAGGCGACCGAACGCTCGATGCTCAAAGTATTCGAGAAAAACGGTATCAGGAAAATCGAGCCGGTCGACGAACCTTTCAACCCGAATTTACACGAAGTCATGTTCGAAGCGCCGGTTCCCGGCAAGCCTGCCGGTATGATCATCCAGTTGATCGAAGCCGGATATGTTTTGAACGACCGCCTGCTCCGCCCGGCGCGAGTCGGTGTCGCCAAGGATGTCGGTGACGGCACGGCACATCACGTGGATACAAAAGCTTAAGAACCGGGAGTTGGCGTTGAAGCCATTCTGGCGAGGTTGCTCTCCATACCTTTGAACAGGTCGATGGTTTTTGCACCTCCGGCTATTTGTGAATCGAATTCCGACACAAATGTTTTCTGACGGTCAGGATCCATGATCGATCCCGCAAGTCCATCGCGAAGATGTTTTATATCGTTATCGGTCAGTATCTTGCCGCCACTTTCATTTTTCATCGCGCCGAGAAAGAGCGCATACGTTGTCGCACTTCTATTAAGCCCTCCGGCAAATCCTTTTCCATCGAGAATATCTTTAATTTCCTGATAGATGCCGTTCTGCGCGACTTCCATGCTCTGAGCATATTGCATTTTGGAATTCAATGACTGCATTTTCGCAGATGGTTCGGCATTCGCCTTGTTCCATTTTCCTGAAAGCTGACCCGATTCATATTCGGTTTTTCGCTCGGCCCTGAGATCCTTGCCGATGCCTGCTTCGAGATTATCCGTTCTGGCAGCAACGACACCAAAAGCCTGATCCATATGCGCTGTCGCTGTTTTTAAATCTTGTTCGCTCATTTTTCACCCCTTGCTTCCCTGAATTTTGCATAAATATTGTAAAAATATGGTAAATTATGCCCCATAATTCAAATTTTGATTGTGCAAAGTTGACGAATTCGAAAGACTGTCCGGGAAAGAGGTCTTGAATGAGCATACTGCGTAAATCATCCTATCTTCCTGATTTTGAAGCTGCGGCCCTGCCCCTGGCCAGCATCTTCAGAAAATTGAACAATATCGATCCAAACATTCATTATGAGTTGATAGAACAGGCCCTCAAGGCCCAACTGGAACGCCATAACCAGCCAAGAGACTGGGCCGAGCTTAACGCCGCCATTCCTGAAAAACTCACCCTGAAGCAGATTGTAAAGACCACGCTTGAAAATATGGGCCTGCGATTTCTTTTCAAATCGAAAGCCGCGCCGGAGACTGTTACGCCGCCGCCGGAAAGGCTTGAGCGCAAGATGAATCAGCCGCCTCCGGACCGCATTACAAAGCCGCACGATTTCTCGAAAGACCGTCTTAACAATGACCAGTATATCGTCGATCCTGAAACGATCACCGACGACCTGCGTCACGCGCTTATCAATTATCTTGAGAATATGAAGCCAAAACTTGCCCTCACGGATGCCGAGCAAGAATCGCTCAAGCCGCAGGCCAGGCCGAAATTCAACTAATCAGGGCACTTCTTTCAGGAAATTTTTTACCAGTACATCACCTTCGCCATCACGATGAACGAACCAGAACCCGGTTTTGGTTTTTGCATCTCTTAAAGGACGGTGAACAACGCCGTCAATCCTGATACGGCTCATACATTCCGGTACCAGCCCGATCCCCATGCCGCTGGCCACCAGTCCGGCGATCACCATCTGCTCGTCCGCTTCCTGGTATATTTGTGGCACGATGTTCCTGCTTGCGAACATCTTCATAACGTCATCGTAGCTGTCGGGGTTATCGTTTCTTGGATAGAAAATAAGCTTTTCGTCTTTCAACTGGTTCACGGATATCGATTTTTGGGATATGAAGCGATGCCCTTTCGGCAAAGCCAGATACCAGTCTTCCTGCACAGCCTTGCCGATTTTTACGCCGGCAGGCAGCTTCTCCGGCAGGCGCAGAATACCTATGTCGCATTTCCTGGACAGGACCGACGAGGGGATTTTATGCGTATTGGATTGCTGTAATTGCAGGGCAACGTTCGGATATTTCTTCTTATAGGCGGCGATCGTGTTCTGAAGAATTCCCGTCGCGCTCGATCCGACAAAATTAATTTTCAGTGTTCCGGTTATTCCCTTGCCGATACTCAATACATCGGACACGGCCCGTGCGGAATCCGCGAGTATCTGTTTCGCGTGAAGAAGATAGGCTTCGCCGGCGCGGGTAATCTTGATGCCCCGCCCCTCGCGCGAGAACAGTTCAACACCGATTTCTTCCTCGAGCTGCTTGATGGTCAGACTCAAAGGCGGCTGGGAAATATTGAGGCGCGCGGCGGCGCGATGTATATTCATCTCCTCCGCCACCGCCACGAAATATCTTAAATGCCTGAGTTCCATTTGATATTTATAACATATCAATATGAGATTTTTATAGTATTTTTTATATCAAATAAAACTTGCTAGTTTTTCTTATACCAACAAGGAGAACGAAAATGTCCGCACCGGAACTGAAAAAGGCATTTGACGATGCCATCGCCTACAGGATCACCCTGCCCAATTCATATGAATTTAAGAAATACCTGACACCGGAGTCGCTGGAGAAGATTTCCTCCAATTACGGTACGTTCGTCAATACGATGCGCGCAAGGTTTCAGGAGTTTCTCGACCAGCAGGGCGAACCGGCAAAGATCGTACAGGACACAGTTATAGACGTACTAGGTCCATCGCATGTCGGGCTTGAATTCTGGAGCCGCCCGGAAAGCGTCGCAAAAATGAACGAGGCCATGGAAGCAATGTTTGAAGGCTTCGACCTCTGTGATGAATTAAAAGCGCAGGGTGCCTCATGGAAATATTTCAAGGTCGATAAATTCGACGATGTGAAATGGGGACTTGTCTAAGTAAAATCGCCGCCTTGGGAAACCCTGGCGGCGATATTTTTAAAACAAATCTAATTTCATGCGGTTAAGGCTTGGCTCTGCATCTGGATCGGATGTGATCCAGCCGCCGCTCGCGCCGCCGCCGCCGAAACTGCCGCCGCCACCAGAGAAACCACCCCCGCCGCCGCCGAAGCCACCGCCCCCGCCAAAGCCGCCACCACTAAAAGAATTATCGCTTTCCTGACGTTTGCGGCGTTCTTCCTCTTCACGACGGCGTTTTTCTCTTTCCGCCGCTTCCAGTTGATCAAGAATTTTCTTGAACCCTTGCGCGAAGACGGAAGATTTGCCCACAGAAGCTTCATATGCGGTGATATCGAATTGGATCGATTGCGATGAATTCATTCTCTGAATTTTTTGCAGGATAGAAATATCGGAGCTGACTGACTGGGCCAGAGATCTGGCTTGCTCTAAGGATGGTTTCATGCGCTGAATCTCTGCCTGAGCCTGCGCGGCTTTTGTAAAAGCCTGGCTTAGCGTCACATGAACGCCACTACTCATTACAGAAGCGAGCGCCTTAAATCGATCCAATGAATTGAAAGTTTCCAGGATCTTATTACGCAATGTCGTATTGATCTTATCCTGATTTTCGTATTTTCCCTTAACCTGCTCCACATGCTCTAACGCACTGATCGTATTTTTGTTATCGAGTATTTTTTCAATCTCGCCTAACGCATCGAATTTGCCCTGTTTTTGCAATTTGTTCAGGTAACGACCATGACGTATGGATGGCTTGAGAAAATCAAGGAACTTCCGCTTATTACAGGATTCTAAAAAAGCTCTGGCGTTTTCGATACTTTGCACTTCTTCAGTACGCTCGACATTGCCTCTTTTGATTACGATCGCCGCAAGCTTTTTAAGGCGCTTGTCATTTGTGCGTTGACCGATACTGTCTTTTAATCTTTGTGTAATCTCTGCCGCCGTTAACCCGTCATGTGCGACAGCGCGCTTTCCGCTATCCGGCGGAGACGCGATATCGCCGAACCAGTCATGGAATTTTTCAAGCTCCTGTCGGACTTCATCATTGTTACGATTGGCATCAGCCACAAATCCCTTGAAATCAAAAGCCTTGCCCACTTGCGCAGAGGCTTCGGTGAGTTGTGCCAGACGCAAAGGATCCAGCATTTTAACAAACCCAAGAATGCCGTCCTGAACAACACCGTAATTTGCATTGAGGCGACCCTGAACTGTTGAGAATGCGCCTTCTTTTTGCGCAAGGTCCGCGTTGAACTTGTTAGCGACTGTTTTGACAGAAGCTATCGCACTTGAAACAGATGATGTACTCATTAAAAAATTCCCTGGATATTTTTATCCGCCGCAATTCAGCTGCCACTCTTTACCGTCCGGCGTTTTGACGGATTTCACACCATTATAGCCATTACAGTAAGATTCAGCTGCAGTTGCCTTGATTTCCGTCGAAGGCGCAAGAACAGGAAGTTTTGCGACACGAGCTTCTTCTGCAAGCTGATGCCGCGTATCCGTTTGAGCTTGATGAGAAAATATGGCAACACCAAGACCAATCATAGCCGCCGTGAAGATATTTTTGTTATCATCGGAAGCATGTTTTTTAATATGCTGGATGAGGTTTACATTTCCAGGACGTTCCGCATTCGCAGCCGCATGAAAAGCGCTTGAAAGTTTATAACCGGCATACAAGGTTCCTGAAACCAGAATAGGCACGATCACTTGTTCGGCCATACCCATATTATTTGCACATGCGTCATTTATAACTTTAACGGCCAGACCTGCAGCACCGCCTATGCTAGCCGCGAAAGATCCCATAGTGGCAATATTATATTTCAGGCTATAGTTGCCCTGCTGTTTTCCGGCATTCTCAATACTATCGGCCATGATTATCTCCTTATAAAATTTCACAACAAATAAGAGAGTCTGCAAAATATGTCAAACATTCTGTAAAATATTCAAATTTGCCCCACCCCTTGATTTTCTAGGACCTAAATCCTATCTCATACTCAGGTGAAATCCCTGTGAATTCAGGGAAATTGCTTCATATAAGGGGTGTCTTTTTAAGAGCCCGTATCTTATATGTTTACCCTCATGGACCACTAAAGGTCCTTAGGGAATTTGGGTGATGCCCATGGTGGGGTCACTTGAAATTTGCCATTAATAACAAGAGGTTAAAAGAATGTCTAAAGTAATCGGTATCGACTTAGGTACAACGAATTCCTGTGTCGCCATCATGGACGGCAAAGAGCCGCGGGTTGTCGAAAACTCGGAAGGCGCACGCACCACCCCTTCCATGATCGCTTTCACCAAAGATGGCGAGCGCATCGTCGGTCAACCTGCCAAACGCCAGGCTGTGACCAACCCGGATAACACATTGTTCGGGATCAAGCGTTTGCTCGGCCGCCGCTTCAACGACCCGCAGGTCCAGAAAATGAAAGAACACGCCCCGTTCAAAATTGTCGAAGGCGACAATGGCGACGCATGGGTTGAAGTCAACGGCGAGAAAATGGCTCCATCCCAGATCTCGGCGATGGTTCTGAAGAAAATGAAGGAAACGGCTGAGAGCTTCCTCGGCACGACCGTCAGCCAGGCTGTTATCACTGTTCCCGCCTACTTCAATGACGCGCAACGTCAGGCAACCAAGGATGCAGGTCGCATCGCTGGTTTGGAAGTCCTGCGTATCATCAACGAGCCGACCGCGGCTGCCCTTGCTTATGGCATGGACAAGAAAAAAGCCGGCACGATCGCCGTCTATGACTTGGGCGGTGGTACGTTCGACGTGTCCGTTCTTGAAATCGGCGACGGTGTTTTCGAAGTCAAATCCACGAACGGCGATACGTTCCTCGGCGGTGAAGATTTCGACTCACGCATCATCGACTTCCTTGCGGAAGAATTTAAAAAGGATCAGGGTATCGACCTGCGCGGTGACAAACTCGCCCTGCAACGTCTGAAAGAAGCTGCCGAAAAAGCGAAGATCGAATTGTCTTCGACCGCGCAGACTGAAATCAACCTGCCGTTCATTACAGCCGACGCGTCAGGCCCTAAACACCTGAACGTCAAACTCTCACGCGCGAAACTCGAAGCGCTGGTTGACGATCTCGTCCGCCGCACGATCGAGCCGATGAAAGCGGCGTTGAAAGACGCAGGCCTGAAACCATCCGAGATCGACGAAGTCGTTCTGGTTGGCGGTATGACCCGTATGCCGAAAATCATCGAGACCGTTCGCGAGTTCTTCGGTAAAGAACCACACAAGGGTGTGAACCCTGATGAAGTCGTTGCCGATGGCGCGGCGGTTCAGGGCGGCGTTCTGCAAGGTGACGTTAAAGACGTTCTCCTGCTCGATGTTACACCGCTCTCACTCGGTATCGAAACACTTGGCGGCGTGTTCACACGCTTGATCGAGCGTAACACGACGATCCCGACCAAGAAGTCGCAGACTTTCTCGACGGCCGAGGATAATCAGGGCGCGGTGACGATCCGCGTATTCCAGGGTGAGCGCGAAATGGCGGCTGATAACAAGATGCTCGGCCAGTTTGATCTGGTGGGCATTCCATCCGCGCCTCGCGGCGTACCGCAGATCGAAGTCACGTTCGACATCGATGCCAACGGTATCGTCCATGTCGCAGCAAAAGACAAAGCCACAGGCAAGGAACAGAATATCCGTATCCAGGCCTCGGGCGGTCTGTCGGATGCCGATATCGAGAAAATGGTCAAAGACGCAGAAGCCAATGCAGGCGAAGATAAAAAACGCCGCGCGCTGGTCGAAGCGAAGAACCAGGCCGAAGCCATCATTCACCAGACGGAGAAATCCATTACCGATCTCGGTGCGGATGCTCCTCAGGCTGAAAAAGATGAAGCCGAACGCGCAATTGCCGATCTTAAGGAAGTCCTGAAAGGCGAAGACGCGGCCGAAATCGAAGCCAAGTCGAACGCCCTGCAACAGGTCGCGATGAAGATAGGTGAAGCCGCCTACCGTAAAGCACAGGAGAATTCGGCCGGCCAGGCTGATTCTGCCGGTGAGGCTTCTGCGAAACCTGCCGATTCAGCGTCATCTGCAAACAATGACGATGTAATCGATGCGGATTTCACCGATCTGAAAGATGACGGCAAGCCGACCGTTAATTAAAACTCACTTAAATTGAATTAGTGTCATCCCCGCGCAAGCGGGGATCTCCCTATCTGGATAAAGCGCGATTCCGGCTTTCGCAGGAATGTGAATAAGGTTAAAAAGAAGCATGGCTGACGACTTTTACAAGATTTTAGGCGTTGAAAAAAACGCGTCGGATGACGAGATCAAAAAGGCCTATCGCAAGCTTGCGATGGAGCACCATCCCGACCGCAATAAAGATGACAAAAAAGCCGAAGAGAAATTTAAGGAAGTCTCCGAAGCTTACGAGACTCTGAAAGACCCCGACAAACGCGCAGCCTATGACCGTTTCGGCAAGGGCGGAAATCCGTTCGGTGGCGGCGGTGGATTCAACGCTTCCGATTTTGGTGGCGGCGGCGGTTTCGGTTCTGCCTTCTCCGATATTTTCGAAGACATGTTCGGCCAGATGGGCGGCGGTCGCGGTGGCGGCGGCCGTTCGAACGGCCCGCTGCGCGGGTCCGATGTCCAGTTCACGCTCGAAATTTCGCTTGATGATGCCTTCAAGGGCAAAGATGCCAAGATGAAAATCCCGACGGTGGAGACCTGCGATCAATGTAAAGGATCGGGTGCCGAAGGCGGCGGCGAAGCAGAACAATGCCCAACCTGTTCCGGTTCAGGGCGCGTGCGCGCGACGCAGGGTTTCTTTACGATCGAGCGTACCTGCCCCACCTGTAACGGCCAGGGCACCGTCATCAAAAATCCTTGCAAGAAATGTGCGGGTGCAGGCCGTATGCGCGGCGAGAAAACCCTCTCCGTCAATATCCCGGCCGGTATCGAAGATAACCGCCGCATCCGTCTCGCCGGCGAAGGCGAAGCCGGTGTGCGCGGCGGACCGAAGGGCGATCTTTATGTCCTGATTTCCGTGAAGCCGCATGCGTTCTTCCGCCGCGACGGCGCAAATCTTTATTGTCGCGTGCCCTTGCCTATGACCACCGCCGCGCTCGGCGGATCGGTTGACGTGCCG
The DNA here is from genome assembly GCA_048498395.1 of Pseudomonadota bacterium. Classification (GTDB taxonomy): domain Bacteria; phylum Pseudomonadota; class Alphaproteobacteria; order Micavibrionales; family Micavibrionaceae; genus Micavibrio_B. The sequence continues at coordinate 14,773 of JBEHYB010000015.1, forward strand.
ACGATCGAAGGCCAGCGCACCAGCATCAAGATCCCTGCCGGTACCCAGACCGGCCAGCAGCTGCGCCTCAAAGGCAAAGGCATGAGCATCATGCGTTCGACATCGCGTGGCGACATGTATATCGAAATCTTCGTCGAGATCCCCGTGAACCTTGATAAGAAACAGGTCGATTTAATGAAACAGCTCGATGACTCTCTCGAGAAAGCCGGCAAGAAACACAATCCGGAATCGGCTGGCTTCTTCAACAAGATGAAAGACCTGTGGAACGACCTCAAGGAGTAAGCTTGTTAATCCCGGAATCTATCCGGAATTCGGGATTCCATTTTCTCTCTCCGCGAGAATAGCTCAACGACAATACCGACATATAATTCAGGTTGAGGCTATTGTCCTTATCTGCCGCGCGTTCCGCTATCACCGCGTCCATACGCCGCCCCTGTGCATTGGCCAATGCGGCCATTTGCACGCCGCTATGACAGAAGATAAAGATATTGCGGATGGATACTGGCGATGCATAAACGGCTTTCTCAAGCCCGTGCACGACACGCCACTGAAACATTTTCAAGGATTCACCATTCTCAGGCGGCGTATTCCACATATCATTCAGATAGGCGGCCACAGCCGGCTGATCCTTGATCTCGTCATGAATGCGTCCGGTCATCGTTCCCAAATTCTGTTTACGAAAATCTGCTTCGAATTTAAGAGGTGACGAGCACTCTTCTTCCGTGACAGCCATCGTCAATTCCGCCGTCTCAACCGCGCGTTTGAAGGGTGATGTATAAAATCGCTTGCCCTTCTCTGTATAATCAATCAACGCCGCCAGCTCGTTAAAGCGTCTGGTGACAGATGACGAAGACGTATCGGTATCAATTTTTTCGCCGTACCAGATTTTATCAGGGTTGATGACCGGAACATGCCGGATGAGATGAAGATCTATTCTGCTATTCATATTTGTTACTCATATTTTTCCGGCCCCGAAGAATAAAAAGAGGCCGGTTGCCCTGCCTCTTTTTACTTCTCACTATGCCTCCGCCCCAAAGCATAGTTCTCCCAATTTTTTCAACTCGCAGCAGCTATTCGCTTCGAAGGGGAAAGCTTGCCAAAAAATTGACCTTTTACGCAAGAAAAAGAATTTCCCCTTATAAATCAGCAAGATAAGCGCATATTAGTATTTTATTGCTTTTATATGTTAAAAGATGCTAATACACTGCCAAAATAAATACGTAAAAACGAGTGTGTGTAAATGTTTGAATCTTTTGATAAAGCGCCGGCTTCCACCAGCGAAGGCAATACCCAGTCCCAATATATGATGGCCAGCGACTATCTTCAGGGCAATGGCGTTCCTTTCGATTTCGAAAAGGGCATCAATCTTCTCGCACGGGCGGCAAGACAGGGCCATGCGCTGGCGCAGGGTGATATCGCCATTCTCACGCTTGAAAGCGATGCCGATGACGAAGCAAAAAGCCTGGCCGTTGATTACCTGAAAAAATCCGCCGCACAGGGATATGCCAGGGCTCAATGCCGCCTTGCCCATCTTTACCTGAAAGGTGATTGCGTCGAGCGGGATATCGACGAAGGACTGAAGCTTCTTGCCATATCGGTCGATCAGGAATATCCGCAGGCGGTCCATATGTTCGGACGGCTTTATGTGGAAGGCGAAATTCTGCCAAGAAACCTGGACAAGGGATTCGAACTTATCAAGCAGGCTGCCCTTCAAGGCTGCGCCGAAGCCCAGCATGATCTCGGCGATCTTTATGAGATCATCGGCGACAGTAAAAACGGCCGTCTCTGGATCGAACGCGCCGCCAATAACGATCATCCCCTCGCCCAGTTTAAAATGAGCGGCTATATCCTCAAAAACCCTTCGGAAGAAAACGCCGGACGCAAGCTCGCGGGCTGGATCGGGCTGACCTGCATCAATTTTAACAAGATGGCCAAAGGCCTCGGCGTATCGGCAGAAGAACGAAATGCAATGATGGATGCAATCAGAAAGCCCCGCGACCCGGCAAGCGCGAAACTTCTGCGCGATTGCGCAAACGATCGTACGATCCCTGAATTCTACTTTGCCTGAGTGCCGTCTGCCTGTATATTCATTCCATGATCAAGGTGGGAATAGCAGGTTGCAATGGCCGGATGGGCCAGCTTTTAGTCGGGGAAGTACAAAATGCTTCCGGCCTCGCCTTTACGGGCGGCTGTGACCGCGACACGACGACGACCGCCGCCGAACTTTTCAGGACATCCGATATCGTCATCGATTTCACGTCGCCAGAAGCCTCGTTGAAACATGCGGAACTTGCCGCGAAGAATGGCAAGGCTCTGCTGATCGGCACGACCGGCTTTCAACCCGAACAGGTCGAACAACTTAAAAAATATGGTGCGAGTGCCCCTATTCTGCTGTCTGCCAATACAAGCCTCGGCGTAAACCTGCTTGTGCAATTGACGAAGAAAGTCGCCGGTATTCTCGGCAATGATTATGCGATTGAAATACTGGAGAGTCATCACAAGCACAAGGTCGATGCGCCGTCCGGCACAGCGCTTGCTTTGGGGCGCGCCGCCGCCGCAGGTCGCGGAATTGATTTTGAGAAGAATAAATCGATCGACCGCAGCGGCCTCAGACAACCCGATGATATCGGCTTCTCCGTCATGCGCGGCGGCGATGTCGTGGGCGAACATACGGTTTATTTCTATGGCGACGGCGAGCGTATCGAGCTTACCCACCGCGCCACCGACCGCAAACTATTCGTCAAAGGTGCCGTGACCACCGCCAAATGGCTCGCCGGCCAGAAGCCGGGCTTTTATACGATGGATGATTTTCTCAAGATTTTTTGAGATTGGCCATCTCTGTGCCGAGCAAAGCCTTCTTACGTTCACTTCCCCACGCATAATTCTCGATAATCCCGCTCGACTGTATCACGCGATGACATGGTATGAGCAATGAAATCGGGTTCGCGCCGACTGCCGTCCCGACGGCACGATTAGCATCCGGTTTGCCCAGCGACTGTGCGATGGCGTTATAACTGACCGTACTTCCCGACGGGATTTTCAGCAAAGCCTGCCAGACCTGTATCTGGAAGTTAGTGCCGAAAAGATGGAGTTTTGTTTTCTTCTTTTCCGTTGCCGCGCCCGTCCAGATATCCATGATATCGCTGGCGATTTCTTGCGCCGTGTCGGCATCTTCGATCAGTTCAGCATTCTGCCAGTGCTTATGCAGCCGCGCGAGGGAACGGTCCTGATGCCCTTCCATCTGGAAGCTGAGCCAGCAAATGCCGCGATCCGTCTTTGCAACCATAAGCTCGCCTATAGGTGTCGGCGACGTGCCATAGCGAACCGCGAGCCCCTTCCCTTTGCTTTTCACTTCTCCGGGAGAGGCCGCTTCGCAGGTCACGAACAAATCATGCAGCCGTCCATTACCGGACAGCCCGGCCTCATAGGCGGCATCAAGCGTCGATCCACCCTGAAGCAGGAAATCCTTCGCCGTTTTCAGCGACATATACTGCACGAATTTTTTAGGGCTTAAACCTACATGATCCTGGAACAATTTTTGGAAATAAGTCGGTTCATAACCGAAGCGTTTCGCAACAATTTCAAGCTCCGGCTGATCCTGATAATGATCAACCAGATAATCGATAGCTTGGCTAAGTTTCTGCATATGGGTCATATTTTTAATTTAGGTCCTGCCGTAGGAAGTCTCAATCCGATTCTTGCAATTATTGTTTTTTTGTCATCCCGGCGCAGGCCGGGATCTTTTTTAGCCCTCTCCCATAAAGATTCCGGCTTTCGCCGGAATGACGGGATGCGTATAACGAATATATGAAGCCCTCTGAAATCCATGAATTCTTCTCCCGCCTGAGTGCGCAAAACCCCGAGCCGAAGGGTGAGCTTGAATACGTGAACCCTTTTACATTGCTGGTCGCTGTCGTTTTGTCGGCACAGGCAACTGATGCCGGGGTGAATAAAGCCACACGCGCTTTCTTTAAAAAATCCGACACGCCGCAGAAAATGGTGAAACTCGGCGTTGATGGCATCAAGGAATATATCAAGACGATCGGGCTTTTTAATATGAAGGCCGAGAATGTCTATAAACTCTCTAAAATGCTGATTGACGATTTTGGCGGTGAAATTCCAAAAGACCGCGACCTTCTCGTCAAACTTCCCGGTGTCGGGCGCAAGACGGCGAATGTGTTCCTGAACATCATTCATGGCGAACCGACGATCGCCGTCGACACGCACGTCTTCCGCGTCTCGAACCGCACCGGATTAGCGCCGGGCAAGGATGTGCTCGAAGTCGAGGAAAAGCTTGAGAAAGTCATTCCGCCCGAATTCATGCGCCACGCGCATCACTGGCTGATCCTGCATGGGCGCTATACCTGCAAGGCGCGCGCGCCGGATTGCCCCAACTGCGTTGTGAACAATATATGCCCAATCGGGAAAACATGGCTGAAAACGGGGCAAATCGTTTTGCCGGAAAAATAGCATTTGTCATACCGGCGAAAGCCGGTATCCAGATAGTTCGTTCCTTCTGGATGCCGATTTTCATCGGCATGACGATAGATTAAGGCATTTTCGGCGTAAGCAGAAATGCTGCCTGCCCGTTCATCGTGATGCTGTCAGACGAAGTATGAACACAGACAGCTTTGCGTATCTCGGGACATAACAGGCTGGCGCTGCGCTGTCCTTTGGTGATAATGACATCGCCGATCAGATTGTCGCGGATATCGAGATCGGGATTTCCAGCCTGTCTCACAAGGAATTCAAAATTTTTCTTTCGCTCTTTCGGTGACATGGCATCCTGCTTATGCCGGTCGAGCGCATTCCATGTCGCCTCATCCGGTTCGCCATTGGCAACCGAGAATGTCGCCAGCGCCGCCGACCAGTGCAAGGACAATCTCGTATTATCGACATGGAGTTCCGGCGATCGCCCACGCCCGCGCACAGGCGTAAACAAAAGAAATCCACGCATCTCGATACCATCGAGCCCGGTATGGTCATAGAAAATACGGGAAAACATTGCGCGCAATTTATTACAGTTCCCGGCAAAAGCATGAAGGACCGGCGCATCCATGGTAATTCCGGCGGCTCTTGATTGCTCAAGCACGTCATCTGCGGTGATATCGCGTGTATAAAAAACGCGCCCCGATGCCGCGCGCTCCTCTGATGCCATCCAGTATTTTGCCGCCAATTCTTTATCAAGGACCGCCCTTATACTTCGCGTATCCAGTTTCAGGGCAGGATCGCGCAAAGTAACAGCCCGCGTGAAAGGCTCGCACAAAGCCGGAGCGATATTCCGCTCGGTCATAAATATCGGATAGGATTTATTGTCAAAGAGATACGCAGTCATGTGATATTTATCAGGGCATCATTTCTTTGGGGCCCGTATTGCCCATCAGGAAATTCACGAATTCATTACCCGTGATATATTTGCCCTCTTTCGTGATGAAAGGCTTCTCACCAGCGCGAAGATCAACGATCTCCACATATCCCGTCTGGTTTCCTTCAACGGTAACATCATAGCAAACCGGTTTTTCGTCATTTGGCAAAGGATGGCCGAAAACACGAGGGAAATTATGTGCGCCTTCGATGCGCGGCCCTGTCGGTTCCGTGCCGTAACCCCATTTATGCAACGACCCTAAATTTACGCCTTCTTCGGCAAGCGTATTATATAATTCGGTCGGCGTGCTCTCATCGTATGGAATAATGACAAAGGTGCAACCCAGGAATTCCTGCGCCAGGGCATCCATGATCTTGCCAATGCGAACTTCCATGCTTTCCAGTTTTGCGATTTCTTCATCGGATGCGTTTTTCTGCTTCAAGATATCGAACATGCTTTGATCCGAGTTGATGGCAATCGCGAACACATCATCAGGGCCCGCAATGCTGTTAATGTGAGCAAAGCCTGCGAGCGCTGTCGGGAGAATTTTTTCCGCCGGCATCGAGAATGTGCCATTTGTAAAATGCAATGCTCTCCCGGATGGAGAATCCAGATCCTTGATAATCTGCTGGGCAACCTGATGATAACCGTCATCTCCAGGTATTTTGAAATAAGTGTATATCGTACTGGACATTGCTTTACTCCCTTGGCTATACGGACCATCCCATTATGGGAATGAAATTACAACAAAAAAGGCCGGGATTTGCGTCCCGGCCCTTTAATTCGTTGCTGCGGCAGGCCTGATTAGCCAGCTGCGCGCTGCAGCATCGGCAAGTCATCTGTAGTGTTTACAGCAGTCTTACCGTTGTTGCGCTTTTTTTCGGAGGAGACTCCTTTGCCGCCGCCGACCGGGTTGATTTTACCGTCGATAACAGCACCGGCTTCAACAGCCAGTTCTTTGTATGTGATCGCGCCTGTGACAGAGCCGCCTGCGCGGATCGTCAGACGACCGTTGACTGTGATTTCGCCTTCGAATTTACCGGCGATTGTCGCTTCGGAAATTTCGACCGTTCCGTAGAACATACCTTTTTCTGCGATCTCAAGTACGTTCGCACCTTTCAGGGCGGCTTCGACTGTACCTTCTACAACGAGGTGATCACAGGACTCGATTTCACCGGACATTGTGATGCCTTCGCCGATAACCAGACGACGGCCCGAAGCGCCAACGCTTGAAGCGGCAGAAACAGAAGATGAGCCATATGAAGGATAGTTGCTTGCGCCGTATGCCGGAACCGGACGGGCAGCCGCAGTTGCCTGCGGTGCGCTTGTGCGCTGGAACGGGTTACCGCCGGAAGCTGGAATATCGACAGAGCGTGATGCTTCTGATGATTCTGTGCTGGCTGTATCTGAAGTCGATGGTGTTTGTGTCATGGATGCATTTTCCGGTTGGGTTGATGGTGTGGATGAATTTGGACGGTGAAACATTAAAGTAATCCCTCTTTTCTATTTATTACAAGGATTGAAAACACAAGAGCAAGCTCTTGAATTTTCAGGTAAATCTACCTGCGTACCTAGTCTGTGGCCAATCCGTGAATATAAGGACCGTAGCATGGGTATTTACACCCGGCAATATGTTTTAAAAAGTTATCTTTGTCTTTTTATTACAGGGGATTAGGAAGGAAAATTAGGGAACGGCTTTCGGTTGAGTACCGTTTCCCAAAGCCTGAAACGTCTCATAAACACCGCCGTATTTCTGCTGGCAAATAATGCTCGCATAGCCCACGCCGAATAATCCCGTTGCCGCCGATGCCCCAAATTGCCCACCCACTCCGTTCAAAATTGCAGAGACTTCGTTACCGATAGTCAGGCCCGCGAGCGGGTGTAAATAAACGGGAGACTCTTTCTGTTTGGCAGTGTGATAGATCGACGAAGCAGTCGAGGCCGCAAAGAATGGCACGGTAAACGGAGCCGCCGCCCCTGAGGCAAGGGTTAGGCCGACTGCATAAGGAATATCCGGCTTGAAAACAAGTCCGGCAGGAATTTTGCCAATATGCTTTGCAGCGCGCTCTTCAATTTTTTTGAAACTGCCTGCGGCCGCATGATTACCCCAGCCAAACGCAAGCGGGATGGCGACACTTATTCCGGATTTCAATGCATGCGCGAGCGTTGAAAAATCTCCGTTGACCGCCGCGGATCCCGCAACGATCAATTGCGCATAACCGGAAATTTTTAGCGACGATGCAGGATTGTCTAAAAATTTTCCAAGCGCCGTATCCGACGATACAAAATTGAAATGTTTTTTTGCTTCGGCACACAGGCGAAGACCGACGCTTATGACTGTATTACTTAAATTTAAAATCGCACCGGCAACGCCAGCCGACTCCCAGTTTAAAATCGTATTGCCGACGGCGAAAATAACGCCCGGATCGGTAACCGTATTCACAAAGCAGGCTGAGAGTTTTGGAACGAGACAGGCTTCAGAGGACATGGATAGCTTTACCACCGCTTTTTATATTATGTCAATTTCAGTTCTTGGTTTCATGGAAAAACGCGTAAATCTTCTTCGCGACAGCCTTTGAAACCCCCTCGACACGCTCGAGATCGGCAAGCCCCGCTTCCTGCACCGCCTTGGCGGAGCCGAAATGATTCAGGAGCGCGCGTTTACGGTTGGCCCCGATCCCCGGAATGTCATCGAGAACTGACACGCCGATCTGGCCGATACGGCGCGTTCTGTGCGCACCGATAGCAAAACGGTGCGCCTCGTCGCGCAGCCGTTGCAGGTAATGCAGTACCGGGTCATTGATCGGAAGCTGGAACATCTCCCTGCTCGGGATAAAAAATTTCTCACGGCCCGCATTGCGATCCGGTCCCTTGGCGATACTCGCAACTTTTACATCGTCTTCGATATCCAGCTCTTTCAGGATTTCAAGAACTGCATTGAGCTGGCCGAGACCACCATCGATCAAAATCAGGTCCGGCCAGTCATCGCCTTCACGGTCCACCTCTTCGGATACGGCACGACCGAAACGCCGCATCATCACTTCGCGCATCATGCCGAAATCATCCGACTTCGCCGCAGTCTTGATATTGTATTTGCGATAGGCAGATTTTCTGAATCCTTCAGGGCCTGCGACGATCATTGCGCCAACCATGTTTGTGCCGGAAATATGCGAGTTATCATAGACCTCGATACGCTGCGGCAGATCGTCAAGGGCGAACATCTCTGTCAGGTTTTTCAAGAGCGCCTTATCGCCCTTTCGTTCAATTAAATGGCGCTGCAGCGCGACTTCGGTGTTATTGACGGCAAAATCGATAACCCGCTTGCGAGGGCCGCGCTCAGGCAATGAAATCTGAACTTTACGGGACTGAAATTCACGGGCTGAAAGAGCTTCTTCCAGAAGCGTTTCTTCCGCCACTTCCATATTGACCAGGATGGATGGCGGACATGGTTTTCCTTCGTAAAACTGCATCAGGAAATTTGAAAAAACCTCCGCGATATCCATCTCTGCCGCATGGCTCGGGAAGAAACTGCGGTTGCCGTAATTTCTTCCACCCCTAAAGAAGAACACCTGCACACAGGTACAACCTTCTTTCCGGACTAGTGAGATGACATCCATATCGCTGTCATCACCAAGATTGATATCCTGTCGCGCCTGAATGGAACTGAGCGCACGGATACGATCGCGGATACGCGCTGCCTTTTCAAATTCCATTTTTTCGCTGGCCTCGGTCATGGCGACCGAAAGATCGTTCTGGATTTCGGCGCTGCGCCCGCCCAGGAAATCCTTGGTATCCTTGACCTGCAACGCGTATTCAGCCTGCGTCACATGCGCGACACAGGGGGCCGTGCAGCGTTTGATATGATATTGCAGGCAGGGCCGCTTACGGTTGGCGAAATAACTGTCCGAACAATTGCGGAGCATGAAGGCGCGCTGAAGAGCGATCAGCGTATCATTGACCGCCCCCGCCCCGGCGAACGGGCCGTAATAATCCCCCTTGCGGTCGCGGCTGCCCCGATGTTTGAGCAACTGGGGGAACTCGTGATCGCCGGTGATGCATATATAGGGATAGGATTTATCGTCCTTGAAAATGACATTATAGGGCGGACGGAATTTCTTGATCATATTTGCTTCAAGAAGCAACGCCTCGACTTCTGTATGCGTATGAATGAACTCCATGGTCAGAGTCTCGGAAATCATCCGCTTGAGGCGATTTGGCAGGCGATTGGGGAGCGTATAACTGACCACCCTTTTATTCAGCGACCGGGCCTTGCCCACATACAAAACATCGCCTTTTTCATTGAGCATGCGGTATACGCCCGGTGAATCAGGCAGGTTACGTACGTAATCCTTGATGATCCCGGTGCCGCGTTCGAGAGATGCTGGGAGAGCTGTTTCGTCCATATATAATGATATAAATCAGATACGCGCCGGTGCAACAAGCCCCCTTTCCGGACGGCCACGCAGAATTTATTTGACATTGCCACCTCGACTTATGTATTTACTCAATAGTTGATAAATAGAAACTATCTACGTAAATATCTCTGGGGAGAGAATAATATGACCGAGAACCGGACCAGAACTGGTCTGCGGGCGACCGACCGCGGACTGATACAGCATGCTGCCCTTAAGGAAGCGCTCGACCAAGCCATTGTCAATGATATCGACCTCACCGGTATCGATCTTTCGCGCCAGGATCTGCGCGGGATAAATCTCGACGGCATTTCACTTCGCAATGCAAACTTTACCGATTGCGATCTGTCAGGCGCGAATATGAGCGAAGCAAATTTCACACGCTGTATTTTTTCTGAAGCGCGACTGTTTGACACATGCTTCGCCTATTCCACTCTCGATGACTGCCGTTTTGAAAACACGAAATTCGGCGTGACTGATTTTTCGGAAGCACAACTTCTGTCGTGTATTTTTTCCGGCATGTCGGTTTTCACGCTTGATCTCCAGAATTCGGCAACGCTGAAAAACAGCGTTTTTATTAATGAAAACGAGCATTTAGCGATGTCCATACCGCCGTATGTTGTGCGCGGTTTTAAATCATCCGTTATCTTTCTCGATGATAAGATCCTCATAGACGGAAATTCTTACGACTTTGAACGCAACGCTCTCACCGATTTCGCAGATCGTTTCTTGCTGCAATTGCTCAGCAGAAATTCTTTCACAGGTTGTAATATATTTCAAAACTCAACTAAAAATTAAGGAACATTTTGTTAAAATTTTATAAACACATGAAACACATTATCAGGCTTTATTTTTCTATCCCGTGGCTTGGAGCTGTTCATTTAGAGGCAGGTTTTCCCTTGCGGAAAAAACATTTGTATTCTCTCAACAAATGGAATAATGAGATTATTGTGGACTTTCCACTGGGAGAACTCATTCTTACTCCTTGGCATATCGTCCGCCTCGAAAAGACTAAGAAACTACGCGGGACATCAGGACAAAGCCATGGACAAATCGGCGGAACAGAAGCCAGTTCAGAAATTTCTCGACCTTCTAAGGCAGCTTCAAAAGACTGACCCTGAATTTCCGTTGCAATATGCGCTATGCCTGGGCGAGATTTCGCTCAACGAGGGCACGTCCCTGACGGCACTTGCGGAACGCGTGGACCTGTCGCTTTCGACCATCTCAAGAATCGTCGGCGCGCTATCCGAATTCCGCCAGAACGGCCAGCCTTATGGGTTGATCGAGATCCGCATTTCCGCTGAAGAGCGCCGCCGCAAGGAACTTTACCTGACGCAAAAGGGCCGCGCCTTTATCCAGAAAATCTCAAAGATCCTTGAGTAGCTTTTCCCACTCGGGATAAATCCGTTCGGGAAGATATTGCTGCATGCTCGATGCTGCCGCCTGCCCCATTTTCGCGCGCAACGCCGGGTCGGCCATCAGTCTCTCAAGCGCGCCGGCAAGCGTCATGACATCGCCATTACCCGCCGCCAGCAACCCGCTGCGCCCGTCTTCGATCAGATCGCTTACCCCCTGGCATCCGGCATAACCCACCGCCGGCAGCCCGTGCGCCATGGCTTCGGCAAGCGCGTTGGGGAAACCTTCCCATTTCGACGGCATCGCATAGATATGGCTTTGCAGAAAGCGGGATTGCGTATCAGTAGTCGATCCGGGCAAGAACACGCGTTCTCTCAGCCCTGCATGTAAGATCTGCTTTTCAAGTATTTCACGGAAAGCCCCCTCGCCTATCAGATAGAGATCCCATTGCGGGAAATCCCTTGCAAGTGACGCGAACGCCACAACCAGTGCCGTGAAATTCTTCTGATCGCAAAAACGTCCAAGCGCGAGTATAGAGAATCTGCCGTTGGCCGACGGCGCAACAACATCGGCGAGATGCCCGGCTTTCTCAACGACATTGGGAATAGTGACAATTCTCGATCTCAACGGCGCGGGATAGTCTTTTCTGTAGCTTTCAAACTGGACGATGACTTTCGATACAAGGAATAACAGGAAGAAATTTAAATTCCATTTGGAGAGCTGCACGTGTTTGTAGAGTGACAACGCGCTGCGCTCGGAACAAAATGTCCTGATATTCAGGAACAGCGAAGCCAGAAGCAGCCGTAGCAAAATGCCATGATGAAAAACGATCAATGTCGCCTTCTCGCCCCTAAGCGCTTCGCGGATGCGCCCAAGAAGCGCGAGCCTTTCGCCAAAGCTGATTTTCTGATGCGGCCTGGTGCGGCCAAGGCGGAACCATTTCACGCCCGGCTCTATGGCGTAGAAAGCCTGCGCGTCAGGCAGGTCGAAACTCAGTAGTGAAACGTCATAGCCTCTGGTGGAGAGGTAATTGGCGATCCGGACAATATTCCGTTCAAGCCCGCCTGCCATGTTATGCAGGGCGATTGTCGCGAATATGACGCGCTTGCTCACCGTTTAATTCCGTCAACGATCAGCGATGTCTGGGCATCGGGAAATATCCATGGCTTCTGGTTGGCGGCATCCTTGTGATTGATACGGCTTCTCCAGATATACCCGTCATTCGCCGAATAATCATTCTGAACCAGCGTGCCGTCCGCCTTGTATCCTTCGAGTTGCGCAGGATTAAATCCCGCCTCACTCAGGAGACCGGCAAGAACATCGACATTTAAAAGCTGTTTGTGATCGGCCGCATCATCGCCAATCCCGGCAATACCGACATGGCGGATATATTCCGGGTTCGGATTATATCCGTCCGGTACCGCGATGCGGATGCGCCCGCCCGCTTCCATGTGATCCGAGATATTTTTCAGCGTGCGCTGCGCTTCCTCATATGTCAGATGTTCGAACACATGTTCAGCGACCATATTGGTCAGAATTTTGCGGCCGCCGAAAACATTCGCCCAGTGATCGGCACGGGTGATATCGAGCCATTGCTCGTTGGTGGAGTACCAGCCTGCCTGCGATGTCTCCGCCGCACCAAGAATGATCTTGATCGGACGGTTCTGCATCACAGGGATCGTGATCGCCACGCGACGGTAGGAATAGCGGAAAAATTTTATGGTTTTACGAACCGGCTTTTTCAATCCGGGCGGTAAAATCTGTCTCAGGACGTTCAATACAGGCATAGGGGTTTTATACCAGTCCCTCATGAATTTGAGAAGAGAGTCCTGTCATCCTGAGCATAAGCGAAGGATCTTGCTGCTTCAAAGCCGGATTCTTCGGTCTTAAGACCTCAGAATGACAGAATTTTTTCATGAAAAAAGGCGAGTTTCCTCGCCTTTGATCAAATATAATATCGCTTTGCTATGCCGCTCTGCGTGGCGCAAATCTTGGCTTGTCGCCGCCGTTGCGTGGTTCCGAACGCTTGCTGCGATAGCCTTCGCTCGCATTGCGGGACTGGCCGCCATTACCGTTACGGCCTCCTTCGTGGCGCTTTCTTTCGCCGTTGCCATCGCGGCCACGGGATGGACGATCGCCGCGAGATGCGTCGGAACGATTGCCTTCGAAGCGCGGACGATCAGAACGTGCCGGGCGGTCAGAACGGAACTCGCTGCGCGGTCCTTCAAAACGTCCACGGTTTGCGCCTTCACGGTTGCCGTCGCGGTCCTGACGTGGGGCATCGAAACGGTTGCCTCTGTTTTCTGAAGAACGGTTTTCAAAACGACCTTCTTTTCTGTCGCCACGATATTCAGAGCGCGGCGCATCGCGGAAATCGCTGTTGCGGAAAGCTTCGTTCCTGCCAACGCTTCTTTGTGGACGGTCCTCGCGGAAACGGTCGGTACGTTGCGGACGATCTTCGCGGCCACCTTCACGGTTCTGGCGGAAACCGCCACCCGAACCGTCAGCACGCGAACCGAACGGACGTTTCTTCGCATATGGCGATTTTTGCCCCGGCTGCGCCGAACGGGAACGCTGTCCGCCGCCGCTCTTGCCGCCGCGTTGCGGCTGGCCGTCGCCTTCATACTGGCCTTGTTCGCCAGGATTGATCAGGCGCTGAATGGCTTTCCATTTCGCACCGTCTTCGGAAGACACGAAATTCATCGCCTTGCCTTCCGCGCCGTTACGGCCTGTACGGCCGATACGGTGGATGTAATCATCGGCAACCTGCGGCAGGTCGAAATTGATGACGTGTTCGATATGCGGGATATCAAGACCGCGTGCCGCGATATCGGTTGCCACGAGAATGCGGTATTTACCGTCACGGAACTGCTTGATCACTTTATCGCGCTTGTTCTGACGCAGATCGCCGTGGATGGCTTCCGCTTCGTGTTCGTCCTTGCTCAAACGGTAAGCCAGTTTGTCGGCACCGTGTTTCGATTTAACGAACACGATGACCGAACCGGAACGTTTTTCAAGTTCTTCAGTCAGCTTGGCATATTTATCGCCCTGCTGAACCTTGATCATTTCCTGTTCGATTTTAAGAACAGGTGTCGAGACATCGCCCGCAGATACGCGAACAGGATTGTTCATATACTGGTTCGACATCTTGATGATGTAAGGCGGCAATGTGGCCGAGAACATCAATGTCTGGCGCTTCTGCGGCATGAATTTCAGGACCTTGTCGATCTGAACGCCAAAGCCCATATCGAGCATACGATCCGTTTCATCGAGAACGAGGAAGTTCGCTTCATTGAGCTGAACCGTGCCGCGCGCGAGGTGATCGTTGATACGGCCCGGCGTGCCGACGATCAGGCGCGGGCGCATTTTCAGCTGGTTGAACTGTTTCGGCATCGGTTCGCCGCCGATCAGGACGGCAGTTTTGATTTGCGGAGAATTTGCCAGCATTTGCTTCAATGCTGTCATAACCTGAACTGCGAGTTCGCGGGTCGGTGTCATGACGAGCGCCGTGCCGCGCTGATTGTTCAGAAGATGCGCAACCAATGGCACGCCGAACGCGCCGGTTTTACCCGTTCCGGTCTGCGCGGAACCGAGAATGTCATGGCCCTTCAAAGCTTCCGGAATGGACTGGGCCTGGATAGGTGTTGGTGTGTTGAAATTCATCTTCTCAAGCGAATTGAGAAGCGCTTTAGGCAGATTTAGTGACGCGAAATCCTTCATCGGATTTTTTCCTTTAAAAAATATGTATGTTGTTCGTCTCTCGGGACATGATGCGTCTCGAAATGACAAAGAGTGTCGTGCCCGTGCCCGAAGGCCTTATTGCCTGGCCGGTAAACTCTTTTGTCAAACGAACGACTTTTTCTTTTTGGGAAAATCGTTTCTCGCGTGCTTAGGGAAGCACATTCGCCTTCTATAAAGGCACCTGATGAAGAGCTTTAAAACTTAACTCGAGGGCTATTAACCATAGTTGTGGATAAGATGCAAGGTAATTCGTAAAACCCCTATTTTTGCAGCCTTAAACTCGCCTCCGGCTCTTTCTTGCGGCTCGCGCGACCGAACTCAAAATCGGCCAGTTTCTCAAAGCTTTCGTTGTTAGCTGTCGTCAACTGGCCCGTGACTTTATCGAACGTGCCGTAGGTGTACCAGTTACCCTGCTCGACGCTGAAATGGCGCGCCGGTAGTGAGCGGATACATTCTTTCGGTGCCCTGCCTCGAAGCGTCTTCGTCTCTGTAGGGACAAATTGATAAAGCACTTCGCCTTCATAAAGCTGAACGTCGGTAATCCGCACGGTTTCTTTTTTGGATTTCTCGTTCTTCGGATTTTCTCTCATCGAAACGAGCGATCCGGGCATGAAGCAGGATATATCGTCATTATTTGCCATGACCGGTTTCAAATGTATTTTGGCCGCCTCGTCCTGTGTCGGCGTATTGATTTCGTGCAAACCCAAATTCCATTGATACATCAGCATTGCAAGACGTCTGACGACATCGCTTTCATGCTGGCATAGATCGAGCAGGATCTCAGGCAGGTCGTTCGTCAGTTTGTTGGCAAGACCGAAATCGCTGATTGAGCTTTCGCAGATCGCCATCATATTTCCCTGCTCGACGTTATAACCGTAATGCTGGGAATATTTGGCCTCGATCCCGTCGACATACAGGTCGAAATCGTTCGCGCTCAATTTATTTTTCTTGGCATACTCATCGATAATGGCGCGACCAAGAATTTTGCGGCTATCCATATGGAACCAGCTTTCCTGAACGCGCATCAGCACGCCCTTGTGCCATGACCTGTAAGGCGTTGGTGCCTTAAGGTCCTTGCATGGATTTTTATCTTCGAGCATATGCGAGCTTGAATAGAAGACCGCACCCAGCTTCGATCCGTCAGAAATATAATCCTGAAACTCGGTAAAACCTTCGACGGATGTTCTGACTGTAAAGCCGACATTGGCCATGAAATCGCCCTTGTTCAATTTACCGACGCGCATTTTATCTGTCTGAATCGCTGTATGGTGCGGCAGGTGATAAAGATTGGTGGTAAGCGCCGATTTCATAAAGGCGCGCGTCAGGCGGCCCGGCTCTGAATATTCCGCGTGGATGATGGCTTCGCCACGCGCATTCTCGTTCCATTTCTTGATACGGTAGTAATCGCCGCGGTGAAGCATCGATCCACCTGGATAGGCTTCGGTCAGCGCCTGCAAATGCGACAACTCTTCGAGCGTGACAGTTTTCTTGATGCCCGGCGCGAACATCACGACACGGGCGCGACCGCCATCGGCATCGCGCAATGAGAAGTATCGTTGCGGTGTCGTATTGCCCGGAACCTTGCGATGCAGGATATCCTTGATCTTTCTTTCACCTGAGAGAACATCGCGCGCCATATCGACGAATTTTTCCGGCCATGTCGTCAAGCCGAAATCACTCACCTTCGCCTTGCGGCCGGTGAGATTCTGGATTTCATCGATCGCGCAGGCGAGCATCTGCGCCTGAATACCTTCATTCTTGCGGTAAAGCGTCGGACGTTTCGGCGGTTGGGTAAAGGCCTTCCTGATTTCGTGTTTATGCACGTCCAGATCGACACCGACCCGCTCGATGAACATCACGAGGCCGCCCTTGCGGATACGCCCGGCGCGCTGCTGCATCGACGACTGACTCTCGGGGATGCCTATATTGATGACGTTCTGCACGGGAAGCATGTTAATGCCGACTTCCGCTGCGGATGTCGCGACCAGAATTTTCAGCGGCGATTTAGGATCGCGGAAATTATTTTCAATTTCGGCGCGCACTTCACGCGTATAGCCGGATTTATACGAAGCCGCAGCTTCCGTACCCAGCATCTCGTTCAAATCTTTTGCAATATTCTCGGCAAGCTTTCGTGAGTCGACGAAGACGATCGATTTCGCGTCCGGATCCATCTGGGCGACCTGCGCAAGATACGTATTCAAAAATTCGTTTACTTTTTTCTTTGGTGCCGCGACACGCAATATCTGGCGCGCCTTGCGCGGCGATCCGTCCTGCGTTGGATCGATAACGATGATCTGCTGGTCTTTGGCCAGACCCGTCAGCTGGTGCAGGAACGCACCCGGATCAGAAATCGTCGCACTCGCCGCCGTCACCTGCCCGTAATTTTCCCAGTATTCCTTGGCCGAAAGTTTCGGGTTCAAAAGCCTTTGCAAAACCGTCATCCGGCGCATCAGGTATGAAAATTTAGTGCCCAGGATACCGTCATTGATATGCGCTTCGTCGATCACGCGCAGTCGAATGTTCTTAAGAAATTCCTGAACATGCGGGTCCTTGATCTGCGGATTGGCCAGCATCCATGTATGGATAATATCGGGTGTCGCCAACAGGATGCGCGCGTCTTTGACGACTTCGAGCCTGTCGTTGTATCCGACACCGCCGTCGAGCAACCCGACCTTATGCGCCGGAAGATCGGCGGCTTTCATCATCTGCTGCCAGCTGATCAATTGATCGCTGTTCAGCGCACGCGTCGGATAAAGAACGAGAACGCGCGCGTTCGGGTCCTGCAGAATTTTCCACAACGCCGCCTGCTGGAACACATATGATTTACCTGAAGCCGTTTCCGTCGTCGTGAAAACGCTCACCCCGACCGAGAGCCAGTCGAGCGGTTCGGCCTGTGACGTATAAAGAGCGTCGGGTGAAATCCCCAGCGCGTTACTCGCCTGAATGATTTGCGGGAATTCGCGATAGGCATCCGGTATCGGCGCGAATTTTCCTTCGCGGTTTTCCTGACGGAAACTTTCCATGAGCGTCAGCCCAAGTCGCGGTTGATCCTTGAGAATACCCTGAACGATACCGTTAAGTTTTTCAGCCTTATCTGTCATAACGCGATCTATAAAATGGAAACTTATAAAAAAGCAAAGTAATAATTCTTAAATTCACAAGTTATACATTATGTATATTCAATAACTTACGGCTGATAATCCCTGCCCAGATAATTCCTGCTCAAATGGTTCCTGTTTAAATTTATGACAAGGGCTAGCATGTCTTTTGACGAAACGACAAGTTTTAAGGGGTTAATATGCTCCACAGAGAGCCGAGCATTCATGCTTTCCCCGCGAAAGCGGGGATCTTACTTGCTTTGAAGAGATCCCCGCCTTCGCGGGGAAAGTAGAATTTTCCTCTGCCCTTAAAAATTGAGACATAACGGAGCGCCGTTTTACGCTTATTTATCAATCACTTGCCCCGATCTCGAACCGCAGCATAGCGA
>JBEHYB010000016.1:0-32320 GCA_048498395.1 Pseudomonadota bacterium
GTCTTCACCGCGAAACCGCCGCTGGCGATCGTCGCATAAGCCTGCGCCATCTGGATCATCGGCACTTCGCTGCTGCCAAGCGCCAGGGCGAGGTTCGGCTCGAGATCGGCCGTGATGCCCATGCGGCGGGCGACCGAGATCACATGATCCACGCCGACATTATTAGCGAGCTGCACGGCGACCGAGTTCATCGACATAGTCAAGGCATCGGTGAGCGTCACAGTGCCGTAATATTTATTGCCGAAGTTTTGCGGGTGGTATTTGCCGATTGAGAACGGCGCATCTTCGATCTGGCTATACTGGTCCCATCCGGCTTCTAAAGCCGCGAGATAGACGATCGGTTTGAAAGACGAGCCGGGCTGGCGCAGTCCCTGACCGGCGCGGTTATACTGGCTCTTCTGATAGTCGGCACCGCCGACCATGGCGACGACCGAACCATCGGGGCGCAGAACGACGGACGCGCCCTGGCTGATGCGCAGCTTCTCGCCGCTGGTCTCGATATTCTTGGCAATGACGGCGGCGGTACCGGCCTGAATTTCCGGATCAAGCGTCGTCTGGACGACGATATCTTCTTCAGGTTTTCCGATCAGGTCGTCGAGGCTGTCGACGATCCAGTCGGCAAAGTAGCGGCTCGATGAACCGTCAGCACGAACTTCGGATGCCTTGTCGGATGATTTGTTGAAAGCGTTTTTGGCTTCTTTTTCAGAAAGGTGTCCGGCCTCGACCATGGTCGAGATAACGACCTTGGCGCGCGCTTCGGATTCTTTCGGGTTATTCAACGGCGAGTAACGGGACGGTGCGCGCAGGAGGCCGGCGAGCATCGCGCATTCGCGCAAATTCAACTGGGTTGCGGATTTGTTGAAATAGACATGCGAGGCTGCGTCAACGCCATAAGTACCAGCGCCCATATAAACGCGGTTCAGGTAGGCGGAGAGAATTTCATCCTTGGTCAGTTCGTGCTCGAGCCACACGGCAAGCAGGGCTTCCTGAATTTTACGTTTGTAGGTTTTCTCCTGGCTCAGGAAAAGATTTTTCGCGAGCTGTTGCGTGATCGTCGATCCGCCCTGTTTCACATCGTGATGAATCAGGTTGACGACGATCGCGCGCAGCAACCCGATCGGGTCTACGCCGTAATGATAATAGAAGCGTCTGTCTTCGATCGAGATGATTGCGTTGATCAGGTTTTTTGGCAGCTCGTCGACGGAGAGGCTTGAGCCTTTGATGTCGCCGTAACGGCCGATGACCGTGCCGTCATTTGCGAGAACGGTGATCGATGCCTTGCGCTCGAGCTGCGGGCTCTTGATGATGCTTGGCAACTCACGCGCGTACCAGACGACGATCCCGGACACGACGATAAATCCCCAGATGCCGAGGACGAAAAGCCATTTAATGGCGCGCGCCATCAGGGATGGCGAGGAGGATTGATATCTCGAGTTTTTACGGGGCATGGACGGCTCACTATTGCTACCGCTCTTGTTAGTGAAAAAAGCCCGTATTTTCAAGGCAAATTACAGCAGGAACAGCGTTGCAAGTCCCAGAAACGTCAGGAACCCTATACAGTCGGTCATGGTGGTCAGAAAGACTGCCGAGGCGATAGCCGGGTCTATGTCGTATTTGTCGAGAAGAAGCGGGATGCTGGCCCCGAAAAAGCCTGCAACGACAAGATTGGTAATCATGGCGGCGGCGATCACCCCGCCAAGCTTGGGATCATGGAACCACAGCCCGGCGACCAGCCCGACCATAATGGCGAACAGGAACCCGTTTACAAGCCCGACCGCCGCTTCCTTGCCGATAACCCGCCAGGCGTTGGTGCCGGAGAGTTCGCGGGTCGCGATAGCACGCACCGCGACGGTGAGGGTCTGGGTCCCGGCATTGCCGCCCATCCCTGCGACGATTGGCATCAAAACGGCCAAAGCCACGACTTTTTCAATCGTCACCTGGAAGATCGAGATCACGCTCGCCGCGAGGAAGGCGGTGAACAGGTTGATAAACAGCCAGCGGAAACGCGAATAGGATGTCGGCAGGATCGAGCGATACAAATCGTCCTCTTCGATACCGCCGAGTTTGAGCATATCTTCCTGCGCTTCTTCGTCGATAACGTCGATAACGTCATCGTAGGTGATGATGCCGATCAGCCGCCCGTCTTCATCGACAACCGGCGCAGAGGCCAGATCTTCGTTACGGAAGATCTCGGCGACTTCCTCCTGATCCATCGTGGCCGGAATAGGGTGCGTATCATCAAGAGTTAAGGATTCAATTTTTTCCGAGCGGCGGGCGCGCACGAGACGGTGCAGCGGGATCTCGCCGGCGATATGATAGGACGGGTCGATGACGATCAAATCGTAGAAATTATCAGGCAGGTCTTCGGCAGCCGCGCGCAGGTAGTCGATCGTCTTGCCAACCGTCCAGAATTGCGGCACGGCGACGAATTCGCGCTGCATAAGACGGCCCGCGGATTCTTCAGGGAAATTCAGACCTTCCTGCAGGACGAGCCGGGTTTTCGCCGATAATTTGCGGATAATATCGTGTTTGAATTCTTCGTCGAGCGGCAGGATCAGGTCGAGCGCGTCATCTGAGTCCAGTTCCGAAATGATCCCGGCGATCTGCACGGGTTCCATATCTTCAAGCGTCTGTTTCCGCACTTCTTCCTGCAGATAGGTGAAGACTTCCGGTTCGAACAGCATGCCGCCGAATTTAAGGAGTTTCTTTCGCGCGTCAGCGTTGACCTTTTCAAGCAGGTCGGCCTTGTCGTAGGTGCCGAGCTCTTCAAAGAGAGCTTTTAATTTTTCGGTATTTTCTTCTTCCAGCGCCTCGAGGATGCGATCGATGTCTTCGTCCTGCAAACCCAGCAGGGCGGTCCCTTCCTCTGACTCTACTTCTTCTTCCGAAGCAGGGAGGATCTTGTCTTCGTCTTCCTCAGCCATGAGGGACCTTTATAAGAAGTTTTCCTGCCTGATAAATTGGGCCGGGTTTTCGGATTGGAAGATCTGAGCGCCAACGGTAGAAAGCGCAGTCACGTTCACTATACCACGGCTTGTCGCCGCATTGGTTAAAATATGAGCTGTCTGCGCAACACCTAACAGGAGAGGCCCGATCGTGATGCAGTCCGCCAGGATCTTGATACTGTTATAGGCGATGTTGGCGGCTTCGACATTCGGCATGACCAGAAGATTGGCGCTGCCTTTCAGGCTTGAATTCGGCATGAACTGGTTGCGGATTTCCTCGGAAAGGGCCGCGTCCGCATGCATCTCGCCATCAATCTCGAGGGACGGATCGCGCATTTTCAGATCGTAATAGGCCGAACGCATCTTGAGTGCGCTCTCGGCATCGGAACTACCGAAGTTGGAATGCGACACAAGTGCCACTTTTGGAATGATACCGAAGCGTTTCATCTGTTCCGCCGCGAGCAGGGTCATTTCAGAAATCTGGCTGATGCTCGGATCCGGGTTGACATGCGTGTCGCAGATAAAGATCGGTCCGCGCGTCGGGTGCAGAAGGCACGGCATCGCGGCGGCGGTTTCAACACCGGGTTGCAGGCCGATAATGCGGACGATTGATTTCAAATGGTTTTTGAACGGCTCGACGGTTCCGCAGATCATGGAATCCGCTTCGCCTTTATGGACGAGCAGGGCACCGATAATCGTGTTGCTGTTACGGACGGCGTTCTTCGCATAGCTCGCGGTTACGCCGTTGCGTTCCATGAGTGAGTGATAAGTCTGCCAGTAATCCTTGTAACGTGTGTCATTTTCAGGATCGACGAGTTCGAAATCCTTATCAGGAGTCATGCGCAGGCGCAGGCGTTTGATACGTGTCTCGATGACATTGCGGCGGCCGACGAGAATAGGTTTCGCGAGGCTTTCATCGATAACGGTCTGCACGGCCTGCAGGACGCGGTCTTCTTCACCTTCGCAGTAGACGACTTTCTTCGGATTGTCTTTTGCCTTGGCAAAGACTGGGCGCATCACGCCTTCGGTGCGATAGAAATGTTGTGTCAGGCGCGCGCGATAGGCATCCCAGTCGCGGATCGGGCGCGTGGCGACACCGGTTTCCATCGCGACTTTTGCGACTGCCATCGGCAGTTCGACCATCAGGCGTGGATCGAAAGGTTTCGGAATCATATAACCCGGGCCGAAAGCGAGGTTTTCTTCAGGATAAATCGCAGCGACTTCTTCCGTCACTTCCTTGCGTGCGAGCATCGCAATCGCTTTGACGCAGGCCATTTTCATTTCTTCGTTGATGGCTGTCGCGCCGACATCGAGCGCGCCGCGGAAGATGAACGGGAAGCAAAGGACGTTATTGACCTGGTTCGGGTAATCCGAACGGCCTGTGCAGATCAACGCTTTCGGGCGAACCTTCAATGCTTCTTCAGGCAGGATTTCAGGTGTCGGGTTGGCAAGCGCGAGAACCAGTGGCTCTTCGACCATGCCTTCCATATATTCAGGTTTCAAGGCACCGGCGGCGGAGAGGCCGAGGAAAATATGCGCGCCTTTCAGAGCTTCAGGCAGCGTGCGTGCTTTTGTAACGCCGTTCGCGAATTTCTCTTTCTCCGCGTCCATGCCTTCGTTGCGGCCTTTATAGATAACGCCGTTACGGTCGCAGGCGATGATGTTATCAAGCGGCATGCCGAGCTGGTGGATCATCGTCATACAGGCGATCGCAGACGCGCCCGCGCCATTCACGACGATCTTCGTTTCTTTCCAGTCTTTATTGGTCAGGTGCATCCAGTTGTAGATCGCGGCACCGGCGATAATTGCAGTACCGTGTTGATCGTCATGGAATACCGGGATTTTCATGCGTTCGCGCAGCGTGCGCTCGATCTCGAAACATTCCGGCGATTTGATATCTTCCAAATTGATCCCGCCGAAAGAAGGTTCGAGGGATGCGATGATGTCGATCAGTTTCTGCGGATCTTTTTCATTGATCTCGATATCTATTGAATCGATATCCGCGAATTTCTTAAAGAGAACGGCTTTGCCTTCCATGACAGGCTTGCCGGCGAGCGCGCCGATATCGCCAAGACCTAAAACGGCCGTACCGTTCGAGATAACCGCGACGACGTTGCCGCGCGACGTATAGTCGTAAGATTTCAGCGGATCTTTTTCGATCTCGAGGCAGGGAATGGCGACACCGGGAGAATAGGCGAGCGCGAGATCGCGCTGGGTGGCCATAGGTTTGGTTGCTTGGATTGCGATCTTACCGGGCTTTGGATGAAGGTGATATTCTAACGCTGCTTCGCGGAGTGTGTCCTTCATAGTCAAAGTCCTTTTAGATGATAAGTTGGTTCGCTGGCGAAAGCCTTTTAATAGTTTGACAATCAGTCCTCCTGCGCCAAGGCTTCGGAGGACATCCTACCGGTTTTTTGTTTTGCCCCGGATGGCAAGCCATCCGAAGCTACAAAGTAGCGTAGGATGGTGCGGCCAAGAAGACTCGAACTTCCACGGGTTGCCCCACAACGACCTCAACGTTGCGCGTCTACCAATTCCGCCATGGCCGCAGCTGGTAGTAGTAAGTGGCAGTTTGGTAACAGATTGATTTTACAATCGCAAGCCTAAACCCTTGGCACTTCGCAATAAAAAATGACAATGATTATAAATGTGCTAGAACACCGCATGGAATGGAAGATTTCGCCTGATTTTGTTGACTATCCTGAAGCCGTCGCCTTCATGGAAAACCGCGTTGCAGCAATTCGCGAAGGCACGGAAGACGAACTTATCTGGTTTCTCGAGCATCCCTCCATCTATACGGCAGGCACATCCGCGCGGGCCGAAGATCTCTTAAATCCACGATTCCCTGTTTTTGAAACCGGACGGGGCGGGCAATATACCTATCATGGGCCGGGGCAGCTTGTGGCCTATGTCATGCTCGACCTTAAGAAGCGCGGCGGCGAGCCGGATCTTAAGAAATATATACATAATCTCGAACAATGGATCATCAATACCCTGTCAGAAGTCGGTATTAAAGGTGAGCGCAGGGAAGGTCGGGTCGGTATCTGGGTTACCGATAAAGCCCTCTCCCTTGGGAGAGGGTTGGGTGAGGGTGAGTCCAAAATCGCCGCCATCGGGGTCCGGGTTCGTCACTGGGTCGCCTATCATGGCATCTCTATTAATATAGACCCCGATCTCGCGCATTTTGACGGAATCGTCCCCTGCGGTATTGAGGGGCATGGTGTGTGTTCGCTGAGGTCTTTGGATGTTGATTCGTCTAGATCTGAAATGATAAAAACGCTTCAATATCAGTGGGATAAAGTATTCAATTAATCTGATGTCACCGGTGAGGGCAACCGGGCCAGCAACACGGTCTGCGTTTTCCGTCGGCCAATGACTCACAGGCCCAGTCGATCCTTTTAAGTCTCGTTTCGTCTTTCTTGGCGGACGTAATCCAGCAGATAAATTCATTGCGCGCGAGGGGCGTGATATCTTCCCAGGCTTCGAGAGCTGCTGGCGCGGTTGAGAGTGCTTTCTTTAAGTCATTGGGCAGGTCGTGAACCGTGCCGCCTGAAATTGTTTTAGTTTTGGGGGCCATTCAATCAGCCTGGATAAGGCACGTTTTCCATTGCCTGATCAAAGCTCATACCTTCAAGTCCACCGACATAAACCTGCGTCGCGTAGGATTTGGGTTGAGATGCCTGTGCCTGAAAATAATCTCTGAATGTCGCAAGCGCGGCCTCGTTCTGACCAAAACAATTGGCCATGGCGATGGACTGGCAATAAACGTCGTCCAGATCGGCGGCGCTTGTTATGGGGCCTTGTTCTTTCAATTTCTGGAGTACGATTGTGGACATGTCCTCAAGGTTTGCGGTGCCATCTGCAATGGCCGCCTTGATTTTTTCGGCCATGCTGGGTCGGATATTCCAGTGTTTTAAATTGAATTCGTCTTTACACATAAACTTAGCTTATCGCTTGTGCGGAATGGGGCAAGATAATTTTATGAACATTAGGCTAATGTAATTTAAATGAGTTTCTGGTCGCTTCGAATATTTTGCATATACACGAATTTTATGTTAAGAATGTACCAATTATAAAATTTAAATAATAAATAAAAGAGAGTGTGTAATGACTGATCCAATATCGCCAAAGGATACTGCTGTTGACGCGCCGAAAACCCGGACGCGTGCGCCAAGTTTAAAAGAACAACTCCAGACCGCGAACCAAACAATCGAGAGCCTTACGGAAGAGAATAAGGCGCTCAGTGAAAAAGCCTCTAAAATCAAAGCAATTCGTGAAGAGTTGGATATGGCGGCTGAGCAGGCTGCTTATCATGGAAAAAATATATTGCAGCAGGCGGGTAAAATCGGCCGTTCAATTGTCGCGGTTGCGGGTTTTCCTGTGACATCGCTGCTCACCCGTCATTACACGCCTGAAAACGAAAGACTGGTTAAATCGCAAGATGGCAACCGTAGCTGGAAATATGCTTTGGGCAGTGTGGCTTGGGGTGTTGCCGTATGGGCGGGCGCTTCAGGCGTACAGGCCGCTCAGGAATATAAGGAAGATATGGCTGAAGCGGCTTTCAGAAGTGAGAGGGATACACGCGTGACCGCCGCCATGAATGCATTTCTTTATAATCAATCTCCGGCTGATGAGCAAAATGGGATGACTGAAATCTCGATGGTGGCTGACGAGGTGGATTATAATGATGAGCAGGCTCAGGCAAAACCATTAAATCAAAAAGTCTGGACGGATGATGTAACGGGCAGAAGCTATGTGTTCACCCGCGAAACAACGCATCGGGTATTTCCTGTAAATAAAATGCGGGATGAGGTGACGGGAACATGGAAGCCTGCAAGCTGCGAAGTTCAGAAAGTATTCGCTTATGCATCCGAATATGATGGATCGGTTCAGACTTCCGGAGTCGATAAAAATCCTGAACCTGTGCTTGTTGTCGAAAATGATAATTGCCATCCGGCAACTGACGCGGAAATAAAAACGGCGGAGTGGAAGCAACTACCGCTTCATTCAAGAACGCCGCCTGAATTTAAGTAATAGCGAAGACTAATCCGCCGCCTGTGACAGTTTCTGGGCTCCGGCCCAGTCTGTGATGAATTCGCACAGCCTATCAAGATTGTCTTTTAACTTACCGTATTTCTTGTTTTTTTCCTGCGTGTCTTCGTTCAGGTAGAGCGCTTTGTTGATTTCGATCTGTAATCCGTGCCGTCCCTGCATGGGGTCTGAATAACGCCGTAACAGCTCGGCCCCCTTATAGGGGGTATTGATTGAAACCTTATAGCCAAGACCGTTCAGGAAATCCCTGACATGGCGGGTGAATTCCGGATCGCAGGTCGTGCCGTCGCGGTCGCCGAGCACAAAATCCGCTTCGCCGAGAGAAATGACTGCGCCGTCTCTTGGCCTAAGAGAATTCATCGAATGGCAATTGATATGCCAGACCTGCCCGAAATTATAATGCGTATCGTCGAGGAGTTTTTTGAGCATGGCGTGATAGGGGCGGTAGTAATGCGCGATTCTATCCTCGACTTCACTGATGGTCAGGCGGCGGTTATAGATAGGATAACCGACCTTGATCAGTCGATGGACGATGCCGTGACCCGCGGCCGAGCGAAAACTTGGCGAATAGGTCGTCGGCCAGTCGGACTCTAAAAGATCGGGATCGATATCATCCTCGGCGCGGTTGACATCTATATAGCTTCTTGCGAATTCGGCCGCGAGAAAAGGTGCGCCGAAATCCGGGGCGTTTGCATAGAGTTCATCGACGAAACGGTCCTCCGTCCGGCGGAGCAGCGAGAGGTCGCAGGCATAGCCGTAATCGTCAGGATAGATCGTGCCGCTATGCGGGGAATCGAATACCACTGGCACCGTCTGGGCCTTGGGCTGCAGGATCCTGTAAACGCCTTGTACATTTGACGGTAAATCGGGCATGTTTTGATCTTAGTATGAATTGGTATAATTTAAAGCGGCTTATCGTCACTTTTGGAGAAATCTTATTTCAACTTTTTTTATTACCCACCCGGATTGTCTCGGGCATGAAATGAATGAAGGTCACCCGGAATGCCCGGAGCGGCTGGAATCCATTATGAAAGCGGTTTCTGCGCCGGAGTTCTCTGGCCTGATCCGCATTCTCGCACGGAAAGCGTCCGTCGAGGATCTTTTGCTGGCCCATACGCCCGAACATGTCACAAGCATTCTCGAAATAATTCCCAACCAGGGGCTGAATTTTATCGATAACGATACCATGCTTTGCCCGCTATCGGGCGTTGCGGCTTTTCATGCGGCGGGCGCGGTTCTCGATGCCGTCGAATGCGTTCTGGCAAAACCGGGCAGCAATGCTTTCTGTGCCGTGCGTCCGCCGGGTCATCATGCGCACCGCGATCATGCGGCTGGCTTTTGCCTCTTTAACAATGTTGCGATCGGCGCTTTGTCTGCCTTGGAAAGGCATGGATTATCCCGCGTGGCGATCATTGATTTCGATGTCCATCACGGCGACGGGACTCAGGACATTATGTGGGATGAAAAGGATGTGTTGTTTATCTCGACGCACCAATCGCCGCTTTACCCTGGAACGGGCAGGGCGGATGAGCGCGGCGCGCACGGCAATATCGTGAATTTCCCGCTGCCCGCCGGCACGGGCGGGGACGTATTCCGTGATTTAATGACAGACGAGATCCTGCCGCGTCTCAATGACTTCAAGCCTGATATGATCTTCGTCTCCGCCGGCTTTGACGCGCATAAGGACGAGCAGCTGGCTTCGCTCGCGCTTGATGAAGATGATTTCGCTTATCTTATGAAGAGCTTTCGCGACGCGGCTGAAAATCTGTGCCAGGGCCGGCTGGTGGCGGTGCTTGAAGGCGGATATAACCTCAATGCGCTGGGCAACAGCGTCGCCGCCTGCCTGCGCGTTATGATGTAAGGCTCATATCAAAGTAATTTTTCGGATAGCTTGACTGCTGGAGGACGACGCGGCGGAATTTGAGACCCGTCTTGCGCAGGACGTTTTCCGATGCCTTATTGCCCGGCGTGGTTGTCGCGAAAATGGTTTTAAGCTCCAGGTCTTTCGCGAACTCGACAAGCGCCGCGGCTGCTTCGGTCGCATAGCCTTGTCCCTGCATGGTTTTTTCCATCCGGTAGCCGAGCTCCCATTTATCGGTTTCGTCGTCGTCCCTGATAGGGTCCGCGATACGGGCATAACCGATCATCTCGTTCGGGTTTTCCTTGGTGAACATGCCGACCATAAAGACGCTGTTGCTTTTCTGGGAATCTTCAATCACCTGCGCGCACCATTTTGCGGCATCGACCTCTGACATATCATTTCTGAAGAAGGCGATATCGTCGCCGACGCGGTGGGAATTGAGAATATTGAACATGGCCCGCAGATTGCCTACATGCAAAGGCCGCAAAATCAGTCTTTCCGTGCTCAAAGACTGGGTGGCCTTAAGTATCTCTTCTCTTTTCATATAGAAGCTTTTAAAAGAAAGCAGGCTAGCTAGTCAAGGATTATGATAAATGAAAGATGCCGTTAGATGGCAAAACCCCGCAAAAGACGGGGTCAGCCGCTTTGAAACACTCAAAAAACGCCACCTGATTAAAAGATCGGTGCGCGATTATCTGCATGGCGAGGGTTTTATCGAGATTGATATGCCGCTGCTGGTGCGGGGTACGACACCGGATGTCGAGATTGAATCCTTTGCCGTGGACGATCGCTATCTTGCGACTTCGACCGAATACCAGATCAAGCGCATGGAAATCGGCGGCTTTGATAAATCCTATACGCTCACGCAAAATTTTCGCAAAGGCGACACAGGCCGTTACCGCAATCCTGAATTCACCATGCTCGAATGGGCACGGGTAGGACAGACGCTTCACGACATCGAAGCGGATGCCGAGCAGATGATGATCCGCGCCTATAAAGATATGGGTGGTTCGGATACGCTCACATATCAGGGGCATAAAATCGATATCACCGCGCCGTGGAACCGCCTGAGCGTACGCGAAGCGGTTGAGAAATACACAACGGCGAAACTGCCTGACTTTACGCTTGAATCTTTCCGCGTGGCTGTTGCGGCAGCGGGTATTCCGGTCAAAGACGACTGGATGAATGATCAGGTTTTTCTGTTCACTGTTTTGCTGGACCATGTCCAGCAGTTCCTCGGTTTTGACAAGCCGGTCTTCATCCAGGACTGGCCGAAATTCCTCACGTCATCCGCGCTCGAAAACGCATCGGGCCAGTATGTCGAGCGCAGCGAATTATTCATTGCGGGCGTAGAGCTAAGCGACGGTTTCCCGTCCCTGATATCGCACGCGCGCCAGAAAGAAACTTTCGCCGAGCAACAGACCCGCCGCCGGCATGAAGGCAAGCAATTGGTCGCTCTCGATGAAAAATATCTCTCGGCGATGGAAGAGGGCATGCCGTCGGGCGCAGGCATGGCGCTGGGTTTCGATCGTCTTGTTATGGTTCTGACCGACCGTCCCGATATCGCCTCGGTTCTCGCCTATGGCTGGGACGAGCTTTAATTGAATGCGAAATCGCGCACGAGTTTGACAAGCGCGTCAAAACCCTTGGCGGGAACCGGCATTTCTCGCGGAAGTTCCTGCTTAAGGTGGATTGTCTTGTCCAGTATGCTGTAATAACGGACAGAGCCTTCGCCGATATCACGA
Source organism: Pseudomonadota bacterium (assembly GCA_048498395.1). Lineage (GTDB taxonomy): Bacteria > Pseudomonadota > Alphaproteobacteria > Micavibrionales > Micavibrionaceae > Micavibrio_B. Next base: position 11,604 of record JBEHYB010000016.1, read on the forward strand.
ATGGCGAAACCCGGATGTTCCGGGTCCGGTCTGAATTCACCGGTTTTCTTTGTGATGCGTCTTTCGCAGTTTTCCGAGAATTCACGCAGGGCTTTGCGGCCGGCTTCTTCACTGTCAAAAAATCTGTCCGGGTAAATTGTCAGTGATTCGAATGGCTCGCCGTTTGCACGCACATTGTCGCGTCGGTATTCACGAACGGCATAGGGGCCTCCGCGCGTACCTTCGGGAGTTTTGCTCAGGACGCTGTAAATATCTGTCGAAGGATAGGCTGGATTTTCCAGCGTGGAAATTTCACGCGCATAACGTAATGTCGCGCTGGCGGCAATCTCCTGGTCTACTCTTTCAGCGAAAGGTTTTCTGCTCTCTTTTGTCAGGTCTATACGCATCGGGCTCTCCTCACTCAGTTTCGAAAAACTTAGCTGGCGCGTAATTTTCTGTCAAATTTGAGGGGCCGGACCGCGTTTTATATAGACATTTTCGATGTCGCCGTCATGGCTCATCTGGCCCGAACAGGTCATGCCGAACTTCTCCGCGACCTTGATGCCGTGCGCTGAGACGGTGACGGCTGAAATCCCTTTTTGGGGCGTGGCCCCGATCGAGGCGGCGAAATCCCTGATCAGGGTTTTGCTGTGCTCGCTGCCGATCAATTGCGGGACGATGCTGTAGTTAAAAAGATAGATATAGTTTCCGTCTTTAGAAGTTTCCTTCAACGGCACCATAAAGCCGCGATGAGTGATCTGCGCGGGGTTCTTCTCAAGTACGTTGAAAATATTTTCCGAGATCGGGTACCAGCCCGTATAGCCGACAGGAAGCTGTGTACCATCCGACAGCGCGCAGAAATATAAACGGAATCCTTTTGGAAAGGCGGCAGTGACGGATAACATTCTTGCGAAATCGGCGCGGTCTTCGGGTTTTGTGTAGCAGGCCCAGTCCGCGAGGAAAATGCCAAGAGCGAATTTGCGCCACTCGCTGCTGCCATAGACACCCAGCACCGGATCGCCATCTCCGATGTCCGGCATGGACAGGGCGGTTAAAGCGCCGGGAAAGGATTTTTCCGCCGCGATCTGCGCCAGCCCGTCTTCGACCCATTTCGATATATCGGCCCAATCGGTCAAATCGGGAATATTGTCCAAAAGCGAAGCCATGCGAACCCTTATTGTAAATTTCCCGTAATTTATATAAATTTTCAGCCTGATTACAATCTATTAAGGACCTCTCCATGCACGATATCCGCGCCATACGCGAAAACCCCGCCCAATTCGATAAAAACTGGGCCAGACGTGGCGTGTCCGCCCAGACTCCTGAGATTTTGCGCCTCGATGAAGAACGCCGCGCGTTGCAGACTGAAATCCAGACTCTCCTGCAAAAGCGCAATGAAGTCTCGAAAGAAATCGGCCAGATCAAATCACAAAAAGGCGATGCCTCTGCGCTGATGGATCAGGTTGCCCAGATAAAAGAGAAAGCGGCGACGCTCGAAGAACTTGAGAAACAAAAGGCTGAAGCGCTCGATACTTTATTGTCGTCGCTGCCGAACCAGATTTTCGACGACGTGCCGGACGGCCCGGATGAAGAGCATAACGTCGAAATTCGCAAAGTTGGAAATCCTGCGCTGAAAAATGATGTGAAGGATCATGTCGATATCGGCGAAAATCTCGGCATGATGGATTTTGACACGGCCGCGAAGATTTCCGGCTCGCGTTTCGTCGTGCTCAATGCCGGTCTTGCCCGCATGGAACGCGCGATCGCGCAACTCATGCTCGACATGCATACACAGGAACATGGTTATACCGAAGTTTCGCCGCCTTTGCTGGTGAACGACCAGACAATGTACGGCACGGCGCAGTTGCCGAAATTCGCCGACGACCAGTTCCGCACGACGCGCGGCGACTGGCTGATTCCGACGGCGGAAGTTTCACTCACAAACCTTGTCGCCGACAGCATTCTCGATGAAACCTATATGCCGCGCCGTTATACGGCTTTCACGCCGTGTTTCCGCCAGGAAGCGGGCTCTGCGGGTCGCGACACGCGCGGTATCATTCGCCAGCATCAGTTTTACAAAGTCGAGATGGTGAGTATCGTCCTGCCGGAACAATCCGAAGCCGAGCATCTGCGCATGCTCAATTGCGCCGAGAATATATTGAAGAAACTGGAATTGCCATTCCGCACGATCATGCTGTGCGCCGGCGATATGGGCTTTAGCTCGAAGAAAACCTATGACATCGAAGTATGGGTTCCTTCCCAGAACAAATACCGCGAGATTTCAAGCTGCTCGAATTGCGGTGATTTCCAGGCTCGCCGCATGAAGGCGCGCTTTAAACGTCCCGGCGCAAAAGAAACGGAATTCGTCCATACGCTTAACGGTTCAGGTCTTGCCGTCGGACGTACGCTTGTCGCGATCATGGAAAATTATTATGACCCGACCGATGGCGGTGTGTTCGTCCCGAAAGCCCTTCAGCCATATATGGGCGGCCTGACAAAAATCACAGCGCCAAAATAATGAAGAAAAATTTTTTACCGCGAAGTGCGCGAAGAATTGGAAGTAAACGCGAAGTAAAAAAATATAAACTTCGTGTCTCTTCTTTTTAACTTCGTGTTCTTCGTGGTAAAATCCTTTTATCGGTTTTGCCTGATTTTAAATTAAGAATGTTATGAACGCTCCTGATGCCCGAAAAATCCGATTGATCATGACCCTGCGCCAGGCGGGGATTACCGACACCAAGGTGCTCGGTGCGATGGAACGCGTGCCGCGTGAGAATTTCGTGCCGTATTCTTTCCACGATCAGGCTTATGAAGACATGGCGTTGCCGATCGGGCTTGGCCAGACGATCAGCCAGCCTTACGTGGTTGCCTACATGACATCTGCGCTTGAGATTGAGGACCGGATGAGCGTGCTTGAGATCGGCACCGGTTGCGGTTATCAGGCGGCGATCCTCGCCAAGCTTTGCCGCCGCGTCTATACGATCGAGCGTCACAAGCCCTTGACCGAAGTCGCCCAGCGTCATTTCGACGATCTGAAGATCCGCAACATTACCGCGCGTTGCGATGACGGGATGAAAGGCTGGCCCGAGGCCGCGCCGTTCGACCGCATCATGGTAACGGCGGCGGCTGGCGAAGATCCGCCGAAGCCGCTTCTCGATCAACTCAAAATCGGCGGTATCATGGTGATACCGGTGGGCGGACAGGGGCAGGCGCAAACGCTGCGTCGTTACAAACGCGAGTCCGAAGAAGTATATTCCAAGATCGATATGCTGCCGGTGCGCTTCGTACCGCTTCTGCCTGACGTTCCGCGCAACAATACGTATTCAAAAGAAGATTTGCAGGAAATCGCTTCGTGAGAAAACGCCACTGTCATTCTGAGCGAAGCGAAGAATCCGGCAGCAGCTGGAACAAGATCTTTCGCTGCGCTCAGGATGACAGAATAGGCCGGAGCATTTTGCTCTTATTCACGTTAATCCTCTCTTCCTGCGCCTCGTCGCAGACAATGGCCCCTGTCTATAAGTACGGCGTTGAATCCGGTGTCGGCAGTCTGGGGGCGCATACGGTGCAGAGCGGCGACAGCGTATGGACGGTCGCCCAGAAATATAACGTCGACCTGCGCGGCATTATCGAGGTCAACCATCTTTCGCCGCCTTATGCGCTCAAGGCCGGATCGCGACTGAAGCTTCCCGCGCCGCGCACCTATACCGTGCATGGGCGCGACAATCTTTACACGATCTCACGATTGTTCAATTCAACGCAGACCGAACTCGCTTCGCTCAATAAATTATCGCCGCCCTACAAGCTGAAAAACGGGCAGGTGCTGAAACTGCCGAGCATTTATGAGACGGCGGCGGTGGAAGCCGCGCCTGCGTCTTCCGCACCCGTGATACCGATGGGGGCTGGTGCCATGCCGGCGAAGGTCGAGGCCGTGCCGCTGGCTTCTCCGGCTCCGGTTGCAACGTCATATCCGCCGCAGCCCGCGCCGGCAACACCTGCCGCAGTTACGCCGCAACCGGCACCGATCACACCAGCCGTTGCACAAAATCTTGATCCCGTGCCGTCGCGCGCGGGTAAATTCCTGAAACCTGTCGCCGGCAACATCATCTCGACTTTCGGTTCGAAAGAGGACGGCCAGCATAATGACGGTATCAATATTCAGGCGATCAAGGGCGACCCGGTGCGCGCCGCCGAAAACGGCAAGGTCGTCTATGTCGGCCATGAAATCGAAGGTTACGGCACGCTTATCCTGCTGCGCCACCAGGACCAGTATATGACGGCCTATGCGCATCTCGATAAAGCCCTCGTCAAAAAAGGCGAGACGATCATGCGCGGCCAAACGATAGGGACTGTCGGTTCGACAGGTTTCGTCGATAAACCACAACTGCATTTCGAAATCCGCAAAGGCAAGACGGCGGTCGATCCGGCGGGACTTATTTAAAGTTTTTTAAGAAATTCGGGGTCTTCCAGATTGTTTTGAAGCTCTTTGGGAACGGCCTCGGAGAGATTCCACAGAAAATCGAATTGTTTGCGGAAAGTATCGGCGATGGATTTATTGCGGATAATAACGACGCGCGGCACGTCCCACATAATCATCGCGAAACGGTCTTTGTAAACATAGTAGGGGATGGTGCCAATCAGTTCCGAGGAAATCCAGCGATAGGTCTGTGGCGATGCCAGCAGGAAATCGTCATCGTTGCGAATAAGGATTTTTTCCCTGAATTTAATTTTCTTATGATGATTGTAATAACGCATCATTTCATCTGGCACATGTTTGGGAAACATTTTCTCATTAATGGAACACATGACGACTTCGTCTTCCGGACCTTTCATGCAGGAAAATAAATCGTCGTTCAGTTTCTTGATGAAATCCTTGCCTTCATGTTTATGAACTTCGAAAATTTCCTCGCGCAGGCAAACGCCGTGGCTGCCGATAAATTGTATGCCGCCATTTTCCAGCGCGGTCTGGATCGCCGAAAGTGTATCGATCCGGGCCGAGCCGATGCCGCGCTCGACGTTATTTATACTAGGCAGGGACACGCCGGATTCTTGCGCTAATGTGCTTTGTTTCCATTGGAGAAGGGCGCGCGCCGCTTTGATCTGATTGGGGGTTATCATTAGGTTTCCTCCATAGTTTCCAGTCATATTATACAGATTATATATAAAAAATTATATATTAAACATAAAATATATCTGTTATTTTCATATTATTAACGTAATGGAGAAATGAAATGTTGAAGAGCTTGACGAATAGCTTCGCAAAGATGCGGCAGGGCCATGAAAATTATATCCATGATAAAAGGCTGGCGAAGATTATTGCCGCCGCGATTAGTACAAAAGATTCCGATACCATAAGGACTGCTTTCAAACAGATCAGGGATCCCGAAGCTTTCATCGCCGGATATGATGCGGTCGACGAAAGGCGTTATGCGTATCTTCTCATTCAGGCGATTAAGAGTGGTGCAGAAGACGTTTTCCGGGCGGTCTATGAATTTCTTGATAATCCGAATTACGCCATCGTGATTGGGAAAAAGCCGGGGTTCAGGGGCAGCGTTGATTCCATTTTTACATCGCCTCTGAATTACGCAATCCATAACGGCCAACGCCTGATCGCTGAAATTATTGCGCGGGGTTCAGGGCTGGATCTTGCAAAAGAATATGGATACGAAACCCCTTACGATATTTTAATGCAGCTGTCACGTAGCGATAAAACAATGGATCGGGTCTTATCAATAGTATCTGAACGGCTGGCCGAGCAGAAAATGAAAGAGGCGCGAGTCTATAGAATGGCTAGCCTTATTTAATTTCGCAGCCGCCGATTGTACGGAGTTTAAGGCCCGGTGAATTTGATCGATGCGTCGAAAGGCTTTTCAGGAAGTCTTCAACGCTGTAGTAAACCTGCAAATTGCAATAGATACAGCCTTCGACGCGCAGGTTCTTGCCGATATGAATGGGCGTGTGGTTGCCGATTTGCAGGTCGCCGCCGACATATAGATTGTCGCCAATATGATCGATCGGGCAGTTTGCGATCAATAGGTCGTCATTGACGGTGACATTGTTTCCGATGCGCCTGAAGGCGGGGCAGTTGGATACTTCGATTTCATTTTCTATTTTTGTCCCGTCGGGAATTTTCGTGAAATTGTCGCAGTTCTGGATTTCCGCCTCGCTGGCCTCGAAAAGGTCACCAAGGGATTCAAAGGAATTGCAATGCTTGACCGTCAGCGACCTGACTTTGGTCCTGTTGCCCAGGCGCTCGAAATTGTTGCAGGAATCCAGACTCAGTTTTTTCGACAGATTCATGTCATCCGGGAATTGCCTGATCCAGGGGATCAGGAAGAACTCCAGCTCTTCTCGCCATTTGAATCCTTGCGGCAGATCGTTGACGGTGAAATATTCGCCTTCAGGGTAATCCTTGTTGTCGTCTCTGGCCTGCAGCATGCCTGTGTGGGTAAAATCTTCATCCAGTTCCAGTTTCTGTGCCCGGATAAATTCCTGTACCAGTGGCATGTATTTCGGGATGGGCGGCTTGTTTTCCTTACCCTTGCATTGCACGAGGATGCCATTGTCGACTTCCATCGTGACATGCGCGCGGTTGAATGGATCGCGCAGCGAATAGAATTTCATGCCTTTGACTTTAAGCGCCTCGTCGTAATTCCCGTCGCCGATGCAATGGCCGAGCTGCGCGCTTTCCACATCGAGCGCATGTTCGGTGCGCAGCTGTACCAGCCGGCTGTCGTCGCTGAAAATCCGGATGGTTCTTATATGCCGCGCTTTTTCATCTTTTTCAAAACTGCCTGCGTCGGTCGATAGCTGAGAGCGCAGATTATTGGTGTTTAGTCTCATAGCGGGAAAAGATGTATTCCCGTCCGTTCCTTATCGGCGCGCTGGAACGCATCTTCGATCGTGCTGATCTGCAGAAGCCGGCGAGGGCGGCCCTTGCCATCAAGGTCTTGTATCCATGGCCTGTTCGATGCGATCGCGCCGCCGATCCAGTCTTTGATATGGGAGATTTGACCGAGCATGGAATTTGAAATTAATTTCCTGTCGAAAACTGCGAACTCGCCGCTCTCGAATTTCTCGCGTGTCAGCCAGGCCGGCGGATTTTTGGGATATGTGTCTTGCGGCGTGAAACAATCCTCCTCTTTGAGGATCGCTTTTTTTAGCGCGATCTTGAGATACGCTGCGAGGGGTTCTTTGCCTTTCGCCAAGTCGGAGAGGAAAGCATCAATATCATGTTCATTCAGGGCATTTATACGCATGGCCGGACCATAGCCATTTTACGTATTTATGTCAAACTTGAAGGGATGAAAGCCTAAAACTGCCCGCGTTCGAGGATTTTCTTATCCTTGGTCTGGGTCTCGCGGTCGGTACGGATACTGTCCATCGCGATATTGTGAAAATAGTCGAAGTATTTCTTCTGATCGAGAACGTATCTCTCTTCGGTGAAATTCTGTGAAAAACGAAGGCCGTTCAGTCCGACCGTCACATATTTTGCCGGTGCGCCAGGATAGTTCAGATTGATAACGAAATTTCCCATCTTTTCAAACGAGCCGCTCAGGATAAGTTTCTTCGTATCGATCCTGTCATAGGGCTTTAGATCTCTCATCAAGGCATCGTAAAGATTCACGTCTTTTTGGGTATTCACGAGCCATACGGGGTTCGGGAGGTTTTCGTTGATGCGGTAGTGCACGACAATGCCCGGCGATTCAGGCGGGATCGTTTCGCCGTCGAATTTTTCAAAGCTTGAGTGGTTGGTGACTTCTTCCTTGAGCATGGAATAAAAATCATGCGTGTCTTCGAAGTAATCATTCTTCGAACCGACATCGCTGATCATGATGCCGTTCGGGGAGAGATAGTAATCCTTGCCGGTGATGCCGTTCGGGTCCTTGACGCTCAGGACGATCAGCTCCGCCGGTTTTCTCATATAGGGGCTGACAGCGTTCTTTTCGCCCGGCGGCATCTGGCTGGCCTGGAATTCAAACCTGCGCCATTCGTCGGACTGGTTCATTTGCCAGTGATATTTCTCGACAAAGCCCTGGGCGGAGTTCGGGTCGGCGACAAAGAGGATCGCTTTAACGGGGGTGTCTGCTTTTGCCGGTGCCGAGGCAAGGACAGCGATAAAGCCGGTAAACAGGGCAAGCAGGGGGATCAGAATTGATTTCATGCGTTTCTTTCAACCATATTATACCTGTATTTCCGGCGCTTTCAATTTTCATAGGATAATTATTAACATCATAGGCTCTCTCCCTTGTTTTTGCCGGTAGACAGGGGATATAGTCCGGGTCAATTCAACCAATCCGAAGGAAATTGTCTATGTTGATTAAATCTGCCCTCGCTGCTGCGGAAAAAGCGGTTGCCCCGACAGACGCGTCTGTAATCCCGGCCACGACAGGCGGTAACACCGCAATGTCCCAGACCATTCTTTTTACGGTCGTGCTGGTTGTGCTGTTTTACTTCCTTCTGATCCGTCCGCAACAGAAACGCTATAAAGAGCATTCCGACATGCTCGGGCAGCTCGGCAAGGGCGACAAGATCATCACGCAGGGCGGCATGGTCGGCGTGATCGAACAATTGCCGAATGAAAAAGAAGCGCTGATCGATTTCGGCAATAACATCAAGATGACCGTATTGCGCAGCTACATCATGGGCAAATACGACCTTTTGGGAAATCCTAGCAAGACAGATAAAAAATGATTCATATTTCTCGTTGGAAGACGATCCTGATCATCCTGGTCAGTATCCTGTCTATTCTTTATACGGCTCCAAGCTTTGTCAGCGAAAAGACGCAAGCGTGGCTGCAGACGCATCTGCCCGCGGGCTTTCCGCAGCACGCGGTCAATCTCGGCCTCGATTTGCGCGGCGGTTCGCATCTTCTTTTAGAGGCGGATATGGACGGCGTTATCAAGCAGAAGACCGAAGACATGGTCACGGCGCTGCGCACCGATCTGCGCGCGCAACAGATCGACTATGATACCGTTGCCGCCATTCCGAACGGGATCAGGCTCGTCCTGAAATCAACCGACGATGCCGCCAAGGCCAAGAGCTCGATCCGCAAAACCGAAGACGGTATTATCGTCACGCAAAAAGGCAACACGCTCGAAGGCACGTTCGATGACGGTGCCCTTGTGCGCATTCGCAATCAGACCCTGTCGCAATCGATGGAAATCGTCGAGCGCCGCGTCAACGAAACCGGAACCCGCGAGCCTATCATCCAGCGTCAGGGCGACACGCGTATTCTTGTTCAGCTTCCGGGCGTTGAAAATCCCGAGCGTATCAAGGAGCTTCTCGGCAAGACCGCCAAACTGACATTCCACCTTGTCGATCTCGACGGCTCCAGCTCTGATTCAAAAGCGTTGCCAATGCGCGACAATCCGCAACAGCGGATAAATATCAAGCGCCGCGTAATTATGAGCGGCGATATGTTGGTTCAGGCCCAGCCGTCGTTTCAGGACGGAGCGCCGGTTGTCAGCTTTAAACTGAACGCCATCGGTTCACGCCGCTTCTGTGAGGTGACGACGCAGAACATCAATAAGCCTTTCGCGGTCGTGCTCGACGGCGAAGTCATCACCGCGCCGAATATCAACTCGGCTATCTGTGGCGGTCAGGCGATCATCTCGGGCAATTTCACGGTTCAGGAAAGCTCCGACCTGTCGCTTCTGCTGCGGGCAGGGGCCTTGCCGACGACTTTGACGGTCATCGAGGAACGTTCGGTCGGACCGACACTCGGTTCTGACTCGATCCATGCCGGTGCCATCGCAAGTCTTGTCGCTTTCGCGATGATCGTCGTGCTGATGGTCGTCTGTTACGGCCAGTTCGGACTGTTCGCGAGCGTCGCGCTTGTTATCAACATGACCCTGATTTTCTCGATCATGGTCATGATCGGTGCCACGCTCACCCTGCCGGGTATCGCCGGTCTCGTGCTGACATTGGGAAGTGCGGTTGACGCGAACGTGCTGATCTTTGAACGGATGAAAGAAGAGGTCCGCGCCGGACGCTCGGTCATCTCCGCGATCGATTCAGGATACCGTCACGCGATGTCGTCGATTATCGATTCAAACGTCACCGCCCTGATTTCGGGACTGATCCTCTATTCGATCGGAACCGGGCCTATCAAGGGTTTTGCCGCGACCTTGTCGATCGGTATCGTCACCTCGCTTTTCTCCGCCATTCTGCTCACACGTCTGATGCTTATTGTCTGGCTGAAAAACAACAAAACAAAAGCGTTGCCGCTGTAAGGAACTGTTATGAGACTTTTTAAATTCGCCGAAGGCGCTCATTTTGATTTCGTCGGACAAAGATTCTTCGCGTTCTTTGTCACGATCGTCATGGTTCTCGGTTCGCTCGTCCTGTTTTCGACGAAAGGGCTGAATTACGGGATCGATTTCACCGGCGGTGTGATGATGGAAATCCGCACGCCGTCCACGCCGGACCTGCACAAACTTCGTACCGACCTGAACGCGCTTGATCTGGGCGCGATCTCGATCCAGGAATTCGGCGCGCCGACTGACCTGATGGTGCGTATTCCTGAACAAAAAGGCGGCGGCGATATGCAGAAGCTTGCCATTACCAAAGTTCACGAAGCCGTCGATAAGGAATTTCCCGATGCCAAGGTCGAATACCGTCGTTCGGAATTTGTCGGCCCGCAGGTCGGGGATGAACTGAAACAAGACGGGATCATCGCTTTCGGCCTGACGATCCTCGCTATTCTCGGCTATCTGACATACCGTTTTGAATGGCAATATGGCGTGGCCGCGATTATTTCGCTCGTCCACGATACCTTGTCGGTCGTGGGTATTTTCTCGCTGCTCGGGCTGCAATTCGATCTCGCGGCGCTTGCCGCCGTTTTGATGGTCGCCGGTTATTCGACGAACGATACGGTTATCGTCTTCGACCGTATCCGTGAGAACCGTCGCAAGTTCAAGAAAATGAGCATCAAAGACCTTATCAACCTGTCTGTAAACCAGACCCTGTCGCGCACCATTATGACATCGCTGACGCACTTCCTCGCGCTTCTCGCGCTATGGCTGTTTGGCGGTGCGGTTATTCGTGATTTCGCGATATCCATGATCTGGGGTGTTGTGATCGGGACCTATTCGTCGATCTATGTCGCCGGTTCCTGTCTTCTGTATCTCCCGTTTGCGGGCGATCATCGCCGCAATGCGAGCGAGGACGATAAGGTCACGGCCTGATGGATGTAACACCGCTCCTCCGCGCCGATCAGAAAATTATCCAGTCCTACGCGTCTGGAAAATTCAAGATCAGCGGGGAATATTACGATGGCGCGGTTATCCTGACATCTTTCACCGTCGCGCCATGGGCGGGTGCGGATATCAACAACCTCAATCCTGCCGATTTCGCGCATCTGCGCGATGAATGCGACGTGCTGCTGATCGGCACCGGCAAAACCGGCGCGCTTTTGATGCCGCAGAAACGCATTGAGTTCAAGGAAGCCGGTTTTTCAATCGATATGATGGATACGGGTGCTGCCTGCCGCACGTTCAACGTCCTGACAGCAGAAGGCCGCCGGGTCGCGGCGGCGCTTGTTCCAGTTTAGTTTTTTAACCACAGCGAACACAAAGAACACAGCGAAATCTTAACTAATTCGTCATCCCGAACGAAGTGAGGGATCGCATCTTTAAGGTGAGATGTCTCACATGCGTTCGACATGACGTGTATTGCGGAGCGCGCTGTGCCCGCTGTGGTGAATAAAAACCTTAAGCCGCTTTTTTGACCGGCCCTTTATCGAACATCTGCGCGACATATTCCCAGTTGATGAGATTATCGACGAAGGCTTCGAGATATTTCGGGCGCGCGTTACGGTAATCGATATAATAGGAATGTTCCCATACATCGACACCGAGGATCGGGGTCTTGCCCTGAACCAGAGGGTTTTCACCGTTCGCGGTTTTGACGATTTCCAGCTTGCCGTTTGCATCGAGCGCGAGCCATGCCCAGCCTGATCCAAACTGGCCGACACCGGCCGCGACGAAATCGGTTTTGAATTTATCGTAACCGCCGAGGTCGGACTGGATTTTTGCTTCGAGAGCGCCCGGAATTTTCTTGCCGCCGCCGTCTTTTTTCATCCAGTTCCAGAAATGAATATGGTTATAATGCTGGCCGAGCTGGTTGAACAAAGCCTGATTTTTCTCATTATGGGCGGCGATCATGGCCTGTTCCAGCGAGCTGTTGTCCAGGTTCTTGTCGCCAATCAGTTCATTGGCCTTGTCCACATAAGCCTTGTGGTGCTTGTCGTGGTGAAATTCCAAAGTTTCCTTGGACATATAAGGCTGAAGGAAGTCATAAGAATAGGGAAGCTCGGGAAGGGTAAAAGCCATGGTTTGGTATCTCCTTTAATCTAATGCGTTTTGCTTTCCCCGCGAAAGCGGGGATCTTTGGGCCTATTGCCCGGGACCCCCGTCTTCACGGGGGAAGCATTCTGGTTTATCGTCACTAAACTATAACCTTTGCACAAATAAGCAACCATGGATTCCGACCTCGAATATTGCCGGCTCAGCCTCGAGCGCAACGATTATTCTCATTATCTCATCAGCCTGCTGATGCCGGAGGATAAGCGCGCCGCCCTGTGGGTCATGGGAGCTTTCCGCCATGTCATCATCTCCATTCCAAAACTTGTCACCGACCCGACGCTCGGCTTTATGCGCCTGACCTGGTGGCGCGACAGTATTGGGGTTTTACAAAACGGCGGCTCGCTGAAAGGCCAGCCAATTCTTGCCGCGCTTAAAAATCATTGTGATTTCGTTGATAAGAGCGATCTCGTCGCCTTTATCAATGATTGCGAGAGATTGATCGAGAAACCGAATGAAATTTCATCCTCGCTCGCCTATGACACGATCCTCAAGAAAATTCTCGACGATGATTTCAGGAAATATCTGAAAATCGAGAATTGCGCCGAGCGGCTCCTGCAAAAACACGCAGGCACCAAATGGCATATCAAGCCGCCATTCCTGGCGCTGCGTCTTTGGGCTGCGAGTTTTTAGCGCGGTGCCGGCGCAGTCGAGGGGGCAGTCTCCAGATAACGCTCAAATTTCATTCTATCGTCATCGCTGAGTTTATATTTAAGATGATCCGCAACCATATCGGAAGTTCTTAATAATGCGATCTCGACAGGCACAACGGCTTGATCTTCCGTTTCTGTATTCAGAATTGATACTGCGCCATGGTGACATTCCAGTTCAATCATAGAAATTTCTTGTCCACGGCTAAACAAAATTTCTCCTAGAAGATCCTTATTGCCCTTGTTCAGTGCGACGACATATCGAATGCCGGCATTCTGCAAGTGAGCGGTCAATTGTTTGAGCTCTTTTTCCAAAGGCTCCAATACTTTGTCCTTTACCCGGACATCGTAATTTTGTTCGACATTGAACGCCGCCATGACGGCTTTCATTAATTCAGACATTTTTTCTTCCTTTTTACGCAGTGAGGTTAGCAGATCTAGGTGAAGGCGCGGTCGAATTTTTCCTTGAACGGTACAAAGGCGATCGCCGCATCTATAACATCTGGCATATCCTCGAATTTCGGCAGGATAGAGGCCGCTTTTTCCATGATGGTGCGCAACTTGGTCAGATCTTCCACGCTCTTGGTCACCAGAACGGAAGGGTGGATGATTTTTCGGGCAGCCGTGTAAATGGTTTTGTCGGCTTCCCGGTATTCGCTGGCTTTGCAGGAGCTGTTAAATTCGCCGCGCAATTTGATCATGCCTTCGAATGCAATTTGCGCGCGCGGTAGTGAAGCATGTTCATCTGCTATCATCGATAACTGGCCGATCCCGTCTGCGGGATTCGGGTTTAAAGAAACAAATTTTGCGGCGCGGCGCGCGACTTCTTCGGAGGGGCTATAAGCGCCAACTGACATCGCATCCAGATAGGCTGCCTCGCAATTCAGCGTTTCAAGTATATCAAGGGCACGATGGGCTATCTGGTGATCTCTGCTGCGAGAGAACAATCCTATGCCTTGCGCGATCATAACCGGGTCTTTTAAATATTGTTCCGTTTTCGCCATTCTGGCGATGGCTCCCAATGCGACTTCAGCGAGTGCCATTTTCTCATGCATGCCTATCTGCCCGATGAGGAGAGGAGCGAGATGTGGTGTAGCGTTTTCAAGTGCGGCTATACCGGTGCGGCCTGTTGTCGGGTGGTTGTGACAGATATGGCAGATAGCGCGCACGGCGGCCACGCTGTCGATTTCACTGAGCATGGCGATGTAATCATTCCCGTGCCCGTCTGAGCCGAGCTTATGGATTTCCTGAAGATTGTCGTTGGCTAGCAGGCGTTCGATCTCGGCTTTGGTTTTCATTTCCATACTCCATAAGTGCCCGCCATTTATTAGATATGGGAAGTTTTATGTCAAGAAAATAGCATTGACATTATATGAATATATTCCTATAATAAATTGCCCATAAATGGATGGGCAGCCAGTATTTCTGGATTCCCCGAGGATGAAGGCCCGGAGGGGAAGAAAAAACACCGAAAATTCTCAAAAAACGACGAACAAACTGATAGCTCACCCCTTTCTGTCATCCTGAGCGAAGCGAAGGATCTGGGTTGAAAGCAGTCAGGATCCTTCGCTTCGCTCAGGATGACAACACAGGCCCCAACCGCGCTGTGGTCGCTGTGGTAAAAAAGAGAAAACCACCCCAAAACGCCGAACGAACTGATAGATGGGAGTGGTTTCGGCCCGTTCGTTGACAGGAAGCTGCGAGGTTTGCCATAGTTTCGCGCGAACAGGGAGAAAAATAAAATGAGTTTTGATACATCAACGATGGATGAAAAATTGCTGGAAGCCTTGCAGGGCGACGGTCAAGGCGAACTGACGGTGCAGCAGATGGTGAATTCCTCGAAAAGCGGTCCCGATAAAACGCTCGCGGTGATTGAAAACATTCCGCCGCAGAAACGTCCCGCTCATTTTATCTATCTGGTCTCAAAATTATCGCTGACCTATCAGGATGCGGCAGAGCAGGGTTATGAGCTGCTTTGCGAATTTGGCGATGAAGCGGTGAACCAGATTCGCGGTGATATCTGCTGGGGTCATATGCGGACGGACAAGACGGTTATGCTGGGCATTAATGCGCTCGGCAAAATCGGCACGACAAAAGCGATCGATGCGTTGACCGAAGTATCGGGCACCAACAATGAATTGTCGCAAGCGGTTCTCGAAGCCCTGCTTGACCTGCGCGAACGCAAAATGGAGGAAGGCAATAATTCCGATATGGAAGCGCTGGATATCGCCGTCAAACGTGTATCATGGTTTGCGACGCGCCCTAAAGAAATCGAGAGCGCGCTCGCGTCCCATAAAACGGAAGGGCTTTCAGCCATTCTGAACAGGGCGGCAACGGCGGTTCTGGGCGCGGGCTTTGCGACTGAAACCTTAAATCGTCATCTGACGCAAAGAAGCGTTGATGAAGTCATTTTCCAGCAGCTCTTCGCGAATATCCCTGGCTAGGCTGCTTTACTTGCGGCGGCCTGTGGTGCGAGCCATTGCGCGAGGTCATTGATCGCGCGTTGTGACATGGCCTTCTTCTTCTCGCGTCCGCGTTCTTTCGTATCGATATCCGGGAACAATCCGAAATTGACATTCATCGGCTGGAAGGTTGTCTCATCCGCGCCGCCTGTGATGTGGTTGAGGATCGCGCCCATCGCTGTCGTCGCTGGCGGTAATGCGAGTGTAATGCCGAGACGCTCGCTTGCGGCTATTCGACCCGCGAGAATGCCGACTGCCGCAGACTCTACATAACCTTCGCATCCGGTGATCTGTCCCGCAAAACGCAGGCGCGGCATGACTTTCATCTGCAAACGGTCATTGAGCAGTTTCGGTGAGTTGATAAACGTGTTGCGATGAAGCCCGCCGAGCCGTGCGAAGTCGGCATTCTCAAGGCCGGGGATCATCTTGAGGACCCGGGTCTGCTCGCCGTATTTCATTTTGGTCTGGAAGCCGACCATGTTGTAGAGCGTGCCGAGCGCATTGTCCTGACGCAGTTGGATAACGGCGTAGGGGCGCTTGCCGGTGTGCGGATCGGTAAGGCCGACCGGTTTCATCGGACCGAAGCGCAACGTGTCAACGCCACGTGATGCCATGACCTCGATCGGCATGCAGCCTTCGAAGTAGGGTGTGTTCTTCTCCCATTCCTTGAAGTCCATCTTCTCGGCTTCGAGAAGCGCGTTGATGAAGGCGATATACTCGTCCTTCTCCATGGGGCAGTTGATATAGTCCTTGCCGGTGCCAGCCGGGCCTTCCTTATCATAGCGCGACTGGAACCATGCGCGGTCGAAGTTGATGCTCTCTTTGTGGATGATCGGTGCGATCGCGTCGAAGAAAGCAAGCTGATCCTCGCCGCCCAGTTTTTGAATGGCTTCGGCAAGAGCCGGTGACGTAAGCGGTCCGGTTGCAATGATGACAGAGTCCCAGTCTTCGGGCGGCAATCCGGCAATCTCGCCACGTTCGATGGTGATGAGTGGATGTTCTGTGAGCGCGCGCGTGACCCCGTCCGAGAAGATGTCGCGATCGACGGCGAGTGCGCCGCCCGCAGGCACAGCGGCTTTAGCGCCTTCGCGCATCTGGATCGAATTGCACATGCGCATCTCTTCATGCAGCAGGCCGACGGCATTGTAGTCCTTGTCGTCAGAACGAAACGAGTTCGAGCAGACAAGCTCCGCGAGCCCGTCCGTTTTATGGGCATCGGTGCCGCGAATGGGACGCATTTCATGCAGTATCACCGGCACGCCCATATTAGCGGCCTGCCATGCCGCTTCAGATCCGGCCATGCCGCCGCCGATAATGTGAATTGGTTTGATGTCGGTCATTTAGATGAAGTGCCTCTCTCTATAGGTCGCGATCTGGTGTTTGATCTTGTCGTCGAGCGTCGCGATGAATTCCATGCGGTCGTTTTCATAGGCTTTCATCGTATCGACAAAGGCCTTGATTTCCTCAAAGCCGTTATCGGGCCTGACTTCGCGCCAGCCGATATTGGGCAGTACGCCGAGAAGGACGATCTGGCCTTCGCCATGACTGACGCTTGCGGCGGCGAGGGGCTCGCCTTCGACTTCGCCGAAATAGGCGAGAGGTTCGAGATTGTCCGCCGGATAAGAATAGAAGGCAGGGCCGTTACCGTACGCGAACTTGGTCTTGCGCCACGTCCCGTCCTGCGCCTTGTATTTGACATCGGAGAGCGAGAGGCCGTGTTCCGTCCCGAGATTGGCAACCGGGCCTTGCGCGATCGCGTTGAAGATTGCGGTCGACGGGCTGCGCTTTTTGGCAGGACCCCAGCTCGGTGCATAGATGGTCTGGCGTGAGACGAAATACGCGCCGGCGCAGATCGCGAGCATGAAGCGGCCTTTGGCAACGGCTTCCGACATCTGGCGCAGCCCGTCTTCGCCGATCTGGTCGGTGTAGCCGCTGACTTCGCCGACGATGCCAGGCAGGCAGAAGCCGACAGTGTCTGCTCGGTTGAGGATGCCGCGCTTCAGGTCGGCGCTGTCGAATTCGCGCACATTGATATCCGTATCACGGAAGATATCGCGGAGCAGGGGAAGGGTGGATTCAAGATTGGCAGGGCGTTGATTGTAGACAAGGAAGTTCATGCAGCACTCATTGTAGATGTCATATCGGGATCGAAGTTGCTCAGGACAAGGTTCCAGACTTTGCGTTGTCCGTCGGCATCCTGCTGAAGCAGGTGATAGACACTCTCATCATGGGAAACGCTTTGATTGTTGTGATGATAGAAGGCGCGTTTTGTGTCGGGCATAATACGTTCGATATGCAGCCCCGACAGGATTGCGTTACCCTGGCCGATTTTTGTATGCAGGATCGCGGCCCGGTTGTCGCTATAACGCGCGATGACTTTCGCCGGGCTGTTTCCTGAAGGTTCGCTGAAATAGGGACCTGCGCTGTATGACAGCAGCGCATTGAGTTTCTGGCGACCGTCATCGTATTTGATGTGCGCCGCATGCGACCATGATTTTCCTATGTCGCGGTCTTCGAGATATTCATAGATGGGACCCGTTGCCGCTCCATCGAAGAAGCCAAGCTCGCGCGGACCTGCGATGTCGCCCTGATGCCAGTCAATCTCGCGGCAGGCATAATAGGCCCCGGCGCAGATGCCGAGATAATTGCCGCCCTGTTCGACATAAGAGCGGATGTTCCGGTTGCCCGCGCCGTTCAGTTTTTCGCAGTAATAGAGATCCGCACCACCCGGCAGGACAAGGAGGAAAACATTATCGTTCAGCGCGCCGCCTATAATGTCGTCGGCATCGCAGAAGCGGACATTTTCGTGGCCATAGGTCTCGCATAAACGGCGATGCGGGATGCCGTTATTGTGAACGTAATCCTGATAGATCAGTATGCTATTTCTTTTTTTGGGCATAGAAAATCGGGTCGCTGAATTTGTCGATATTCTTCTGGTAGTATTTACCGACGATGACATAACCGTTTTTGGCGTAGAGCATTTCAGCTGCCTCCGCGCCGATATCCGTATCAAGCTCGATCAGCTTGCAGCCTTCTTCGCGGGCGCGTTGTTCGGCGAACTGGATCAGTTTGGTGCCGTACCCGTTGCCTTGATGCGCTTCGTCGATCACGACATGTTCGATATAGGTCGTGAAACCGTCATGCAGGTTATGGTTCGAGATCAAACCGATCATGCCGACGATTTCCTTGCCGAGAACGCCGACGAAAACGCGATAACCCGTCGCGCGGGCGACGAACATGCGCTGTGCATAGACCTGCATATCCAGATGCGGCAACAGCTGCTTGATGATCGGGAAAGTCTTGTGATAGTCCGCGTCCGAGCGCGCTTCGCGGATCGTCAAAGACTTCTCAGGTTTCTTTACCTTTTTGACTTTGGCGGTGGCTGGCTTTGTTTTCGCAGATTTAGCGGCAGGCATGTAATGTTCCTTATCAGTATCTTGCGCCGTTTTATATCCGGTTTAAGGCGGAAAAGGAAGGGTCGTATATTTAAGTTATTGATATTCATTGGAAATATTCCTTTTTTATTCGTGAAATTCAGCCACATCCGGGATACGGCTGAAGGCGATCTTGGTGCCGACGAAGCCTGCCTTGGTTTGCGGCGAGACACCCAGCGTTAACGTCTCCGATCCGAATTTGGCGTTGATGCCATCCATCATGGCCGAGAGTGCGTCGTTTTTCTTTTGCAGTTTCTGGTAGGAATTGGAGGAGGTGTCGAAAAGGTCGGGCGTGATCTGCTGGCGTTCACACAATCCTGACATGCTCACCGATATTTTCTTAAGCTGTCGCGGTTTGTAGGTTTTGATCAAGCCGTCCCAAAGTTCGTCGAGCGATTTGAGAAAAGAGAAATTGTCCTGTGAAGGAGAGATTTTGATCGCGGCATTCCAGCCCTGATGATCGGCTGTACGAAAACTGACATCGAAATGTGTGGCGTAAAGATCGTAACGGCGCAAACGTGCGGCGGCCTTCATCACAAGGCGGCGGGCGACCAGTTTGGCTATGGGTGGATAGCGAAATTCAGGTTCGAGAACACGGGAATGGCCGATAACGGTGCGGTTTGTCTCGTCTTTGACCGGCACTTCAAAGCCGTGGAGATTGTACCAGAATTTCTCGCCTTCGACGCTGCCCCATATGGCGCGCGCCTGTTTGGGGGAAAGGTTCCAGAATTGCTCGACAGTTTTGATACCGCGCTTGGCGAGGTTGATCTCCATATTGTGACCGATGCCGGGAAAGTCTCGCAACGTAAGATTGAAAAGGGGAGCTGCAAGCTTATCGCGCTCAAGAAAGACAAGGCCGTTCGGCTTCATCATGTCGGTGGCGACTTTGGCGAGATAGCCGTTCGGGGCGAAGCCGATCGAGCAATTGATTGCTTCGCCGACATTTTTCCAGATGCCTTCACGGATGCGGCTGGCAAGGGCGGTCGCGGCTTCGCGGTTGCATTTGTTCGGCGGCAGGCGCGAGGAAAGCTCATCAATCGACCAGACCTTGTTGATGGGCGTGTGGCGGACGACTTCTTCCAAAATCCTGTGGTGGTAATCGACATATTTATCATGTCTGGCCAGTACCAGGGTCAGATCGGGGCAGAGTTTTTTTGCTTCGTAGATCTTGGTGCCGGTCCTGATGCCGTATTTCTTGGCTTCAGAGGAAGCGGCAATGGCGCAGGTGCTGTCAGTCATCATGGGAACGACTGCGATTGGTTTTCCGCGCAGATTTTTGTTCTCCTGTTGTTCCACGCTTGCGAAATAGCTATTCAAATCGAGGAATAACCAGTTGAAACTATTGTGAAATTCGTGATCTGAAAAAAACGCTTGCACTGTGTTCCTTTTATGTTCTATAAGAACATTACTAGAACAATAAAGCTAACAAGTCAACAAAAAGAGGCCAGAAATGATGAATATGAAGCTCCGTTACACGTTCCCTAGTTCCGTTTTGTTCTTCGCGGTGCTGATTTACGGCTATTATGAGGCCTGGTCTTAATATCAGCCTCTTTTACTCTATATATGGTTAAACCTCTCCGCCAACCGGGGAGGTTTTTGCATTTGGCGCGTTATATATTAGACATGAAGAAATTAATCCCGGTTCTCATCCTTTTATCCGTGGCAGGCGCTGTCGGATATTATTTCTGGAAGAACTCATCCGCAAAAACAGAAGCCAATAGCCCTTATAAAATTGTCGAGGTCACGACCGGCAAGATAGAGGAAGTCATCACTTCGCAGGGTACGCTGGAGACAAAGGAATATGTCGATGTCGGTACGCAGGTATCAGGG
>JBEHYB010000017.1:0-29818 GCA_048498395.1 Pseudomonadota bacterium
CCGCCAGGCGGCCCAAAAATAGACGACGACCGCGAACATCGTTCCGCTATGCAGCATGACCAAGAGGAGTGTCATCTCGGGACTGGCGGGATCTAACCTCCTCGCCCTCGGTGATGACGGTGGCCAGCACGCGCGGATGGAGATGGAAACGGATCGTCGCCTTCATGGCATGGGTCGGGATCACTTCTGCGGTCAGGGTATCCTCGCCACGGATATCAAGCCCCATATCGCCCATATAGATGCGGCGCTTATGGGCGATACCGTTTAGAGACACATAGGCATTGTGCTGCGCGTCGAGCAAACAGTAATCCCGCGTCTCGGTGCGTGTGCATTTAATATTGCCATGACGGCGCGCGATGTGCCCGTCGGATTTGAAATCATGTGCCGGGCGGCCGTCGAGCGTCAGCGCCGTATGCGCGGCCGTGTGGCGGAGAACCTGTTGCCATTCGGGCGCGTTTGGATGGCCGCCGCAATTGACGAAGATACGTTCGCGTGCATAGGCGAACTCGAAAGATAATGGAGACGAATGCATCGTCATATCGGCGGGTGAATCCGCGATCGGTGCCGTGTCCATCATCAACAGGGAACGTCCCATCTGCACGCGTTCGAAACCGCTCTCGGGCAACGTCTTTAATGTTTTACCCGAAGCGGCCGACTGGATCTGCAACGCATCCATCAATGTCGCGTCACCTTCCTGTCCGCCATGGAACAGTGCGAGTTTCTTGTCAGCGTAACGGAAAAATCTCAGGGCCTGTCCGGCGCGGTCGATCGCATGCTGGACAATCTCCGGCACGGGCAGATTGGCGCGGTTCAACCCGCAGCGCAGATCGAGCATGATCTGCAATGTCTCGATCAGGTTCTGTGGCGAGCGCGATACATGCCCGCCGTCGCTCAGAATCTGGTTCGGCAATTCCTGCAGCAGGATTTCAAAACCCTGCAGGATCCACGCTTCGCGGCCCGGGAAAGAAAATCCCGCGAAAACGAGACCTTTGGCGGCCTTCAGGAGCGGCACACCTTTAAGCGATCCCGGCAGGGAGCGCGACAGATGCCGCGCCTGCTTGGTCAATGACGCGTAATAACGCGCCTGGAAATCTTCGTCCGCGCTGCCGCAGAAAAAGTCATAGAAAGACAGCCAGTAGGAAATACGCTGGCCGATAATATCCGCGCGCCACAATTCCGGCTCCCAGCGATCATACTCTCCGATCCAGCTATCGACCATCTGCCGCGCAAGCTTGCGGGCCTGATCTCCGCCGGCCGCGCGCAGGTCGCGCAGGAATGCAAATTCATGCATCTGCAATCTGACATGCGGATTGTCTTCGGACTCGAGCCAGAAATCACCGGCAAAATTTATCGACACGCCGTTGTAATTATAAATACCCCGGCAGAGAGATCGTCCCGCTTCGGCATCGCCCGGCCATGGATCGACCATCTTGACGGCGATCTGCGACGGCGCTTCGCCGGATGATAAAAGCCAGTGATAGAATTTCGAGGAACAGGCGGCGGCCGATGCCTGGCGTTTGATATCGGTGATCAGGGCTTTCGGCTTCTCGGCGATCGCGGCCATTAAACGCCCCCTCGCAGAGATGAAATGGCAGACGCGTAATTCGCAGGACCGCCTTTAAATACAGCTGTTCCCGCGACCAGTACATTGGCTCCGGCGGCGATGACCTGCTTCGCGGTTTCGGTCGTGACACCACCGTCGATTTCAAGATCGATTGCGCGTCCTGTCGCATCGATCAGTTTTTTCGCAGCGGCAATTTTATCGATCAGCGGAATGAATGACTGCCCGCCGAAACCCGGATTGACCGTCATGATCAGGATAAGATCGACAAGGTCCATCACATGCTTGATCGCGTCGATCGGTGTCGCCGGGTTGAGCGATACGCCCGCGCGCTTGCCGAAGGAACGGATGATCTGCAGCGAGCGGTGAAGATGCGTCGTGCCTTCGGCATGAACGGTGATGATATCCGCGCCTGCGTCGGCGTAATCTTTCAGATAGGCATCGACCGGCGAGATCATCAGGTGTACGTCGAAAATCTTTTTCGTGTGCGGGCGTATGCATTTGATAACCGGCGGCCCAAACGTCAGGTTCGGCACGAAATGCCCGTCCATGACATCGATATGGATATAGTCCGCCCCGGCTGCGTCGATGGCGCGAACTTCTTCACCCAATTTCGAAAAATCGGCGGACAGAATCGAAGGGGCGATCCGGATTTTAGGTTCAGTCATGAGGAAAAGTTAATAGCTGGGGGCGAATCGGAGGATAACTCAGTTATCTATTTATAATATAACGCGATTCGCTGCGTCCAGACTTTTTTATGAAATCAGATTAATTAGATTGCTCACGCCATTATGTTAATATACTATCGCCACATCAAACTCTGGCGAGGCAACATGACGGACAAGGCCCTTATTGAAGAATGGCAGGCGATGGCAAAACAGGCCGCCGACAATATGAATCTGCCGGATATCAATATTCGCGACATGGTCCTGCGCGACGGCATTACCGGCCCGTCCGATCTCATCGTTTCAATCGAGACAATGGAATTTCTGGAAAGACTGCGCCGCGGCGAACATCTGGATGAAAATTTCCTCGCCGGTCTCAGCGACGGACAACGTTTCGATCTGCTGTAACTCACTTCACATGATTTTAAATAAAATGGATACTGCTGAGATCACAAGCAGCAGGTTCACGATGTGGCCGAATTTTTCTTTACTGAGATAGGCTGGCAAATAATAGCCCGCAAAAACAGCAGCCATAAAAAACGGGAATGTTATAAGCGTCTCCAGCAGGATGTTCTGATGCACAAAATTTGCAAAGCCCAGAAACAGCAGGCGAAGAATATTTCCAACGAGCCAGATCACCATATAGGTCGCCCGGTATTCATCGACGGAAACGCAATGGCTTTTCAGATAAACCGCTACAGGCGGGCCACCGCCTATGCCCGTTGCGCCTTGCATAAGCCCTGCTGAAAGACCGGCGAAAACCGACTGAAATTTTGTAGGTATCACGCGGTTTAGAGCTGCAACCGGCTGCAGCTTCAGATAATCATTGGCGACATATAAAAAGATATAAAGCGTCAGCGCGAATAACAGGATTGTCTCGTTCAGGAATGAAAACAGGGCCAGCCCCGCAAGCAAGCCGCCGATCAGACTCGGCAAGACCCAGAATACTTTTTTCCAGCTGATATACGGCCATAGTTTAAAAATGAGGACATTGCTAAGAATAGAAAAAACTGTCGTGATCAGAACAGCATCTTTGGTGCCGATCAACAGACTCAAAAGCGGCACGGCAATGAGCGGGCCTCCAAAGGCAAACGCAGCCTGAACGAAAAAAGCCAGACATGTGATTGCAATAACCGCGACCGTGATCAATCAATTCACTCGCAAACGGCTGACGAAAAATCCGTCCATGCCGCCGAGATTGGGCAGATGCGACGGGAATATCCGGACATCTCCCTGGCTGGTCAGGATATCGGTATAGCCGCCGACTTCGTTCGGCGAGATCGGCACGCGTGACGCGCGGCCCGACTGCACGGCCTGCTCTATCTGGTGTTCGCCCTCATCCTTCTGCAATGAGCAGGTACAGTAGATCAGGATGCCACCGGGATTCATCATACCGATCGCATTATTGAGAAGGCGTTCCTGCAAATCGGCCAGCGTCGTGACATCGGTCATGTTTTTAAGCCACGGCACATCTGGGTTACGGCGAATGGTGCCGGTCGCCGAACATGGCGCATCGAGCAGAATGAAATCCGCCTTGTCGCGCGGCTTCCATACCGACGCGTCGGCGATTTCTGTCTTCACATTTCCATCAAGCTG
The DNA here is from genome assembly GCA_048498395.1 of Pseudomonadota bacterium. GTDB lineage: Bacteria > Pseudomonadota > Alphaproteobacteria > Micavibrionales > Micavibrionaceae > Micavibrio_B. The sequence continues at coordinate 3,823 of JBEHYB010000017.1, forward strand.
CAGGCGGCGCATATTTTCGGCGAGGCGCAGCACGCGTTTTGCCGAGCGATCGACAGCGACGACATTGGCACCCTGGCTCGCGAGCTGTGATGTTTTACCGCCCGGTGCCGCGCATAAATCATAAACCGTGCGGCCTTTGATATCGCCGAAAAGCCTTGCGGGCAGCGCGGCAGACGCGTCCTGAACCCACCACATTCCGTCTTCGAAACCGGGCATGTCCTGAATAAGGCGCGGCGTGTGAACGCGCAGAGAACCTGTCGGCAACACGTGCGCCTGAAGGCTTTCCGCCCATTGTGCCGCAAGCTCCGGGCGCTTCAATGTAATATCGAGCGGCGGCTCGGCCATGTTGGCGGTCGCGATATCGAGCGCGGACTTCAAACCGAAATCATTGATCCAGATTTTCAAAAGCCATTCCGGCGTATTGAGGCGCGCGATATCCTGGCGCGTCGTCCAGTCGCGGCCTTCATTCGCGATCTTGCGCAGAATCGCATTGATGAATCCTTTCATCCTTGTGTGGCCTTCGGCCTCGACAAGCTGGACCGATGTATTGACGGCGGCATGATCGGGGACATGCATGAAGATCAGCTGGGCGACCCCCATGCGCATGATATACTCGAGCACCGGCGGATTGAGCGGCTGGTCGGGGCGGCTTAAGGATTTGCGGATCAGGTCGTCGATCTGGCCGAGGCGGCGGATGACGGTCGTCACCAGCATCTTGATAAAGGCGCGGTCGCGCAGATTGAGCGCGGCATACTCGCCGCTCTCATCAAAAGCCTGGTCGAGATTATGTTTTTTCTGGAAGACAGATTGCAGCAGTTTCAGAGCGACTTTACGTGCCGCCAGCATCTCCGCCGGTGGTACTGGGTCGTAAAGGTCAGATTGCGCAGAATGTTCTTGTGGTGTCATTTAAAGTGCGTCCGGACCACAGTTTTACCCTGCTATGGTAATTCTGTCCAGAGAGCAGTTAATTTCCTGTCATCTAAGCCCAGGGATTATGCTTCTTCTCATTCTCGAAATTGGCGAGAGGGTTGCCGAAGACATCGTCTATTTCAGTCTTACGGGAAAAACCGCCCGCCTTGTCCATCTCCATCAGGCGGCGAATGCGCTCCGGTGTCGGCGGGTGCGTGGTGAAAAGTCCCGCCATCGCCTTCATGCGCAGCGGGTTGATAATGAACATATGCGCACTGGCCGGGTTGGCTTCGGCTTGCGGATTGTCGATCTCTTTGACATCTCCCGAAATTCTGGCCAGCGCATGCGCCAGCGATTTCGGCTTGCCGGAAATTTCCGCGCCCAGCCTGTCCGCCTCGAATTCGCGCGAACGTGAAATCGCCATCTGCACGATCATCGCCGCCATCGGCGCCAGAATAACAGCCGCCAGAACACCAAGCGGATTGGCCCTCCTGCTGTTGCCGCCGCCGAAATACATGCCGAAGTGAGAGAGCATCGAAATCGCGCCGGCGAAACTTGCAGTGACCGTCATGATCAGCGTATCGCGATGCAGGACATGCGCCAGCTCATGCGCGATGACACCTTCGATCTCGTCGCTTTGCAATCTATTCAACAACCCGGTATTGACGGCGACCGCTGCGTTCTCGGGGTTGCGCCCGGTGGCGAAAGCATTGGGCTGGTCGTTCTCGACGATATAGATTTTTGGCACAGGAATTTTAGCGGCCTTCGCGAGTTTCTCAACGATCGCGTAAAGCTGCGGGGCCTCGGCAGCAGATACAGGCCGCGCGTTATACTGGCGCAACACCGCCTTGTCGGAATTATACCAGGACCAGATATTCGTAAGCGCGGCAAAGACCAGCGCAATCAAAGCTCCCTGCTGCCCGCCGATGATTGCCCCCACGCCCATGAACAAGGCGGTCATCCCGGCCATCAATATCGCTGTTTTTAGATAGCCGTTCATATCACGCGACTTCCGTGTGGCCCGCGATGATTTTTTCCTCGAGATCGCAGGAGATGGTGACGAGCAGCGTATACAACTCGCGGATTTCATCTTCATGCAGGGCACCACGTTTCCCCGCACGATCGATGACTTCGCGCACGCGATCTTCGAGCACGGCTGAAATATTCTCACGCGCCTTGAGAGCGCCAACCTCGCGAATAATATCAAAACGCTGCTTTAAAAGATCGACGATCTGGTCGTCGATAGCGTCAATCTTCGCGCGGTAAGGTTTTAAAATCTGCATGGCTATAAAATAGCCCGCGCCCTGCCGTCCGGCAAGTCTTTGCGTCAGGCAGGCGAGACGCTAATATCCTGCATTGCCGCAACGCCCGATTCATTAACGGATGCGATCTGTATCTGCTCATCCATAACGGCCTCGACAAAACGCCCGGCCAATTGGATATCCGAATTGATCCCGTCCATTACCGCCCGCTCGCCGAAACCGGCAAAAATCCGCGGCAGTTCGCGCATCACTTCGATCGTGATATTCGGATATTTATAACAATAATCGTATGGATTTTCCTGCATCAGGCCTTTCAATTTTGATTTCTCGACATGAATTCCCTGAAGTTTCAAGAACTCAACGGCCGCCTTCAATGTCACCTCGACATTACCTTCACCCGTCACTCTTAACATGATCGCACGGAATAAAGGCCGCACCTGTTTCACGACAGAGAGATATTCATCATCCATATGTCTTTCCGTGTAATCGAGAGATCCAGACAATGTCCCGGAAAGCTTGATCTCCTGTCTTTCGCATTCACCGAGAAATAGCGTGATCATCTCTTTCAATTGTCCGGTCTCGCAATCAGGGAATTGCGCGATCAGCGAATCCTGCCCCTCGCCGGCCAGATGGCTCACTTTCATTTTTCCGATCTTGATGCCGTTTGCGGCAAGGAAATCACTCGCCTCGCCAAAGCTTTTGAAGGCCATCGCCATACCGTCCGGCGTATCGCGTCTTTTGATGATGCGTTTAAGAATATTACGCAGCTCATCGAGAGCTTCTCTGTAATCCGCATAGGCGGGATCGTCTCTGCGCAACAGCGCGGGATGGGCTGGTCTGAACATGTAAAACTCACTACGCAAAAATCATTTTGGCCGAAGCCCGGCTTAGTTATACCGCTTTTTTATTATGGAATGCAATTTTTAAGCTCACATCAATGACTTAGCCCATATTGCAGGGCAGAAAAAACTGGCTTTTTGTAAGTATTTCCTGTACTTATCCGGCGAATTTTAACGAAATGAAGCCGAAAAACAAATGACACAGCCAAAAAACATCCGAAATCTCGCCATTATCGCACACGTCGACCATGGCAAAACGACCCTCATCGACCAGATCCTGCGCCAGGCAGGTTCCTTCCGCGATAACCAGCAAGTCGCTGAACGCGTCATGGACAGTAACGATCTTGAAAAAGAACGCGGTATTACCATCATGGCGAAATGTACCTCGATCCTCTGGGATGGTATGCGCGTCAACATCATCGACACTCCGGGACACGCGGATTTCGGCGGCGAAGTCGAACGTATTCTCTCCATGTGCGACGGCGTTATCCTTCTTTGCGATGCGGCCGAAGGCCCGTTGCCGCAAACTAAATTCGTTCTTGGTAAAGCGCTGAAACGCGGCATCCGCCCGATCGTTCTCATCAACAAGATCGACCGTTCCGATGCGCGCCCTGATGAAGTATTGAACGAAGTGTTCGATCTCTTCGCTGCAATGGACGCGAATGACGAACAGCTCGACTTCCCTGTTCTCTACGCTTCAGGCCGCGACGGCTGGGCCGCTGACTCTCTGACAGCGCCACGCGAGAACCTGCACCCGCTTCTCGACCTGATGGTCAAACATATTCCTGAACCGGCTGGTGACGAGAACGCACCTTTCGCGTTCCTTGCCACCCTGCTCGAAGCCGATCCGTTCCTGGGTCGTATGCTCACAGGTAAAGTCTATCAGGGTACCGGCAAAGTGAACCAGAACGTGCACGCTTTGAACCTGAAAGGTGAAGTTGTCGAGCGTTTCCGCCTGACCAAACTGATGTCCTTCGACGGCATTAAACGCGTTCCGGTCGACACGGTGAAACCTGGTGATATTATCTGCATCGCCGGTATGACAGACGCGTCCGTGGCCGACACGATCGCCGATACATCGATGACGACACCGATTGAATCGACACCGATCGATCCGCCGACAATGTCGATCACTGTAACGGTCAACGACTCACCTTATGCCGGTACGGAAGGCAAGAAACTGACATCGACGATGATCCGTGAACGCCTGATGTCTGAATCTGAAACCAACATCGCCATCAAGATCACAGAATCCTCGGGCCGCGATTCATTCCAGGTCGCAGGACGTGGCGAATTGCAACTTGGCGTTCTGATCGAGACAATGCGCCGCGAAGGCTTCGAACTTTCCGTCTCACGCCCGCGCGTCGTGATGAAAGAAGAGAACGGCGAAATGCTCGAGCCGTACGAAGAAGTCATCGTTGATGTTGATGACAGCTATACAGGTGCCGTCATCGAGAAAATGACAGAACGCAAGGCTGAACTCATCGACATGCGTCCATCAGGCGTTGGCAAAACACGTATCATCTTCAAGGCCCCGTCACGCGGCCTGATCGGATACCAGTCACAGTTCCTGACCGATACACGCGGTACAGGCCTGATGAACCGTCTGTTCGACTCTTACGGTCCTTACAAGGGCGATATGGGCGGCCGCCGTAACGGTGCCCTGATCTCGACTGACAAGGGCGAAGCTGTTGCTTACGGTATCTTCAACCTGCAGGATCGCGGCACGATGTTCATCGGCCATGGCGATAAAGTCTATCAAGGCATGATCGTCGGCGAACATAACCGTGAAAACGATCTCGACATCAACGTGCTTAAGGCGAAACAACTGTCTAACGTTCGCGCCGCCGGTAAAGACGATGCGATGATCCTGACACCGCCGCGCAAAATGTCTCTCGAGGACATGATCGCTTACATCAACGACGACGAACTTCTCGAAGTCACACCGAAATCGATGCGTCTGCGTAAGAAGTTCCTGACTCCGAACGAGCGCGAACTGGCGAAGAAAGCCGCAAAAGCGAAAGCGTCATAAGAATTTGAACTCAAGAAAAACCCCGCTCAAAAGGCGGGGTTTTTTAATGCAGCAAAGCCCTCTCCCATAGGGAGAGGGTTGGGTGAGGGGTTAAAATGTCTGACGCATGAACCACTATCCAATCCCCTCCCTTAATCCCTCCCTATGGGAGGGAGATTCTTTGGACTTTCAACGGGATGACAATGCACCCAATTCAGGTTAACCTTACCTATGACCAAGACTCATAAGATCCTGATCGGCGGACATCGCGGCAGAGGCTGCACCGATCACGCCTTCTATGGGTTTCGCAATCCCGCCTCCCTGCCCGTTGAAAATACGCTTGAGAGTATCGAGGAAGCTTTCCGCCTCGGCGCGGATTATATCGAATGCGATGTCGTCGGTTCTGCCGATAATCAACTGTTCCTGATCCACAATACGATTCCCGCCGATCACTATTTTCAACCAGACATGCCCGGCGACAGGCTCAATAAACTAAACTGGAACGATATAGCGAAATTCGGCAGCGGCCGTCAGGGACTGGGCCGTCCACCGCTTCTGAAAGACGTGCTCGCAAAAATTGAAAGTCTTGCGCCATCCGCCGCGCCTTTCGTCATCAATATAGAGATCAAGGGCACGCAGAACTCGAAACAGCCACGCGACGGAGCCGCCTTCTTCGAAGAACTTACACGTGTCGTTCTTGAATCCGGCGTACCGCAGGATCGCATTCTGTTTTCTTCTTTCAGCCTTGAAAATCTCGTCATCGCCTCGCGCACCCTTCCCCATGCGCGTTACGGCTTCCTGTTCGACGAGGGCATGAACATCACATCTATCTATACAGATTCTGACGACAGGTTCGAAAATTCCTATATTCCTTTTACGCCCGCGACGATCGAGGAAACGCTGCGCGTATGGAAGCAAAAAACCGGTGACAGGGTAAAACTTTCTTATCTGCACCCTGAAGTCGCGACCATCACCAAAGAAACGATCCAAAGCGCGCAGGCACATGGGCTCGGCATCAATAGCTGGTCGATCTTCGAACATCTGGACGACGCACGGATTGAACTGCACAGGGAAATCGCTTCACTGACAGAACACTGCGGCGTACCCTATACGGTCATCACGGATTACATTCCCGAAATGCGGGCTGCTTTAGGCTTCTAGGGAATATTTGAATTCGCAGATAATATGCGCCGGACCATCCGCTTCCTCGCACAGATCGGGGATAAGCTCGATGCCATGCGCGATACATTTCTCGTAAACGCCCATCAGCCCCTGTTCGAGATTTTCCGTCGGCAGGTCGCGCCAATGCTGGCCGTTGGCCTCGAAAAAGAAAAGCTGGAGATTTTTTCCGTGATTGATGCCATTTTGTTTCTGCTCGATGATGCGGCTGGCGGCAAGGGAGATTTCCTTGACGATGGCCTGCTGGATCAGCTCCTGCGATTCCGTTTGGCGGCCCTTGACCGCGCTGCTCGCGGCGCGGTGTTTTAACAGGGCGACTTCGACATTGATCTGGATGTCGGATATCAGCCTGTCAGCTCCGATAAAAATTTCGGTCAGTGCCTTTTTCATACGCAGTAAGCCTCTCAGTATTGGAGGCAGATAGATAGAGGATTTATGTATATATGTCAAATGAAAAGGCTCAAATTAACAAAATTCGGAAGTTTTGCTCAGACCGGAACCGCGAAAAGGTCGTAATCATCCGCGTCCTCGACCTTCACATTGACGAAATCGCCGACCTTCACGTTTTTGGCATCGCGCAGGAACACGGTCCCGTCGATCTCGGGCGCATCGGCCATCGAACGTGCATCGGCCCCGCCCTCGCCGTCGACCTCATCGATCAGGACCTGGATGGTTCTGCCGATCTTCGCTTCCTGGCGTTTCTCGGAAATCTGGCGCTGCACTTCCATGAAACGCTCCCAGCGTTCCTGCTGAAGCTCCGGATGGATATGGTCGGCAAGCTCGTTCGATTTCGCGCCCGCAACCGGTTCATATTTGAAACAGCCCGCGCGGTCGATCTCGGCTTCCTGCATCCACTCGAGCAGGTATTCGAAATCCTCTTCCGTCTCGCCAGGAAAGCCGACGATGAAGGTAGAACGGATCGTAAGATCGGGACACACCGCGCGCCATGACTTGATACGCTCGAGCGTCTTCACCTGGTTGCCCGGACGGCGCATGTTCTTGAGAACTGCCGGTGACGCATGCTGGAACGGGATATCGAGATACGGCAGGATCTTGCCTTCGTTCATCAACGGGATGACATCGTCGACATGCGGGTATGGGTAAACGTAGTGCAGGCGCACCCATATGCCAAGTTCGCCGAGCGCGTCGCACAGGTCATGGAACTTGGTCTTGCGGCGTTTGCCGCGCCATGGGTATTCCGCGTATTTGGTATCGATGCCATAGGCTGACGTATCCTGCGAGATGACGAGGAGTTCCTTCACGCCCGCCGCCGCCAGTTTCTCGGCTTCGAACAGCACGTGATGGATCGGGCGCGAAACCAGATCGCCGCGCAAAGACGGGATGATGCAGAAGGTGCAGCGGTTGTTACAGCCTTCGGAAATTTTCAAGTAAGCGTAATGGCGCGGTGTCAGCTTCAGGCCCGATTCCGGCACCAGATCCATGAACGGATCATGCATTGGCGGCACGGCATCATGCACGGCGTTGACGACGCTCTCATATTGCTGGGGTCCGGTGACGGCCAGGATGTTCGGGTATTTGGCGGTGATCTGCTCAGGCTCCGCGCCCATGCAGCCGGTGACGATGACGCGGCCATTATCCTTCATCGCCTTGCCGATAGCCGCGAGCGATTCTTCCTTCGCGCTGTCAAGGAAGCCGCATGTATTCACGAGCACGACATCCGCGCCGTCATGCTTGTCGGTGAATTGATAACCTTCCGAGCGCAATGTCGTCATGATGCGCTCTGAATCAACAAGCGCCTTCGGGCAGCCGAGCGAGACGAGACCGACTTTCGGCGCGATGAGCTTCTTTGGTTCTTTTGTAATGATATCGTTCATTGCTTTCTCGTCATCCCGGCGCAGGCCGGGATCTTCCAGCCATTATTCCTAAAGATTCCGGCTTTCGCCGGAATGACGATATATCCTAATTATCCGAAGGAAGCAAAATTTTGTTGTGCAAACGCGCAATTTTATGTTCTCATTGAAAAATGATGAATTGCTTCACCCTGATCAAGCCTGTTGAAACCTCCGGCAATGCCTATGCCGCAGGGCCTCAACTCAACTTGAACAAGGGCTGATCAATCAAGTCAGCCTGAACCGCAAGGAAAGGCTGACATTCTCGAATTCTCAATAAAATCAGAGTTTGTATGCCTTTCCTCCCTTTAACCGGAGTAGAAAAGATGCACCTGCATACAGTACCCAAAACGGCGTTTACACGCCCCGCCATGGAATTCGATGCCCTGCCCGTCGTGATGATGGCGCATGCACTGGCCGCCCATCACGGGGACGAGGCGAGACTGCGCCTGCATAGCTTCATGCGCGATGCCTGTGGCGAGAACCCGCGCTGCCACGTCTTTGTGGTCGAGGACGCGCAGCACCAGATCGCCGGCTTTGCCGCCGGGCATTTCACTTACGAATTCCATCACGGGATCGCGGGTTTTGAAATCCAGAATTTCTTTATCCGTCCCGAGTTTCGCGGCACAGGACTTGGACAATGCCTTGCGAGAGACGTGGTGAAGTTCGCGATAATGCGGGGCTGCACCCTGGTCACGGTCAGCGCGCAACTTGCCAACCGCCAGGCAGTCGATTTCTACCTAAAGCTTGGCTTTGCAAAAGGAACCACAACCGCCCACAGCCAGCGTTTCAGGCTCGAAGGCGAACATTTAAACGATTTTATGGAGAAAAACTGATGACGAATAAACATATTTTAATTGATGTCCCGATGCCAATCTATACACCGCGGCTGGTCATACGGCCGCCAGCGCCGGGTGATGGCGTGGAAACGTTCAAGGCAAAAACCGAAAGCTTTAACGAGCTGTCACGGTGGATGCCATGGGCGAAAAAAGACGATACGCTCGAGGACACGGAAATCATACTGCGCGAGAATTTCGCAAAATTCATTTTGCGCGAAGACATGATGCTGCTTGGTTTTCACCGCGAAAACGGCGAACTGGTCATCGCCAGCGGTTTGCATCGTTTCAACTGGACAATCCGTCGCTTTGAAATCGGTTACTGGACACGCACCAAGTACCACAATAACGGCTATGCGACCGAAACCGCGAATGCCCTGACACGTTTTGCTTTCAATGCTCTTGCCGCAAAACGCGTCGAGATCATGCATGCGGAAGGTAACGAGGCTTCAGCCGCCGTTCCGAAAAAGCTTGGCTTCACCTACGAAGGCCGGAATGATTTCGATACCGCGCTGCCCGACGGCACCGCCGTCGCCAAACATGTCTACGCACGTTTTAACACTGACAATCTGCCCCCATTGGAGGTCACATGGAACATTTGATAATAAAAACACCGCGTTTGCTTCTGCGTCGACCAACGATCGATGATCTTGATGTCATTCAAAACGCAAAAATAAGAGCCTGGCCAGAACTTCAAAAATGGATGTCATGGGCTTATGACTCAGAAAAAGAGCTTGAATCAACCCTGCGCTTTATCAATGGCGAAGTGGGAGATCCACTCTGTGGATTTGATCGGTTGAGCGGTGATTTTATCATTGCAACTGGCATTGATCAGGATAAGAAAAGCGTTTTTAAGACAGGATATTGGGTAGCACCAAACTATCTCGGCAAAGGATATGCCACAGAAAGCACGAATGCTCTCCTGCGATATGCCTTCAGTGCGTTGAATGCTTCCGCAATAACTACGGAACATTATGAAGGCAATGATAAAAGTCGGAACGTGATCGAAAAACTCGGTTTTGAATATGTCGGCATAGCTGACAAATCTCACAATCGTTGCTCGAATGGAGAGCCTCTCGCTATTCATCAATATATCCGCCGAAATGCCAACAACCTGCCCCCATTGGAGGTCTCATGGACTTGAGTAAAATACATATCCGCCCGTTCCTGCCTAGGGAATGGCCGGACTTTAAGGAGAAACGCCTGCATGCGCTTAAATCCATGCCGCATCTGTTCACAGCCACATATGAAATGATGGCCGAGAAACCGGACGAGTTCTGGATCGAAACGGTGGGTGGCGACAGGGGAAAAGTCTTCGGTCTTTTCGACGATTTGAAACTCGTCGGCATCACCGGGATTTTCAAGAACTGGCGCGATGAGTCTGGCAGAACCGCACATCTGGTTATGAGCTATATCGATCCCGACTATCGCGGACACGGCCTGTCGCAACTTTTATACAAGGTGCGGCTCGACTGGGCGCGGGATAACGGATTTGAAAAGGCAACCGTGTCCCACCGCGACGGGAACGAAGCCTCAAAAGCCGCCAACCAGAAATTCGGCTTCGAATTTACCGGCTCCGAAATGATCGATTTCGCCGACGGTCCGGCGCTCGACCACCGTTATGAACTGAAGCTAAATCCCCTTTAAACAGGGGGTTTAGCGCATAAACGTTGACATAATTTTATAAAAACGAGTAATCTGCCGGAAAATATCAGGGTGCGTATAATGTGTGTGCAGAAAATCGTCTGGGATCGTAATCCCCCAAGAAATCCGGCAGATCCAAAACCGGCGACAAAACCTCTCCCTCTTCTTACTTTCGGTGTGGAAACGATCGGCGACAAGAAAAATCTCCAGATCAATATTTTCTCCATCAGGGATAATAAAGGCCCGCCGATCTCCGAACATCTCTGGGAGATCAAGGACTATATCAGCGAAACCGTTCTTGGAAATGATCACCGTATCAAATCATGGGCGCTGATCCGCGGCAGTTCGTTCACGGATCTGATGTTCCATTACCGTGGCGGCCAGCCCTTCAAACTCGATATCTCGAATATCCAGGTCGTGCGCGACGAAATCGCCCAGCCGATCGGTACGTTCGATGTCGAACATTGCAAGAGCCCTGAAATCTTCGCGACAACCGCCAAAACCAATTTCACGAAAGTGACGACGACTTCGAGCGAACTTTTCTGCCTGCCCTGCAACAGCCAGTTCTCCAAAACCGGCCTGCTTTATTGCGCGCCGGCCTATTTCAATTCGCCCGTCAACCGGAAGGATTTCCACTTTATCCTTGCCGATCCAGACAAGCTCGCCACGCGCCTGCGAGCGGACGATGAAAAAATCGAGAGCAGGTTCAAAGCCGGCTTCACCATGGCCGCCGAACGGGGATTGATGACTTCAGGCACGATCATCACGCCACTGATGAGCGGAAGCCTGAGCCTGAAAGATGACGGGAAAATCATTCTGGCGACGGGCGATGTCTCGCTTGTCCAGATGGCGAAGAAAATAGGCCTGACCTATTTACCGGTCGCGATCAGCGCGAATATCAGCCGCGAAAAATTCATGAAAATCCATGACGCGATAGGTTACAGCCAGTACGGCGTGCCACCGGCTGAAAAAGCGCCGCAGAAACAATCGCGCAAACCTAAATAGTTACAAATCCAACTCCAAGAGCACCGGCACGTGGTCCGATGTCGTTTCCCAGTCACGCGCATCGACGAGAATTTCATGGCTCTTGAGTTTGTCTTTCAAAGGCGGCGTAACCCACACATGATCGAGACGGCGGCCACGGTTTGAAGCGCGCCAATCCTTATTGCGATACGACCACCAGGTGTAGAGTTTTTCCGTGTCGGGCACGAAATGGCGAATGGCATCGACCCATTTGAGCGACTCCTGGAAGCCCTTGAATTTCTCCACTTCGACCGGCGTGTGGGACACGACTTTCAGAAGCTGTTTATGCGACCATACGTCATGTTCGAGCGGCGCGATGTTAAAATCGCCGACAGCGATCAGCGGTTTTTTCGATGTGTAATTTTCTGCGAACCATTGCCCTAGCTCATCAACAAAATCAAGCTTATGGCCGAATTTTTCGTTCTCGTAGCGGTCGGGAATATCGCCGCCTGCCGGGATATAGATATTGTGCAGCTCGAAATCTTTGAACTTCACCGCGATATGGCGGCAATCCTCGCGCCCGCAACGGTGATGGATCTTCGGCACCGTGAACGGGACCTTCGAGATAATCGCGACACCGTTATATGATTTCATCCCGCTTATATGGATATGTTTGAAACCGAGTTTCTCGAATTCCTCGTGCGGGAAATGTTCATCCGGAGTCTTGGTTTCCTGCAGGCAGATCACATCAGGATTGAGTTTCTTCACGAGCTTCGCCATTAAAAGCGGCGCGCGCAAACGGACGGAGTTGATATTCCAGGTGACGATTCTCATATGAAGAACTCCCTCTCCCTTCCGCTTCGCTCCTTCCCTCTCCCTCATAAAATGAGGGAGAGGGATCAAGGGAGAGGGAGACTTTAAAAATTAAAGCGGCAATTTAAAGCCTGGCGGAAGCCCAAGGCCGCTCATCGCTTTCTGGGTCTCTTCCGCCATTTTGGCATCGGCCTTGGCGCGCGCGTCATTGGAGGCCGCCTTGACGAGATCCTCTAACATGTCTTTCTCGGTCGCGACGACGATCGACGGGTCAATGACGACCGAACGCACTTCGCCCTTGCAGGTCATGGTGATCTTCACCATGCCGCCGCCGGACTGGCCTTCGACTTCCATCTCGCCGGCCTTTGCCTGAACTTCTTCCATCTTCTTTTGCATGGTCTGGGCTTTCGCCATCATCTGTTGCATGTTGAACATGGTGTTATTCCTCTTCCTGTTTCTTGATGGAGATAATTTCCGCACCCGGGAAATTATCGAATATTTTCTTTACCAGCGGATCGGCCTTGATTTCGTCAAGCTCGGCTATACGCGCGGCTTCAGCCTGAACGGCGAGCGTCGGCTGGCCTTTCTTACTGGAAATACTGATCATCCAGCGCATGCCGGTGATCTCGTATAATTTCTTCTGGAGATCGGCGGTGAGTTTCTGAGGCGCATTCGGCAACAACGAGAATTCAAGTACGCCGGCCTCAAGCTTCACCAGCTCTACATATTGATAGACATTCGTCGCCAGGATCATCGCGCCGTTCTGTTCCAGCACAGCCATTACGTCCTGCAAAGTCGAGAGGTTGTTATTGGCAACCATCTGCGTTTCATGCTGGGGCACCGGGTTTGATTTAATCTGCGGCGCAGCTCCGCCAGACGCAGTGAAAGAAGCGACAGAGCCGCCCCCGTTAGACGAAGCGTTCGCGCGTGCGCCGGAAGTCGCCGCCACCGCGCCGCCATTTTGCAATTGTTTGATAAGCGTCGCCGGGTCGGGAAGCGTCGAGGCATAGGCAAGACGTATGACCACCATTTCGGCGGCCGATTGCGGGTTCGGCGCATACTGAACTTCGCCAAGCCCCTTAAGCAATATCTGCCATACCTTGCCGAGCGTCGGCATATTAAGCGATTTGGCAATCTTGGCGGCACGGTCGCGCTCGGTCGTCGCCATGTTCGGCTCGACCGTCTGCGGCGGCGCGTTCACGGCCTGGAACTTGCTCATCAGATGGGTGATATCAAGAAGGTCCTGTATCACGCTCGACGGATCAGCACCGGCGCGGTAAAGATCGGCCATCATGTTGAGCGCCGACGGGCAATCGCCCTTGAGGATTTCCTCGTAAAGATCGAGAAGCTTAGAACGGTCGGCAAGGCCGAGCATATCGCGCACCAGCTCGACGGTGATGGAGCCGCTCGCGCTCTGCGCCATCGCCTGATCGAGAATGGAAAGACCGTCGCGGACGGAGCCGTCTGCGGCGCGCGCGATCATCGCAACCGCTTCTTCATCGATCGCGACTTTCTCCTGATCGGAAACCCATTTGTAATATTTGGCGAGCGTTTCCGCATCGACGCGACGCAGGTTGAAACGCTGACAACGGGACAAAACCGTGACCGGCACTTTGCGGATCTCGGTCGTAGCAAAAATGAAAATCACATGCGGCGGCGGCTCTTCCAGCGTTTTCAAAAGCGCGTTGAACGCGTTTTTCGAGAGCATATGCACTTCGTCGATAATATAGACTTTGTATCTGGCCTGCGTCGGCGCATAACGCACACCGTCGAGGATTTCGCGGATATCGTCGATACCGGTACGCGACGCGGCATCCATTTCCATCACGTCCGGGTGACGGTCTTCCATGATGGCGCGGCAGATATCGCAGTCATCCGTCGGCCCGGTCGTCGGGCCCGATTTACCGTCGGGGCCTGTGTAATTCAGTGCGCGAGCTATAATCCGTGCGGTCGTCGTCTTGCCGACCCCGCGCACGCCGGTGAGCATATAGGCATGATGGATGCGCCCGGTATCGATCGCGTTTTTCAGCGTACGCACCAGTGCATCCTGACCGATCAACTGATCGAAATTCTGCGGACGGTATTTGCGGGCAAGGACGCGATAGGCTTGCTGGGAGGATTCTTTTTCGGACATGGGTGAAATGTAGAGGGAAGCCCGCCGGGCTTCAACGTGATTCAACAAATTATTGGAAATATATGGGGAAATTAAGGTGGCGCGCCACCCAAAGCTCCCACAGGGAGCGAAGGGTGGAAGGCCGGACATGACCCGGGAAAAATTCGGTGCGGCTGCTGCCTTTCGGCCCTGACCGGATTAGCGAGCTTCCCGCCCAAGCCGACCTTCCGGGGAGTGATATAGACCATCAAAGGGGAACTTGCAAATATTTGAGCGATTCCCTAAATTCAGGGACCTAAACGCCGCTTTAGCTCAGGGGTAGAGCACCTCATTCGTAATGAGGGGGCCGTAGGTTCAAATCCTATAAGCGGCACCATCTAATCAATCGCATCCATCCCAAGACGGAACGTCGTTCCCTTGCCGTTTATACCTTCAAGGATCGTGATGCTGATTTTATGAATGGCCGCTATATTCTTGACGATCGAGAGCCCGAGGCCCGATCCAAAAGCGCCCGTTCCTGCGACCCTGTAGAAACGATCGAAAATTCTCTCTCTATCTTTGTCGCTGATCCCTGCGCCGTCATCCGAGATATCGACAATAACGCGAGCTCCATTCTTATGAGCGTGCAACTGAACATTTCCCTGTTCTGGCGTATAGGTGATCGCGTTGTTGACGAGATTGCCGATCATTACGCTGAGCTGCGAAGCATTTCCCTCAACCCACAGCCCTTCTTCGATATCCGCAGTAAAATTGATTGATTTTGTCGCGCTTAAAGATGCCAGCTGCTCGCTCACATCCCTGATAACGGCATCGAGGCTGACGCGGCTCACAGGATATGTCAGGCTCTCCGGCTCCTGCCGTGCAAGCTCCAGAAGCTGATGCACGAGACGAATCCCCCTGTTGATACCCTTCTCCAGTGACCTGATACATTCTTCCTTCTCTGTCTCGTCATTGGCGCGCTTTAGATTGTCGAGCTGCAACCTGATGGCGGTCAACGGCGTACGAAGCTCATGCGCTGCATCGGCGGTAAATCTGCGCTGAATATCCATGGAAGATTTTAACCGCACCAGCAGGTCATTGAGCGCATCCGTCAATTCCCTGATTTCCAGTGGAAGCCTGTCTTCGGATAAAGGAGTGAGAAAAGACGCGGTCCTGCTTTTAATATGTTCGGACACCTGGATCAGGGGCCTGAAACCATAGCCGACGAGGAACCATATAAGCGCCGCCAGAACCGGCATCTGGATCAGGATCGGCACCACCAGCACGCGATAAATCTCGTTCACCGCGCCGTGACGCTTATCGATATCCTGTGAAACCTGGATAAGGTCCTTATTGTCCTGTAACTGGTAATAACGCCATGCGCTGCCTTCAAAAACGGTTCTGCCGTAATTTTTACGGCCCGGCGGCTGCAGGCCGAACGCAATCGCCGGATGGGACGTATAGACGATCTTTCCGTCCCGCCATACCTGGATAAGAAATTCCTCTTCGCCCCGCAACTGTCCTTTGTTCGTAAGAATTGCCGACGAAATATGCTCGGCCTCAAGGCCCGTCCGCTCGAGCACTTTCGCCACCTGCTTCATGTTCTCGTCATACAGCTCGTCCATTTCTTCCCTGACCGAGAAATAGGTCGCAACGGCCACAAGAAATGTAACGACCGCGATCGTCGACAGGATGGATATAAGAAGGCGTTTCCGGATCGATGTCATTTAATTTTCCGCGAGCGTATATCCGACATTGCGGATGTTCCTGATGATATTGGCACCGAGTTTCTTGCGGATCTGATGGACATGCACTTCGACCGCGTTGCTGGCAACCTCTTCGTTCCAGCCGTAGATACTGTCTTCCAGCTGCCTTTTCGACAGGATCGCGTTCGGCGTTTTGATCAATGTATAAACGAGCGAAAATTCACGGCCCGATAACATGGAAGCCTGTCCGTTGAACGTCACTTCATGGGTTTTTGGATTGAGCGACAGCGCCCCATGGCTGAGCCAACCCTCTTCCTGCGTCAGCTTCCCGGTCTGCCGTCTCATCAGGCTGCGTATGCGCGCCTCCAGTTCCTCAAGTTCGAAAGGTTTGAGCAGATAATCATCGGCCCCGGCATCGAGACCTTTTATCTTATCCGGTAAAGTGTCCCTCGCCGTCAGGATGATCACCGGCACCGCGTTGCCGTCTTTCCTCAATCGGGAGAGAACCTCAAGCCCCGAATGATCGGGCAGCCCCAGATCCAGAATGACCAGATTGTAATTATTGTCTTTCAGGGAAATATCGGCCGTCGCGCCGTCCTGGGCCCAGTCGACGGAAAAACCGCCTTTGCGAAGGGCCTTTTGCAGTCCTTCGCCAATCATCCGGTCATCTTCCACGAGGAGCAGGCGCATATCGAATGATTAGCAAATTTCACGCGGGATAACTACCAATGTATTTCATATTTAAAGAAAGATTTTGTCCAAAACGGCAGGGGCCTTAAGTTTGCCTTAAGGCAGGTATATTTGAATGAATGGCAAAATTTAATTCCTTAAAGAATTGGGCAGAACCCTGATGGATCGATCTTCCGCAATCAATAAAGTCCCCGAAGTCACTTTTCTTTTCTGGGTGATTAAAATTCTCGCCACAACCGTCGGCGAAACAGGCGCGGATTATTTATCCTACAATCTCAAATTCGGCATAGGCACCACCTGCTTGCTGATGAGCGGGGTATTTATCGTGGCCTTAATCGCGCAAATCAAAGCCTCTAAATATATCCCCTCCCTGTACTGGATCACCGTCGTTTTAATCAGCATTGTTGGCACGCTTATTACAGACAATCTGGTTGATAATTATGCCGTACCGCTTGAGGTGACGACCGTCGGCTTCGGCCTCGCTTTAATCGCGGTCTTTTCGATATGGTATAAAAAAGAAAAGACGCTTTCGATCCACACGATCAATACGGTCAAACGCGAAGCCTATTACTGGCTGGCCATTCTTTTCACTTTTGCACTGGGCACCGCCGCAGGCGACCTGTTCGCCGAAGACATGAAGCTCGGCTATCTGCCGTCGGCGATTATATTCGGCTCGGCCATTTCGGCAGTAACGGTCGGATATTATTTTATGCGGCTTGATGCGGTCCTGTCTTTCTGGCTTGCCTATATCCTGACGCGTCCCTTTGGTGCCTCCTGCGGGGATTATCTTTCGCAATCAGTCCAGAATGGCGGCCTGGGCCTCGGCGTGACGAATACCAGCATCGTCTTTTTAGGGATTATCATCGCCCTGGTTGCCTATCTGACCGCCAAGGACCGTTCTGCCAGGTCAATCAGCCCTTAAGTTTCACTTAAGCTGCCTCTGTCTATATCCAGCCTTAACATAGCGGATTGGCTTAAATGAACTTTCGTAAAAATGATTCTTTTCTCTGGTTTAATCTGATTAAACCCTTTGCCCTTACTTTTCTGGCTATACAGCTTCTGACAAGGATCGGGTTACTGATCTATAGCGGCCAGGCTGGCGACCTTTCCTTGATTGGCGGAGCAGGCATGTTCGGATGGGGATTCCTGTTCGATATACAGGTCCTGGGCTTATTCCTTTTGCCTTTACTGGTCATACATCTGCTCGTCTCCAGACGACACTGGCTTGGAAATCCATTGCGCATCATGCGTTTGGTTTTATTTGCGATCCTGACTTACATCTGGCTGTTCTCTGCCGTATCAGAATATTTCTTCTGGGAAGAATTCGCCACGCGCTTTAATTTCATCGCCGTCGATTATCTCGTGTACACGACCGAAGTCATCGGCAACATCAAGGAATCATACCCGCTCTATCCACTGTTAACCGCTATTGCAGTCACCACCGGCCTGACGACATTTGCCTGCCGGAAATTGCTGTGGCTGAACGATCGCGCGCAAACGGAAACCTCGCGTGCCTGCGGCCTGATCCTCGCCGCCCTTCCCCTGCTGATGCTCCCCATCCTTAATCTCGACCAGGTCAGGCTAAGCAGCAATCAGGCAATTCAGGAACTTGCCACCAACGGCATCTACGATCTGTTCTCTGCTTACCGTCACAATGAACTCAGCTATAAGAAATTTTACATGACCGGCGATGAGAAAAAGATCGACGGCAATATTCGCCGCCTTATCGCCGATAACACGCAATTCGTAAATCAGGATCCTGATAACATTACGCGCACCATCAAGAAGAACGGCGCAGAGCTGCATAAAAACGTCGTACTTGTGGTCATGGAAAGCATGAGCGCCGATTTCATGGGCGTGTTCGGAAATCAGGATGGGCTTACGCCTGAAATGGACGCTTTAAGAAAGAAAAGTCTTTTCTTTACTGATTTCTATGCAACCGGCACGCGCACCGTTCGCGGCCTCGAAGCCGTCACGCTGTCGATACCGCCGACACCCGGACAATCGATCCTGCGCCGTCCCGGCAATGAAAATCTTTTTTCGCTGGGATATGTGTTCCAGGATCGCAATTACGACACGGCTTTTATCTATGGCGGCCACGGCTATTTCGACAATATGAATGCATTCTTCAGCCAAAACGGCTTCCGTATCGTCGACAGGAATGATTTCGCGAAAGGGGATGTCACATTCTCCAACGTCTGGGGCGTGGCCGATGAAGACCTGTACAATCAGGTCATCAAACAGGCGGATAATGCGTACGGCAAAAAACAGCCTTTCATGTATGAAGTCATGACGACTTCGAACCACCGCCCCTATACCTATCCGGACGGCCGCATCGACCTGCCGTCAAAAATCGGCGGCCGCGCGGGCGGAGTCAAATACGCCGATTATGCCGTCGGGAAATTCCTGAAAGATGCTGCGAAAAAACCATGGTTCAAGGATACGGTTTTTATCTTTGTAGCCGACCATACGGCAGGTGCCGGCGGCAAGATTGACCTGAGCCCTGTCAAATATCATATCCCGGCTATTTTCTATTCCCCGGGATTTATCAAGCCGCGGAAATACGAGGAAACAGCGAGTCAGATCGATATTGGCCCGACGCTGCTTGGCCTGCTGAATTTCAGCTATTACACGAAGTTTTTCGGCCATGATCTCTCGGGCGCACCCAAAGAATCCCGCGCTCTTATCAGCAACTACCAGAAAGTCGCCTATATGAAGAACGGCCAACTGACAGTGCTGAAACCCAAAAAGGAGATAGAATTCTTCGCCGGGGAGAAATCCCTGCCTGCCGCACAGGCGGATCAAAACCTGTTGAATGACGCGATCACCTATTATCAATATGCGTCCGAATGGAAGAAACGCATGGGGCGCATACCGTCAGTTTATAAACACTGATTTAAATTTCCGGCGCGGCGAAGGGTGGATTACCCTGTCCCGCTATGGGCGGAGTCTGGCGCGGCAATATATCCGTTTCAATCCGGGTGCCGTCTTCATAGGTTCGCGAAGCGATAAAGACATCCGCCTGAACAAGTTTCACCGTAAAACTTTTATCGGCGATGATGTCTTCCGCCGACATTGAAAGAATTTTCTCTTTTGGCTGGCCCGGAAAAGAAATGAAAGCGCCATCCTCAAAACGCTGCGGTGTCGCGGTCGGCCCGTCGGTGAAGCTCCCTGCGCCCTGGATATAAACAGCCGTCGACAAAGTCGGCCTTGGCAGGAACGGACCGTAAGATTCGTGGTTCGTTGTTATTTTTGTGTATGGGTGCATGTAAGCCCCGACACTCTTCCGGCTATTATTGTACATATCTTTAAGGCCGAGCTCTGCATGCGCCCGCTCGAGAATATCGCTGACCTGCTCGGGAGCAAGGCGCTCGACATCCGGGGAATAGTCGTCGATCATCGCAATCAGCTGTTCCGATTTTTCAGGCACCAGACCCATAAAGGTAATGACGGATGAACCGTCGATTTTCACGCCCTGAAGGCAATTATCCTTGTAATTGTGAAAGAATAAACGCCATGTCCCGTCTTCTTTCTGACGGATATTTTCATGGCTGAATTTAGGGAGGCCGTTTTCGTCAAGCCAGTTGGGCACCGGCAGGTTAAAACGCAATGCTGTCTGAGGATCCTGTGACGGGATCTCTTCGATCGCCGCATTCAAATCCAGATCTTTTAACGACCATATACTCATTTTCACCTCGGGATTACCCAAGCGTAACATAGAGCGCAGTTTTGATGCCATAAAATAAGGGTTAACGCGAAACGCCGCTAAACCTTGTAACCTTCCGCCTTTAAAAGCGCCCGCTTCACATCAAGCCCGGCAGGGCCGTAACCGCCAAGACCGTTTGCCGCCACAACGCGATGGCAAGGAATGATATAGGCGAGATTGTTCTTGCCGCAGGCCGTGCCGACGGCGCGAAAAGCGCGCGGCGCGCCGATCCGAATGGCGATTTCGCCATAGCTTGCCACCTGGCCTTTGGGGATCTTCATAACTTCCTGCAAGGCCTTGCCTTGGAATTCCGTTCCGATCAGCAATACGGGAAGCTTCGCGAAATCCTTCGGCACGTCGCCCATAGAGAACAGCGTGCGTTTCCATTCCATTTCCCAGCCATGCACGATATCGATCGCGTCACGTTTGCCAAGGAAAGAGACACGGCAAAGCTGCCTTTTCTCCGTGATGCCGACAACGAGTTTTCCCGCCGGCGACGCGACGACATTCCACAAAATTTTCTTCGGCGGATCGGGCTGGACTTTTACTTTCATGCAGTTTTCAGCGTCTCCAGATATGCCTCGAGCTGCGCGAACGTGCCCGCCCAGCCGGCCTGCATCCCCGGCTTGCCAAATTCAAACACCTGCTGTTCAAGATCGCTGGCATTGAGGGGATGCCCGTCGATATGGATGCCTGTGCTGTCGCCCTCTTCCGTAAAGGTTATGATCGTTTGCAATTCAAGCGGCCAGTTGGCGACCATCGGATGGCGGGATACGCCACCCTGCTCGTCGGAAAACGTCACCACGAAAGCAATGCGCTCATTTGGCACGATCTCGCGAAAAGTCCATTTCCCCCACATCCGGCTGCCCCCGGGAAGTTCCATCGCGTAATGATAAATGCCACCCTCTTTGAAATCGAGTTTGGCATGCACGATCGGGAAGCCCTTCGGTCCGAACCAGTGGGCCAGATGTGCGGCCTCGCTCCAGACGCGCCATATAAGTTCGCGCGGCGCTGTAAAACTGCGGTTGATTTTCAGATTTTCCATGACCTAAAGAATATTGACCGATCGGCCCGTCATGACAAGGCTCTCGAGATATTCGCCGTAGCCGCTTTTCGCCAGCTTGCCACGCGCCAGCGCGAGCATTTGCTCGTCATTGATCCAGCCTTTGCGCCAGGCGATCTCTTCCGGGCAGCCGATTTTATAACGCTGGCGCTTCTCAACCATGGCGATGAATTCTCCCGCCTCGAGCAGCGATTCATGCAAGCCTGTATCGATCCATGTATAACCCCGCCCCATCGGCGAGACATCGAGCGTTTTCTCGTTCATGTAGAAACGGATCATGTCGGTGATTTCATACTCGCCACGCGCGCTCTTCGTGAGGCCCTTGGCAATCTCCGGCGCGCGCCCGTCGAAATAATAAAGCCCCGTGACCGCGTGGTTGCTGGTCGGGTTCTTCGGTTTTTCGATGATTTCTTTCGGCGTGCGGTCTTCGTTGAAATATAGAACGCCGAACCGTTCCGGGTTCTGCATCCCGTACGTGAAAACGGTCGCGCCTTTTTCCTTGTCGCGCGCTTTCACCAGCTGCGGCTCTAAAAACGCGCCGTGGATGATGTTGTCGCCTAAAATCATGGTCGATGCCGCACCGTCGAGGAATTTCTCGGCGATCGTATAGGCCTGCGGCAGGCCTTCCGGCGCGGCCTGCGTCTCATAGGCGAAGGACATGCCCCAGGCCGAGCCGTCGCCGAACAGGAATTTGAATTTATCCTGGTCCTCGGGTGTCGAGATGATCAGCACTTCGCGCAGGCCCGAGAGCATCAGGATCGAGAGCGGATAATAAACCATCGGCTTGTCGTAGACCGGCAGGAGTTGTTTGTTGACGACGAGCGTCGCAGGAAACAATCGCGTTCCGGAACCGCCCGCCAGAATAATGCCTTTGCGTTTCATGTCTCTCCCCGAAACCGTTTAAAAATTCCTGATGATATTGATGATTTTATCGTGATCCTGCTCGGCCATGTCGTAATAGATCGGCAGGCAGAGGATTTGTTCGGCGATGTCACTCGCGACCGGGAAATGCTGTTTATATTGGGCAAAGGCCGGCATATCGGTCAGCAACGGATAAAAATATTTCCGTGTGAAAATACCTTCCTGCGCGAATTTATCGAACAGCGCATCACGCCCGCGCGTGAAAAGAACCGGGCAGTAATTGTAATTCGCGTTTTCCTGCCTGTCGTAGGATACGAACGTCAGCCCCGCAACATCTTTCAATGCGCTCTGGTATTTCTGGTAGATCGTTTTGCGGATGGCGGCCTGCGCATGATAATGCGGCAAATTCACAAGACCGGCGGCGGCATGCAGCTCGCTCATCTTGGTATTCACGCCATGCTCGACAACTGCGCCCGTGCTCGGCTCGATCCCGAAATTGCGATAGCGGCGGACGTAATCGCAGACTTCCCTATGCTTCGATATCACCGCGCCGCCTTCGAAAGTATGGAAGGCTTTCGTCGCATGAAAACTCAGGCAACTCGCATCGCCGTAATTCATGATGGACTGGCCCTTGTAGGATACGTTGAAAGCGTGCGCGGCATCATAGATGACTTTGAGATTATGCTTCTTCGCGATTTTATCGATCGCCTCGACATCGCAAGGATTTCCATAGACGTGAACCGCCAGAATGGCGCGCGTCTTCGGTGTAATCGCCGCCTCGATCAGCGCGGGATCGATCGTCAGAGCATCTCTCTCGATATCGATGAATTTCGGTGTGAGACCGAGCGGGTGAAGGCAATGCGCCGAAGCGACGAATGTATAAGGTGTCGTGATAACCTCGCCGGGCTCAAGATTGAAGGCGGAGACGGCCGCGACCAAAGCATAAGTGCCGTTACCGACCAGCGCGCAATCCGGCACGCCCATGAATTCGATCAGTTTCTTTTTAAGCTCGTTATGTTTCGGACCGGAATTCGTGAACTGGCGGTTCTTCCAGATGTCCTGAAGCTGCGCATGATATTCGTCCAGCGGCGGCAGGACGGATTTCATGACATAAACGGGCTTGGAATTATTTTGATTAGCGGATGACATTGACGGATGATACTGTATTTTATCACCCATAGTATAGATGCCTTAGTACGGGACCCCGCATGACTCTAGGAAACGCCGTTAATTCAGCTACCACGAATCTTTATGATTTCGATCCTGATTACGTGGGGCGGATGATTTCCGAGAATAACTGGCTGGCCTGCTGGGAATATATGGGCCAGATCATCGAAAACCTGACCTTAAACGCCAATACCGAAGCGCTTCTTTTCAGCCTCCGCCTGCAGAAGGACTTTGAGGACGAAAAGAAAAAACAATATGTAAAAGATTTCGGAGCCCTGCTCGGCGAACTGTTTCTTTTCCTGCTCACCACGCCCGCTTCGCTGGTGCCGGATAAAAGTTTCTACCGGATTATTTTCTACCACGAAGTCATCCACTCGCTTTTTTATATCTACGATCTCGACAACACGGACGAAGCGGTCAAGACCATCCTCGGCGATGGCAGGAAAAAATTATCGAGCTCGGAGCAGAAAAAACTGTTGCTGCTCTTAAGCCTGAATACATCGCTCGATATTGTCGCCATTATGAAGTCCATTGAATCGCGTTACAAAACGCCCGCGCTTATTTCCTATTTCTCCCATCGAAAAATTTTCAGGGCAAATAATTACAACAACAAGATCAGGCTTTATGAATTGCGCAAGGAATTCGAAAGAGCGCATGAGACGACAGGCGGGCTTGTCAATTCGACGAACGTGTTCTTCCTCTCCAGCTACCTGAATATCCCGGAACGCCATATTATCAAGCAAAATATAAACGCGAGCTACCGCACCTATCTCTCGACCCAGAACAAGGTCGTGCGCGAAATCAGGAAGTTGCCGCCGGAACGCAGCCGTTTCAACCTGAAGGACGACCGCAAGACGGTGATGGTTTTCGCCGAGGATTTCTCGAAGAACCACGCCATGTACCGCTGTTATGGCGGGCATGTGAAATCGATCGAAGAACATTTTAATGTCGTGCTGGTCCTGCCTCTCGACAAACCGCACGAAGGGCTGGAGAAAGAATTCCAGAATTTCGCAACCTTCAGGGATATGGGCGAACTTTATAAACTTGCGCATGATATCCAGCCCGATATCCTTTATATGCCTTCTGTCGGTATGCGGATCTATAATATTTTCTTCGCCAACCTGCGCATCGCGCCGATCCAGATCCAGTCGCTCGGCCACCCGGCAACAACGATGAGCGAGTTTATCGATTACATGATCGGCCCCGGCAGCATCTATGACGAAAGAGCTTTTCCGACCGATATCTATGTGAACGACAAGACACCGGGCTGTTACATTCCGCTGATCTCACGGGAGAAATTCTTCGCACCCGCCGAAGAAGCGCCGAAAACAGAAAATAAAAAGACGATCAAGGTCGCCGTCGTCGGTACCGACATCAAGGTCTCCTATCCATTCTTCAACCTGCTCAAAAACCTTGTCGAGGAAAGCCCTTTTGAAATCCATGTCTCTTTTATGATGGGTATCGGCGGCATTGATTCTCTCTATATCGAAAAATACCTGCAGGAGAATTTCAAAAACTCCACCTATCACGGCTGGCAGCCTTACGAAGATTATATCAAGGCCATCAAAGGGGTCGATATCGTCCTCAATTCCTTCCCGTTCGGCCACACCAACACGATTATCGACACGCTGATGTGCGGCAAGCCCTGCCTGGGTATGGACGGGATCGAACCGTCCTCGAAGACCGAAGGCTATGTGCTGGATCTCGCCGGCCTCAAGGAACAATTCGTCGCCAAAGACGAAGCCGATTATAAGGCAAAATTCTATACGATCTGCGAGCGCATCCTCAAAGGCGATACAAACTTCTTCGACCGCGAAACGGTCTATGACAGGGTCTTTGATAAAAGCTCCGAACATAATTTCGGCAAGGTTTTCAAATGGATTTCGGATAACCATGCCGAAATTAAAAAATCCGGCAAGAAATATTTCGAACCGTTCGACGAAATCTAACGGTACGCACCGCTCTTTATATTGTCGATCCAGGCCTGGTTATCGAGATACCACGCGACCGTTTCAACGATGCCGGTCTCGAATGTCTGCTCAGGTTTCCACCCCAGCTCTTTCGCGATCTTGTTCGCATCGATCGCATAGCGGCGGTCATGGCCGGGCCGGTCCTTGACGAATTTGATCTGGTCCCTGTAGGAGCCGTTCGCCTTCGGGCGTTTTTTATCGAGAATATCGCAGATAATATGCACGACGTTTATATTCGCCATCTCGTTCCAGCCGCCGATATTATATGTCTCGCCCACCCGGCCCTTCTCAAGCACCGCGCGGATCGCCGAGCAATGATCTGTGACATAAAGCCAGTCACGCACATTCATCCCGTCGCCATAAACCGGCAGTTCACCGCCCGTCACCGCGCGCTGGATGATCAGCGGGATAAGCTTCTCCGGAAACTGCAGCGGT
>JBEHYB010000018.1:0-29034 GCA_048498395.1 Pseudomonadota bacterium
ACGCGAGCCGCCATCGGAGTCCACGACGTCGACTTCGAGGTTCAGCTTCTGGGTGCCGTAAGTCGGCGGGTCGCGGTGTTCCTCACCCCGGTCCTGCCGACCACGATCGGTATCCTTGCCGTGCTCGCGATCGGCTATCGGACCGTGCTGCTGCTCCCGCGTCGAGATAAAATACGCCGGCGACCAGAATAAGGACCGCCATCAAATTCAATCCCATGATCTGGTAGGAAAGGCGGCTCAGGGGCCGCGGGGCGATGTCGTTCGTGTCGGGATAGGGCGTGTTATCAGGGATCATGGTTCTTTATACCGGTATCCGACACCATAAAGGGTTTCGATCGCGTCGAAATTATCGTCACAATCACGGAATTTCTTGCGGATGCGCTTGATATGCGTATCCACGGTGCGGTCGTCGACATAGATATTCGCGCCGTATGAATCGTTGATCAGCTGGTCGCGGCTCTTTACATGGCCGGGATTGAGAACCAGCGATTTAACCATCAGGTATTCAGTGACGGTCAGGTTGACATCGCAATCTTTCCATTTGCAGATATGGCGCGTCTCATCAAGCACCATAAATCCGCGCGTGATCTTGTTGCTTTCGCTCGCCGAGCTTTCAATCGATTTGCTGTTACGGCGTAAAACAGTGCGAATGCGCTCGATCAGCAGGCGTTGCGAGAAAGGTTTGGTGATGTAGTCGTCTGCGCCCAATCGTAAGCCCAGGACCTGATCGACCTCGTCATCTTTAGAAGTCAGGAAGATCGCCGGCACGTTTGATTTTTCACGCAGCTTGGAAAGCAATTCCATGCCGTCCATGCGGGGCATTTTGACATCCAGCACCACGAGATCGGGATTGTTGGCGATAATGCCTTCATAACCTTCTTCGCCGTCATGAAAGGCCAGGACTTCGAATCCTTCGGCTTCCAAAGCCAGAGCGACGCTGGTTACGATATTGCGGTCATCATCGACGAGAGCGATCCGGGGGGTGATTCGGGCGGTGGTCTTCTGAGTCATGCCGTTAATGTAACAAAGCCGCTTCACTTATAAAATGGAGAATATTTGCCAGTAACCCATAGATTGCCGTATAGCTTAATAGTGTTTGGCGAAGGAGGTCATTTATGACTCGGTATCTGGTTTTTGTGCTTCTGGGCTTATTGCTTGTTTCCCCGGCTTTCGCGGCCGAACCGCCGCAAAAGGAGAATTATACTGCGACCCTCCTGGCGCTTAATCGTACCCGGCCCGCGCAAAACCCGAATTTCGCCATGGGCAAGGAAATCCTCAATCGCCGTCTGATCGACAAAAACCAGAGAACGCTGGGCAAGGTCGAGGATATTATCCTCAATTCGGACGGAAAATTTGCATCGATTACGACGACCGTGGATACCAGCGGTTTTCGTCAGGAGATCGGCTTTGACGTTGCAAGCTATATCGTCGATCCGACCCGCGATACCTTCATGGTGAATATGGACAAGGCGCAGATCAAGGCCAGCCTGCCGAAACTACTCGCCGAGATTGAAACGTCAGCCGGCGATTCTGCGCCGATCACCATCGATTCACTCAGGAAAGGCGAAGTGCGCCGCGCGGATCGTTCGATCGTCGCGCAGATCAGCGATGTGATGGTCAATGATCGCACGAAACAGGTCGAAGCCTTGCTGGTGGTGATCGCGAACGGCGCGCATCGCGGCTCGACAATCGCCATTCCCTATGAAGCATGGTCGCTCAAACGCGAAGGCGATAAAGCCATTGTAACGGTCGGCAATGCGGAAGCCGATACTATGATTCTGATGGCGCTGAACCGTTGAGAAAATTGCTCTGGAACAGGTTTTTCAGCACTTCAACATAGGTGCTGGTCAGCGATTCGATATGCGCGACTAGTGTATGTTCATCGACTTCGTGGATGGTCGTTCTTAAAACGCCATATTCGACGACCGGGCAAAGCCGTGCGATGAAACGACCGTCCGACGTGCCGCCGCCCGTATCGTATTTAGGCCGTGTGCCGGAAATTTTCTCGGCGGCTCGTGCAACCATATCCGCCCAGTCAAGCGATTGCGTCATGAAGCTCTCGGCCTTGCAGCTTGAGACAAGCTCGTAACTTTCACCGACGCTATCGAGGACACCTCTGATTTTCGCGTCGAGCGTTTTGGATGTCCATAAATCGTTGAAACGGGAATTGATATGCGCGGACGCGCGCGCGGCGATCACGTTTTTTGCCTTGTTGCCTGTGTCCGCCGTTGTAATAGCGATATGTGAGGGCGGCATATGCTTCGATCCGCTATCGAGCTTCGTATTCACGATAGCGTATAAGAGCTTTACCATTTTCTCGACAGGATTGATGAAGCGCTCGGGATAGGCGCTATGTCCCTGTTTCCCGGTCACGAATAAGTCTGCGTGATACGATCCGCGGCGGCCGATGCGCATGGTTTCACCCATGTCAAATTCATTGCTTGGCTCGGCGACGAGTGCGAAATCCGGCACATGGCCGTTCGCTTCCATCCAGTGAATGACTTTTTCACTGCCGTTTATCGAGTCGGCCTCTTCGTCGCCGGTGATCAGGAAACTGATCGAGCCTTTGAAATTTTTATTTTCTTCGAGAAAGCGTGACGCGCTCGCCATGGCGGCGGCGACACCGCTTTTCATGTCCGCGGCTCCGCGTCCATAGAGAATGCCGTCATGGATTTCAGCAGCGAAAGGCGGATATTTCCAATCCGGCTCATGACCAGGCGGCACGACATCGGTATGGCCGAGGAAGCAGATATGCGGGCTTTCAGTCCCGATGCGGGCGAAAACATTATCGACCGGATAGCTGCCGTCGCCTTCGAATCTCAGTTTGTGAATTTCAAATCCAAGGGCCTGCAATTCATCCGCAACGATCTGCAACGCGCCGTCATCGGCCGGCGTAATCGAGCGGCAGCGAATCAGGCGTTGCGTGAGGTCGACGGGATCAATCACGGAGTAGCTCGTTAATGGAAGTTTTGCTGCGTGTCTTCTCATCAACGCGCTTGACGATCACGGCACAATAAAGCGAAGGGCCGCCGTTTTTGCCGGGCAGTGATCCGGGGACGACGACGGAGTAAGCGGGCACGCGACCCACATGCACTTCGCCGCTCTCGCGGTCGATGATCTTGGTCGAGGCGCTCAGGAAAACGCCCATGCTGAGGACCGAGCCCGTTTCGACGATCACGCCTTCGGCGACTTCCGAGCGCGCGCCGACGAAAACATTATCTTCGATAATGACAGGGTTGGCCTGAACCGGTTCGAGCACGCCGCCGATGCCAACGCCGCCCGAGATATGGCAGTTTTTACCAATCTGCGCGCAGGAGCCGATCGTGACCCATGTATCGACCATTGTGCCTTCGCCGACATAGGCACCGATATTGACAAAGCTTGGCATCAGGACTGCGCCGGGCGCGATGAAGGAACCTCTGCGTACGATTGCGCCGGGTACCGAGCGGAATCCGGCCTTTGAAAAATCTTCATCCGTCCAGTTGGCCGTTTTGGTCGGAACCTTGTCCCACCAGTAAGAGCCGTCCGGACCCTGGTCCATGCGGCGGTTGGGATTGAGGCGGAAAGACAGTAAAACCGCCTTTTTCAGCCATTGATGCACGGTCCAGTCTTTGCCTGTCTTCTCGGCGATTCGATATTCCCCGCTATCGAGCCCGTTGAGAGCAGCCTCAACGGCAGAGCGGATGTCCCCGGAAGTTTCGGTTGAGATGCTGGTGCGGTCTTCCCAGGCCTGATTGATGATCGTTTCGAGTGACATTGAGTTCTTTCGTAAAAAATTCTGGATTTGAGATTGCCTATTTATAACCCGCACGACAAGGGCGAATGACAGGGCTTGCCTGAATTATTTTTCCCGCCATTATGGAGTTATGAAACAGATCATTCTCTTATTTTTCAGCCTCGTGTCCTTGATACCTGTGGCTCGTGCGGCTGAAACCCCCGATATTATGGCCACATATGACGTTTACGCGGGTGGCATTCATGCCTTGCAGTCGACGTTCACCTATACGTCCAAAGGAGGTAGATACACGACGGCGATTGAATCCCAGACCTATGGGCTGCTCGGCCGGCTTGTGCCATGGCACGGGATTTTTAAAACTTCCGGCTGGAATCTGAAGGATTTACGCCAGCCGGAACAGCATGTGTCCGACACGGTCTATAAGGAGGACCGTGAGATTAATTCATACAGATACGGCAAGAATGGGAAATTCCTGAGTTTTTCAAAAATGGTAAACGGCAAAGATGAGGCCGATAAAACCATAGATCCTGCTATCATGCAGGATACGACCGATATCCTGTCCTCGACGCTCGAGGTAATGGACCGTGTTGCTGCCGGCAAGGGCTGCGATCATTCCGACAAGATTTTCGATTCCGAGCGCAGCTACGATCTTATGTTTAAGGATCAGTCAAAAGACGTGCTGAAGAAGAACAAATATTCCATTTTTAGCGGCGAAGCCTTTGCCTGCACTATCGAGGTAAAGCCCGGGGAAGGTAAATGGCATAAAAAGCCGCGGGGCTGGCTGTCCATCCAGGAGCAGGGGCGCAAAAAAGGCATCATGCCGACGATCTGGTTTGCCAAAATGTCGGCTGATAAAAACGCCCCGGCGATCCCCGTTAAAATCCTTATCAAAACGGATTACGGGACTTTCATAATCCACCTGACCTCCTTTAAGGATAAATCAGCAAAATAAGGCAATATTTATTGCAATTGAGTGAAATATCATGTGACTTGAGCCTTTAACGCTGTGAGGCAAAGTAGGCACAATGAGTTCTGTAGTTACAAAATCCCAATCAACCTCGAAGGTTAGAAAAATCGTGCCTGTCTCCGAATTGGCTGTTGTCATTCTGGCTGCCGGAAAAGGTACGCGCATGAAATCGCGGCTGGCGAAAGTCCTGCATCCGGTTGCGGGCCTACCGATGATTTCGCATCTGATTAAAACCGCCGAAAGTCTCAAGCCGAAAAAAATTATCGTGGTGCTGGCACCGGGCATGGATGAGGTTGCAGCTGTCGTCGCACCGCATATGGTCGCGATTCAAAAACAGCAAAAGGGGACAGGCGACGCACTGAAGGCCGCGCTGGAGCATCTCGGCGATTTCAAGGGCCAGGTTCTGGTTTTAAATGGCGATGTGCCGCTGGTATCGGCTTCGACATTGAAAGAGCTTGTTGAGTTTCACCGCAAAGGAAAAGATTTCGGCGCGACCGTTCTCGCGATGGCAGCTCCAAATCCAAAAGGCTATGGCCGTATCTTTCAAAATCCTGATGGCACGCTGGCGCGCATCGTCGAGGAAGCTGATGCCAATGAAGACGAGAAAATCGTGCGCCTGTGCAATAGCGGCACTTTCGTGTTCGAAGGTGACGGTCTTGAAGACGCACTGGGCCGTATCAAGAATAAAAACGCGGCGGGTGAATTCTACCTCGTCGACCTGCCGAAAATTTTATCCGAAGACGGTCTTGCGACCGGTGTAATCCGTGGTGATTATTATGAATTGCGCGGCGTGAATTCGCGCGCCCAGCTGGCCGAGATCGAAATGGCTTGGCAGCACCGCAAGCGCCTCGAAGTGATGGATAGCGGTGTCACCCTGCAGGACCCTAATACCATCTATTTTTCCTATGACACGAAAATCGGCCAGGACAGTGTTGTCGGTGCCGGTGTCGTTTTCGGTGCGGCGGTCGAGATTGAAGATAATGTCGAAATCCGCGCTTTCTCGCATATCGAAGGCGCGAAGATCAAATCCGGCGCGGTGATCGGGCCTTTCGCAAGGCTGCGTCCGGGCACCAGCATTGAGGAAGATGCGCGTATCGGCAATTTCGTCGAAATCAAGAACGCGAAAATCGGCAAGGGAGCCAAGGCCAATCACCTTGGCTATATCGGCGATGCCGAGCTCGGCGATCATTCGAACTTCGGCTGCGGCGCAATTACTGTCAATTATGACGGTATTAACAAGAGCAAAACAATTATCGGCAAAAACGTCATGATCGGTTCGAATTCGTCGCTTGTCGCGCCAATCAAAATCGAAGACGGTGCCTATATCGCGGCCGGTTCTACATTGACCAAGGACGTTGCAAAAGACGATCTCGTTATCGCCCGCGCGAAACCGATTGTTATGGCCGGCAAAGCCAAAGGCAGAATGAAACTGAAGGACTAAATTATGTGTGGAATTGTCGGAATTATTTC
This sequence comes from Pseudomonadota bacterium, assembly GCA_048498395.1. GTDB lineage: Bacteria > Pseudomonadota > Alphaproteobacteria > Micavibrionales > Micavibrionaceae > Micavibrio_B. Next base: position 6,174 of record JBEHYB010000018.1, read on the forward strand.
TAAAAAAGATGTCGCCCCGATGCTGGTCGAAGGTCTCAAGCGCCTCGAATATCGCGGCTATGATTCAGCAGGTATCGCAACGCTGCATGATGGCCAGATGGAGCGTCGTCGTGCCAAGGGTAAACTCACCAATCTTGAAGACGTGTTGCTGAAAAAATCGCTTTCCGGTCACATCGGTATCGGCCATACGCGCTGGGCGACGCATGGCGAGCCGACCGAAAACAACGCGCACCCGCATGCGACGGAGAAAGTTGCCATCGTTCATAACGGGATCATTGAGAACTATATCGAGCTCAAAGAAGAGCTGATGAAGGGGCAGGCGAGATTTGAAACCGAAACCGACTCTGAAGTTATCGCGCACCTGATCGATTATTACCTCGTTCAGGGCAACAAGCCGGTCGATGCGGCGCATAAAGCTTTCGACCGTCTGAAGGGCGCTTATGCTGTCGTCGTCCTGTTTAAAGGCGAGGATAACCTGCTTGTCGCCACGCGTCAGGGTACGCCTCTCGCAGTTGGTTATGGCGAAGGCGAAATGTTTATCGCGTCAGATTCTTATGCGCTGGCACCTTTCACGCGCAAAATTTCTTTCCTTGAAGACGGCGATCGTTTGATTGTCACAAACGACAATGCAAAAATCGTCAACGCTGCGCGTAAATATGTCGAGCGTCCGATCAGGCTGACAGCTCAATCCGGTAATACGACAGGCAAGGGTGAATATCGCCATTACATGCTGAAAGAGATTTACGAGCAGCCATCTGTGATCGCGGATACGCTCAACTCCTTTATCAATCCGTCGACAGGGCTCATTCATATTCAGGATGACCTGCTGGAAGCGATGCTGCGTGCGCCGCGTCTGACGTTGATTGCCTGCGGTACTGCCTATTACGCCTGTATGGTCGCCAAATACTGGTTTGAAACCATTGCGCGCGTTCCGTGCGAAATCGACGTGGCTTCCGAATTCCGCTACCGCGAAGCGCCGATGCCGCGTGACGGTATGGCGATCTTTGTGTCGCAGTCAGGCGAGACCCTCGATACGCTCGAAGCCTTGAGATACTGCAAGCGTGAGCGCCAGATGTGCCTCTCGATCGTCAATACGATTGAAAGTACGATCGAACGTGAATCGCATTTATGCGTTCACACGCTGGCCGGCCCCGAAATCGGTGTCGCCTCTACTAAGGCTTTTACGACACAGCTTGCAACACTGGCTTGCCTTGCGCTGGCACTTGCTTCCGCCAAGGGTACGATCAATGGCGCGCAAGCCGCGGATTACGCCTATGCGCTTCGCCATGTGCCGCAGGTGGCGGCGACAATTCTGTCACATGACGGCGAGATCAAGAATATCGCGAAGGATATCGCCGAAGCGCGTGACGTTTTATATCTCGGCCGCGGTAGTCTCTATCCGCTCGCGCTCGAAGGTGCGCTCAAGCTCAAGGAGATTTCCTATATCCATGCGGAGGGCTATGCGTCGGGTGAAATGAAACACGGGCCGATCGCGCTGATCGATGAAACGGTGCCCGTGGTCGTGATCGCGCCGACGGATAATCTATTTGAAAAAACCGCGTCGAATGTCCAGGAAACCATGGCACGCGGGGGCAAGGTTTTGCTGCTCACGGATCGTGCCGGTCAGGAAAAGCTCGGCAAGAGCTGTAAGTGGAGCGTGACGATGGGTGATGTTCATCCATTCGTGGCCCCCATCCTCTACGCGATCCCCGTGCAATTGCTCGCCTATCATGTGGCGGTTGCGAAGGGGACGGATGTCGATCAGCCGCGAAACCTCGCTAAATCCGTGACGGTGGAATAAAATCTCATAAAAAGCTTGCCTGCCCGGACTTATTTTGCCTAAATTTTAGGTGAAATAATATTGTGTGCAGGGCCGAATTAATGAGTAATTCAAATATAGTAAACATTTATAACGGTAAAGCCGGGATCGACCGGCCGGATATCCATCCGTTTCGCGAGATCTCAACCGCGAAATTTGCCGAACATATACGCAGCAAAATATGTACCTATTCGTCCGCATTTGAGTTCGGCGAATTGACTGTGCTGGGCGGCCTGCCGGATCTTGAAGCGCAAAGACCTCTTTCCGAAATTTTCTATGTCTTCTTGTCAGATCATATCGGCCGGCAGCGCCGCGGTTTTCCGCCCGGCGAATCCATGATGAACGATCTGGTCGAAAGGATTTCATCGGATAAACTGGCTTATAATCCTCGCCTGCGGCTTATAAATCCAAAAGGGGAAGTGACGGGCGCGACCAAATTACTGGCTGCGAGCGTTCTGATGCTCATCCTGCAGGAAAAACGCTATTACCATTTTAAAACCCCGGACGTATCCAAAGGGATTGCCGATTTCATTTTGAAAGAAGCCGAAAATTTCATTTACGTGACGGAAGGTGCCAAAAAAGGCACGCCTTACTATGCGGACAGCATGTGTGTGCTTTACAAGAAGCTGATGGGGACGAAGGCTTTCGCGATGTCGCATGACGAAGATACTGTGGGTCATTATATCCGCAATGCCTTCCCTGCGCTTAAGGAGCAGGATGTTTCAAAGTATGAGAGCATTTCCGGGCCGGCCTGACCTCAAATAATTACTCAAATAAATTGACGAAACGCTTTCCTCTGCTAGTTTGTTGGCAAGGAAACACTAATGAAACCATTCTTTCGCAATTTTTTAATCGCCGGCGTACCGCCGCTCATATTCGTCGCGCAGCTTCTTGTCGAGATTTATATTCCCGATGAGCAGAAGCCTGCTTTTAATTCGGAAGGCGGTCCGCTTGAGACAATGGAAGCGATCGTCATTGCCTGTGCCATTCCTGTGGCCGCTTATGCTGCATTCAAGCTCAAGAATCCCTGGTTGAAGTTATGGATGGGTATTGCAGCCCTCTGTTCGTTTTATGTCGCGGGTGAGGAGCTGAGCTGGGGGCAATGGGTTTTTCATTGGCATACGCCTGCGGAATGGGCAGCTATCAACGATCAGAACGAAACCAATCTTCATAATACGTCGACCTGGTTCGACCAGAAGCCGCGTGCCCTGCTGGAGCTTGGCGTTCTGATAGGCGGCCTGATTATTCCCGCGACGCGCAAATGGATGCCGTCGAAACTGCCCGAGAGATTTCGGGAAATTTATCCTGATAATATCGTCATCGTCACGGCGGCTTTCGCGGTGCTTGTAAAAATTATCAATGCGTTCGATAAAATAACGAAACATCATTTCTTCTGGCGTGGCAGTGAATTGACCGAGATGTATCTTTATTATTTCGTTCTGCTGTATTGTGTCGGCAGGGTAAAAGACTGGAAGCGGAGAGGCCTTATAGAAACCTCCGCTGTCGCGCTGTAAAATTAAGGGACGATACTCAGGGTATTTCGTACGTCTGTCTTTGACAGTATGGATGACGGCCTTGTTTCGTGGAAAGTCGATTTGATACGCAGCAATTGTTGGAACTGTGCATGGTCCGCGCAGTTAAACCGCATCCCGCATATTTCTTCATCCAGTATGTCGCTGATTTCACGCGCACGGCGCTGCCCGTCTACGTAACGATCCCAGAGACGCAGATTGCTTTCCCAGTCACCGAAAGCGTCTTCGATATCGTGGTAACTTTTTGTCTCTGTTTCGTGGGCCAGCGTACTGTCAGGCATGAGCCTGCCGACGGAATTTATTTTATACCAGAGTGATTCCCGTTCTTTCTCGGGGATAGTAAATCCCATATTGGCGAGAAGCGGGATTTGTACGCCATGCGCATTAAAGGAAATATCCGAGAATCCGCAGGCCGAGAATATATTGATAAGACTTGCGATCGTGATTTCCTGATCGAGGGCAGATCTCTTGGATTTTCCCGGACGCAGATGTTCGACCGTAACTTCGCCCTTGTCGCTGTCGAGTGTCGCCACCAGCATGAATTGCTGTTCATACTTATTCCTGGGCTCTGAAACCATCAGGTAAAGTTTGGATTTCTCTTCTGATTCCTGGAAAGATAGGTAAGGCGTGTCGCCGATAAGCCCCTGTAGCTGATAGAGCATGAATGTCGGATCGAAATCCCATTTCCTGGCAGCAAGAGAGCCGCGGACTTTCGCGTCCTTGCCTTTGAGCTGTATGTATTGGTCGACAACCGGGTCTTCGCTTCGCTTTTTATAGAGATCCGCGCGAAGCGGCAGCGCGACGATATTGAAATCGCTGTGACAGGCATTATGAGTCAGGAAATTGATGCTGGGATTACGCATTTTATCGGACCGTTTTTATCTACTCAGTAAATATCAGACGATAAGGCTAGATCATTATGTCTAACTTTGCAACAAAAGCGCGCACCATTCATCATGCGTAATACGGGCTATTTTTTTAAGACCCTGTTTTTTATGTGCGTCGAGAACCACTTTTTCCTGGGTTTTAAGCAGGCCCGAGAGGATCACATAGCCCCCTGGCGCAAGTACCTCGCCCAGCTCTGGGGCCATGTCGACAAGCGGCCCTGCGAGGATATTGGCGATGACGAGATCGAACGGTTTCGCCAGTTTGACCCTGCGGGTTTTATAACCGTCACCTGTCGCGCAGGTGATGCCGGTTTCGCCGCCTGGGATTTTATTGATGCGGCGGTGATGACCGGCGACGCGTGTCGATTCCGGATCGTTATCGACTGCCAGTACAGGTTTTTTCCACAGGCGGTAAGCGCCGATCGCAAGAATGCCCGACCCGGTTCCCATGTCGAGAATGTTCTTCGGCTTGATGCCCATCTCTTTCATGCGCACGAGCAGTTCAAGGCAGCCTTTTGTCGTACCGTGTTCGCCCGAGCCAAAAGCGGTCGCCGCGTCGATTTGCAGGCCCATGGTTTTTGCCGGAATTTTGCCTTTGAAATGCGAGCCGTAGATAAAGAAATTCGCAATCATGAATGGTGGAAACTGCTGGTATGACTGTTCCAGCCAGTTTGTCTCGGCGACCTGCTCGATAAGGATTTTCGCTACAGGCATTTTAAGGCGCTTGGAAAGTTTCGCCGCATTGGGTCTGAAATCGACCAGCCACATAAGATGCCAGTCTTTCTTTGTTCTTTCCCAGGATGTAGAAATGGCCTCGTTCTCGAGAACAGAGGCCACGTCCATAATATCTGAATCGGTTAAAGCTGAAGAAAGCCGCAGACGAATGGTAAAGAGTATCCCTTTAATCTGTTCGTCTGCAGGCATAATGATCGCTTATTTCTCTTCGTCTAGATCAACGTCAAGATCATCATCGTCGAGATCGTCGTCATCAAGATCGTCGTCATCGTCGAGGTCTGTATCAAGCGTGATATCGTCTTCATCGGCATCATCGTCGGTCGCTTCGGCTTCATCGAGGGAAACGGTATCCGCTTCCGCATCGGTTTCTTCCTCTTCTTCGACTTCCGCTGTTTCTGCTACGTCCTCTGAAGTATCCGCTACATCATCGGCAATATCGTTTGCTGCCAGACGGCCGCGGCGGGCTTTGATTTTCACTTCGCCGGTGAATTCAGTGCTGCAGTTCGGGCAGACGACCGGACGCTTGTTTAAATCGTAAAAACGCGTGCTGCAGCTCATGCAGATACGTTTTAACCCTCTTGGGTCTGAGACAGTTGCCTGTGCCATAATAAATCCTCCAATAAACTTGATGCCAAAGTCTTTGGCGTATTTTGCCAGTGAAGTCAAAGTATTTAGCTCGTGTATTGTTGCATTGCAACAGTACATACCCGGATTATTCAAAAAAGAGACGGGCTTTGAAAACCTGTTAACTAAGTATATGTTAGTCTTAGGTTCTTTATTCCTCCAAGGAGATCTCCTTCATGCAAGTTCCCGTCGTCATTTGCGGTTATAAACGCTCCCCTTTTCACTTTGCCGGTAAAGGCGCACTGGCTAAAGTCCGCTCGGACGATATGGCCGCCGAGGTGATCAAATCCTTGCTGGCCGAGACCAAAGTCAATGTCGCTGATATCGAAGATATTCTGATGGGATGTGCATTCCCCGAAGCCGAGCAGGGCTTTAATATCGCGAAAATCGTCGCCCAGATCCTCGGGCTTCCCGTGACCATTGCCGGTGCAACGGTTAACCGTTTCTGCGGCTCCTCCATGACGACAATTCAAATGGCTGCAGGTTATGCCCAGATGGGGGCCGGTGAAGTTTTTCTCGCAGCGGGGACAGAATCTATGACACGCGTGCCGATGGGCGGTTTTAACCCGATGCCAAACCCGGCGTTGGCGAGTATTTACCCGGCTGCCTATATGGGTATGGGTGAAACGGCTGAAAATTTGGCCAAAAAATATTCAATCGATCGCCCGGCACAGGAAAAATTCTCTTACGAATCCCATATGAAAGCGGCCAAAGCTGCCGCCGCCGGATATTTCAATGATGAGATCGTGGCGATCGGCGATGTGAAAACAGACGGCACGATCCGCCCGGATACCACACTTGAAGGCCTTGCCGGGTTGAAACTGGCAATTGATCAGAACGGGACTGTGACTGCCGGTACGGCATCGCCGCTGACGGATGGAGCCGCGGCAGTACTTGTCGCCACCGAGGAATACGCGAAGAAAAACAAACTACCGATTTTAGCCCGCATCAAGTCAGTTGCTGTTGCCGGTTGTGGCGCGGAAATCATGGGCATTGGCCCGGTTCCTGCTACACAAAAAGCTTTGGCGCGCGCAGGCCTGAAACTCAAGGATATCGATATTGTCGAGCTGAATGAAGCATTTGCCGCGCAATCGCTTTCGGTTATTAAGGAACTCGGTGTTGATCAATCTATTGTCAATATTGACGGCGGTGCGATTGCACTCGGTCACCCGCTTGGAGCAAGCGGCGCGCGCATCACAGGCAAACTCGCAAGCTTGCTGCAGCGTGAGAAGAAAAAATATGGTCTCGCCACCATGTGTATTGGCGGCGGACAAGGGACCGCGATCATTCTGGAGCGCGTATAATGGCCGAAATCAAAAAAGTTGCTGTTATCGGGTCAGGTGTCATGGGCTCGGGTATCGCAGCCCAGGTCGCAAATGCCGGGGTGCCTGTCGTCCTTCTCGATATAAAGCTGCCGGATAAGGATCTGGCGAAAATGGCGGTTGAGAAGCTGCTGAAGACCGATCCTGCGCCGTTTATGTCGCCGCGCAATGCGAAGCTGATCCAGACCGGCAATCTCGATGACAATCTTGATATGATCGCTGATTGTGACTGGATTATCGAAGTCGTCCTTGAGGACCTGAAAATCAAGCACGCAACCTATGACAAACTTTCAAAACACATGAAGAAAGGCGCGATCCTTTCTTCCAATACCTCGACGATTCCGCTCGCGCTGTTGACTGAAACTTTATCGAAAGAGCAGAAGCAAAATTTCCTCATCACCCACTTTTTCAATCCGCCGCGTTATTTGCGTCTTCTTGAGATCGTCACAGGTCCTGAGACAGATAAGGCGATGATCAGGACTGTTACCGAATTTTGTGACGTGCGCCTTGGTAAAGGGGTCGTTGAATGTAAGGACACGCCGGGATTTATCGTCAACCGCATCCTGACCTATTTCATGCAGTCGGCTCTCAATGTTGCTGTTAATGACAAGGTGTCGATTGAAGTGGCGGACGCTGTTTTGTCAAAACCTGTCGGTATTCCGAAGACAGGCGTATTCGGCCTGATTGATCTGGTTGGCGTTGATTTGATGCCGCATCTGGCGAACAGCCTTCTCTCAACATTGCCCCCGGAAGATTCCTATCGCAAGATTTATAAGGACTATCCGTTTATTGCGGGAATGATCAAAGCGGGCTTTACGGGCCGCAAGGGCAAGGGCGGATTTTATGCGCTTGATGCCAATCGCAAGAAACAGACATTGCAATTGAACCCGGATTCATTTGATGCGGCAACCAGCTATGCGCCATCCCAGAAAGTATCGGGTCTGGCATCGGTCGATGCCGGTAAAAAGGGACTGAAGGCAGTTGTTACAGCTGATGATGTCGGTGGTAAATACGCATGGTCCGTGTTGTCACAGACGCTTGCCTATGCCGCTTCACTTGTGCCGCAGATAGCGGATGATGTCGCGAGAGTTGATGAGGCCATGCGCCTTGGCACCAACTGGAAAAAAGGCCCGTTCGAGATGATCGATGATCTCGGTCCTGCCTGGTTCGCAGAAGAACTGAAAAAAGCAGGCAGGCCTGTGCCGGAATTCCTAGCCAAAGTCGGTTCCGGAACATTCTATAAAGTTGAGAACGGTCAGCTGCAATTTTTTGGCACTGACGGTAAATACCATGATGTCAAACGCGCCGAAGGCGTGTTGTTGCTGCAGGATATCAAGCGCAAATCAGTAAAACCTGTCTTCAAAACCGGCTCTGCCGCGCTTTGGGATGTGGGTAATGATGTCTTGTGTCTCGAGTTTACTGGCAAGATGAACGCACTCGACGATCAGGTTTTTGCCGTGATCGATCAGGCGATTAAAATTACCGGACCCGGCAAGCAATTCAAGGCACTGGTCGTACATAACGAAGGTTCCGCATTTTCTGCCGGTGCCAATCTTGGTCTTGCGCTCTTTGCGGCTAATATCGCGATGTGGCCGCAGATTGAGGAACTGGTTGCTGGTGGCCAGCGCGCGTACAAGGCGCTTAAATTTGCGCCATTCCCGGTTGTGTCTGCGCCATCAGGTATCGCGTTGGGTGGCGGTTGTGAAATTCTGCTGCATTCAGATCACGTTCAGGCGCATGCCGAAACTTATTGTGGTCTCGTTGAAGTCGGTGTTGGCTTTATCCCGGGCTGGGGTGGCTGTAAGGAGATGATCCTGCGCTATCAGGCCCGCGAACGCGCCGCCTACGATAAAGCAACCGGTGGTAAGAAACTATGGTTTGCACCGAAGAATACGCCGATGGGTGCTATCCGTCAGGCATTCCAGACGATCGGTACGGCGACTGTCGCAAAATCAGCAGCCGATGCCAAGGAGATCGGATATTTGCGCGACAGCGACGGCATTACGATGAATAAAGATCGTTTGTTATTTGATGCGAAGAAGAAAGCATTGGAACTTGTCGACAATTATCAGGCTCCTGTTCCTGTGGAAGATATTCGTCTGCCGGGCCCTGCCGGTAAATACGCGCTTGATCTGGCTGTTGCCGATATGGCGAAGAACGGTAAGGCAACGCCTTATGATGTAGTTGTTTCATCTGCGCTGGCGCGTGTTCTCTCGGGCGGCGAGAAGGCCGACTGGACTGTGCCTTTGAAAGAGGACGATATCATTAAGCTGGAACGCGAAGAGTTTATGAAGCTTGCGCGCAATCCAGGAACCGTCGCCCGTATCGAGGCCATGCTGGAAACAGGAAAACCCTTAAGAAATTAAGGCTTGCGTTCGGGCTCTTTGCCTCTATTTTTACGCCATGGGCGGAAAGATCTCCATTTTCCTGGCAAGCAAAAGAAACAGGACCATCCTGTATTCCATGCTATCGGCTATCGCCGTCCTCGCGCTAGCCTTGCATCTGGCGCGCCATGAAGTGAAATCCTGGACCGATAAATTCTCGATCAATCATTCGCTTAAAGAATTCTCCCAGACTTGTCTCAAGGAATTTCCTGCCAAGACCGATACGCAGAAAATCATCAGTCTCCGTCATTGCGTATTTATGAATACGATTTTCACGACCGATAAAAGAATGGGCGAGATGTGGCAGGACCGGGCCGCGATGATGGATTGGCTCGAAGATTACAGCTCCAAATCACGCCGCGCGCCGCCGCCGATGGAATGCTCCTATCGCGCACGTACATTGGGCCGCACGCTCAGGGTTCTCGGTTATCAGGCGCATACGATCGTTGTAACGCGCGGGGCGGATAATTTTAACGATCATGTGATCGTCGAGGTTTTGAATCCTGACACGAAGAAATGGGAAATTCAGGACCCGAGTTTTGACGTTCAGTATGTTGCAAAAAAAGATAAATCAGTCATGAGTATAAAAGACCTGCTGACAGTGGATTTTGATAAAATGATCCCCTGTAATTATGAAGGGAAATGCGACTGGCTTATGAAGACGATGGAAGATTTCGATGTTGTCCGGAACCAGGATTACATGGGCTCGGCCTATATAAAGCATGACAAGACGCTTTATCTGGGGCGCGGTTTCAATGAAAATAAGCCACGTAAATATCAGGGCAAGGAGATGAGCTTCTGCCAGATACATCCGGACTGGTGCAATAAAACAATCCGCCTGGATGCTGCCGTTAAATAGGCGCTGGCTGCTGTGCTACTTTAATCCCGGCGCGTCTGAGCATTGCATCACAGGACGGATCGCGGCCTGCAAAATCCCGGTAAATGTCAGCCGTATCGATCATGCCCCCACTAGAGAAAACTTCTTTCAACGGGAGAGTAGCGGCCTTGTTGTAGATTCCTGCCTTTTTCAAAATGCCGAAAGCGTCCGCATCGAGCATATTCGACCATAGATAAGAGTAGTAACCTGCCGCATACATCGAAGCGGGTTCATTGAATAAATGCGCGAAAAGGTTCAAAGGGGCTCCGCGCGCATATTCTTCTCCCTTGAGGTTAAAACGGGCTTGCGCCAGATTTTCCGGGTTGGTGGCGATATCGCTTGGTGCCGTATGTATAAACATATCACGCTTCCCGTTGACGAGAATCGTCACAAGGGTCGTAAGGGCGCTATATCTTCCCTGATCGGCTATAAAATCGATCTGATCTTGTAAAAGTCCCTCGCCTGTATTCCTGTGGCGTGCTGTCTCACGTAGGCAATCGGCATCATAGAAATAATTTTCCATCAATTGAGATGGGAATTCAACGAAATCTGCAGATACGGCGATGCCCTTCATGCTCGCATATTTACCTTTGGTTCCAAGGATATGATGCAAGGCGTGGCCGCCTTCGTGATAAAGCGTTTCACACGCATCGGGGTTGAGCAGCGTCGGCTCTCCCCTGGCGGGTTTCTGGAAGTTCATCGCGATAAAAGAAATAGGAATCTGGTCGTCTGTTGATAAGACAATATTTTCCATCCATGCACCGACGCTTTTCTCTCCGGGACGCGCATAGAAATCGGCGTATAAAAGGCCGCGCATTTTGTCCGTTGCGCTGTCTCTTACTTCAAAAACCCTGACATCCGGGTGATAGACCGGATAGGCATCGGTTTCCGTCAGTTTGAGATCGAGAAGATTTTCCACATGGCGAAAAAAACCGTCAATAACAGTATTCAGCTCAAGGTAAGGTTCGATATTCGTATCAACACCGGTGAATTCATTTTCCTGATATTTCTTCGCCCAGTAAGGAATGTCCCAGGGCATCAGTTTTCCGGTAAAACCGTTTTCTGCGGCATGCGCCTGGAATTTCTTAACCTCTTCGCCATAGGCCTCAAAGACGGCAGGGGCGACTTTGTTAAATAAGTCGGAGACGGCCTCTGGCGTTTTCGCCATTGTCGGCTTCAATGCCATTTGTGCGTAGTTCGCGTAGCCCAGCAATTGCGCGCGCTCTTCCCTCAATCGAATGATACTGGCGACAATGCGGGTATTGTCAAAACCTTCGACGCTCCCGAGCTTCTGCATGGCGCTCCAGATTTTTTCACGGAAATTCGTATCGTTCGCCGAGATCAGATAATTACCAGCCACCTGGTTGCGACTTGGAATCGCCAGCCAGCCTTTCTTATAGCCGTTCTTTTTGGCATTTTCACGCAAAGCGACAAGCGTTTCAGGCGATAAGCCGTTCAGTTCACCCTTATCTTTGACCAGGACGGCGCATGTTATGTGCGATTTGGTAACATTCGTCTCAAACTTATCGCAGAGTTCTATAAGATCGCTATCAATCTGTTTCAGCCGCGCCCTGCCTTCATTAGGCAGGAAAGCGCCTTTAAGAAGGAAATTATGATAGACCGTCTCCATGAAATGTAGGTCTTGTTTGTCGAGATTGAGTGCTTCTTTTACACGATAAAGCTCTTCGATTCTGCTGACGATGATATCGTCCTGATAAACGGTTGCGTTCAGGTCGAGGATTTTTTTGCCGAGCTTCGTTTTGATTTCATTCAGCTCTTCTGATCTTGTCGTACGGATATAGGTATCGAGGATATAAGTAATCTGCTGCAGATTACTGAAAAGAGTATCGAAGGGGACGAATGTGTTTTGAAATGTCGGCGCACCTTCCTGCGACTTCAGGATTTCAATCTTCTCATTCGCTTCTTTCATGCAAAGCTTGATAGCTTCTTTGAATTTCTTGGCGTTCAGTGAATGGAATTTCGGGGCCGGGTAAGGCGTTTTTTTGCTGAGAAGAGGATGTGTCATGCGCTGTACTCATTATGAAGTTTCCTCATTTCTAGTCAGGGCCCATAAAAATGTCAAATTTATGAAAAAGGTTAAAACTTTACGCCTTCCTGCTTGAAATGCATACGATAAGGCTCTACCTCCTGCACATGGAAATTCGCAGAAAAAACGTCTTCATTCTGACAGCGCTAGTATCTACGGGAATTCTTATATATGGGCTCAGCGCGGCGCGTGAATATTACGGCGAGAGGCAGGAGCGTAAAGCCGCATTTAAATCCCTGTCCGATTTCTCCGCTATCTGCCTGCAAAAATTCCCCGCAAAAACGGACAGTCAGAAAATCAGAAACCTGCGCCATTGCCTTTATGTGAACACGCTCTTCAGCACGGATAAAAAACATACCGAGCTTTGGAATCAGAAAGATAAAATGGCGGACTGGCTTTTCGATTACGCCTCGAAAACGCGTGGCGATCCGCCGCCGATGGAATGCTCGAACCGGGCGGGCACGCTGGTGACGATGCTGAATACGCAAGGCTATCAGGCGCATGATATCGTCGTCGCCAGGGATGAAGATAATTTCGACGATCATGTCGTCACGGAAGTTTTAAATCCGGATACGAAGAAATGGGAAGTGCAGGGTTCTTCTTACGATGTCGAGTATGTCACCAAAAAAGATAGGAAGAATTTAAACCTGCAACAAATGCTGTCGCTGGATACAAGCGAATATATGCCGTGCAATTTTGAAGGCCGTTGTGGTTGGGATCTTGTCACCAGCGAAGGCATGACGCTTGCTTATAACCGTGGTTACTGGAACACTGGCTGGGTGAAAGCGCAGCGGACTTTGTATATCTCGAAGCGGTTCGATGAGAATAAAATTCGCCCGGTCTACGGCAAGCAGTTAAGTTATTGCCAATGGCGCGCCAAATGGTGCGATAATATCGTCCATCTCGAATAGCGGCCTATTCCTCGGTCAGCCAGTGCGTCGTGATTTCCATGCCGTCTAATGTCGCGCAGAGCATATCTGCCAGAGCCTCTATGCGCTCCGGGATCTGGAACGGCGTATTGAAAATCATCACGCCGCAGCCGTTGAAACTGTCTGGCGTATTGCGCGGATGTAGCAGGAATTCGCTCATCCAGATTCTCTTCATGCCGGAATCCTGCGCAGCGAAAACCAGCTCATCGAGCATCGACCCGGCTTTGATTGGATACCAGATGATATAACAGCCCGTCGGCCAGCGGATTTTCCATTCTTCGATCTGCGCGGCCAGGACTTCGAATTCATCCTTGCGCTCGAAAGGCGGGTCGATCAGGACGATGCCACGGCGCTCACTGGGCGGGATAGTGGCGCGGATACTTTCATAGGCATCCATCTGGAGCGTCTTGGCGTTATGATAGCCACCCAGTGTTTTTCGTAAGGTTTTCACGTCTTCAGGATGAAGCTCATTCGCCAGTAATCTGTCCTGAGGTCGCAATTTGGCCGCCATCAGCAAGGGTGAGCCCGGATATAGGCGTTTTTCAAAATAGGGTTTGAGGATGGCTTGGAAGCGCTGAAGATTCTCGTTCGGGAAACTGGCTTCCATAAAACTTTCCACGCCTTGCTTGTGCTCAAGCGTGCGCTGCGCCGCATCAGAATTCAGGTCGTAGAGACCGCAGCCGCCAAAGGCATCCAGCTGGAAAATCCCCTTATCCTTATTCTGCAAATAGTCGACGACCATCGTCAAAACGAGATGCTTGAAGATGTCCGCGAAATTTCCGGCATGATAGATATGGCGATAGTTCATTTTAACCTATATTATTAAGGAAGTTTTAAAGTCGGCCTGTCAGGATTGAAAGATGTTTAACTGGATCAAGCCCAAAAACCCACCTGTTTCAGAGTCTTCCCCGCCGACAATGCCGGATCAGGCTCCTAAAAGCAAAAAAGACGATTTGATCCGTGAAGCCATGGTTCATGCCAAAACGGCGCGCGAAGCCATCGGCGAGGAAACCCTCGCCAAGGTGCGCGACATCATGCAAAAGCAGCAGCAAAAACAACAGACACCTGAGCAGAAGGCAAAGGCCGCGCTGCAATCCCTTGCGCCGGCAGCGCATGCCGACCTGACCTCGCCGATGGAGCAGGCAAAAAAAATTCTACAATCGATGGAACCAGGCAAGCTGGCCGATCACTTACGTCTCTTGCGCGAACACGATAAAACTCACTAAACCCTCGAAGGAGTCTCTCCATGCCTGTTTACAAGGCCCCCCTGGAAAATATGAATTTCATCCTGCACGACGTTTTGGGAGCCGAGCAGCTTTCAGCGCTTCCCGGTTATCAGGATGCCACGAAGGACCTCATGGACCAGATCCTCGAGAGCGGTTCGCAGATTTGCGAAGAAGTTTTATTTCCGCTCAACCAGTCCGGCGATAAGGAAGGCTGTCTTTATGAGAACGGTGTCGTCCGCACGCCGAAAGGGTTCAAGGAAGCTTATAAAACCTATACCGAAGGCGGCTGGACCGCTTTGTCCGCCGACCCTGAATATGGTGGCATGGGCATGCCACATCTCTGGAATTTCGTATTCATGGAGATGATCTGTTCGTCAAACATGGCTTTTGGCATGTATCCGGGCCTTTCGGAGGGCGCATATCGCGCGATCCATCTGCATGCAAGTGAAGAACTGAAAAGACGCTACCTGCCGAAAATGGTGACGGGGGAATGGTCTGGCTCTATGTGCCTGACCGAGCCGCACTGTGGAACGGATCTCGGGCTGATTCGTACGAAGGCGATTCCTAATGCTGATGGTTCTTATAAAGTAACCGGTACTAAGATATTCATTTCCGCCGGTGAACAGGATCTGACTGAAAATATCATTCACCTTGTTCTTGCCAAATTACCTGACGCGCCTGAAGGCTCGCGTGGCATTTCACTTTTTGTCGTGCCGAAATTCCTGCCGAAAGAAGAAGGCGGCGATTTGAAACCCGGCGCGCGTAACGGCGTTATGTGCGGCTCGATCGAGCATAAAATGGGAATTAAGGCTTCCGCGACCTGTGTGATGAATTTCGACGAGGCGCAGGGCTGGCTGGTGGGTGAACCTCACAAAGGCCTGAAAGCCATGTTTACAATGATGAATGCAGCGCGTCTGGGCGTTGGCATGCAGGGCTTGGGTATTGCCGAAGTGGCATACCAGAATGCGCTGTGGTACGCGAAAGACCGTTTGCAGATGCGCGCGCTCGACGGCGTTAAATATCCTGACAAGCCGGCTGATCCGATTATCGTGCACCCGGATGTGCGCCGTATGCTTTTAACTTCCAAGGCTTTCTGTGAAGGCGCGCGCGCGCTGTCTTACTGGGTGGGTATGAATCTCGATATTTCCGAGAAACATCCCGATCCCGTGAAACGCCAGGAAGCAGATGATCTCGTTGCGCTTTTGACACCGATCGTCAAAGCCTATCTCACCGATATGGGTTCGGAAGTATCAAATCTGGCGATGCAGGTTTATGGCGGTCATGGCTATATCTGGGAATGGGGTGTCGAACAATATGTGCGTGATGCCCGTATCTCGCAAATTTATGAGGGTACGAACGGTATTCAGGCTTTGGATCTCGTCGGGCGCAAGATGGGCCAGAATTTCGGCCGCCTGCTGCGCCGCTTCTTCCAGCCGGTTTCGGATTTTATCGAAGCTGAACAGGCCAATCCTGATCTCGTCGAATTCATCATGCCGCTTGCAAAAGCCTTCGCGAAGCTCCAGCAGGTCACGGCGATCATTGCCCAGAAAGGCATGAAAGATCCGAACGAAGCCGGTGCCGCCTCGGTCGATTACCTGCGCATGTTCGCTCTTGTCGCACTCGGCTACATGTGGTGCCGTATCGTCAAGGTCGCGTCCGCCAAGCTCAAGGAAGGTGGCGACGGCAAGCAGGAATTCTACGACAGTAAGATCAAGACGGCGCGTTTCTTCTTCGAACGTATGTTGCCTGAGAACGAAGCGCGCTTCCGCATGGTAATGTCGGGCGCTGCAAGCCTGATGACGATGACTGAAGGGGAATTCTAATGGATCTCGAACAGATTACCGATAAAATTCGCGAAAGGCTGGGCCGCGGCGGCTTTAATCACAAGGCCCTGTTCGATTTCGACGATGATGGGAAGATATTTTTAGACGGTACGCAGAGCCCGCCCGTCATTAGCAATGAAGAACAGGATGCCGAAGTCACACTGGCGACGAGTCTCGAGACTTTTTCCAAAATTCTCGACGGCAGCCAGGATCCGAATTTTGCCTTCATGATGGGAAAATTGAAAGTGCGGGGCAGCATGGGCCTCGCGCTGAAACTTAACGGAATGCTCGAAAGCTAGCTAAAAACATGCCTTGTCGCGAAGCGCACAAAGCATTATTTTAAAACTATGCATTTATACCTCCGTGTCCTGTGGGTCTTCATTTCTTCCTTTTTCAAACCGAAAATAGAATCGATTCTCGAGACATCGGTTCTGAAATTCAAGGTTCTTCCAAACGACCTTGATTTCAACATGCATATGAATAATGGCCGCTATCTGACGATCATGGATCTCGGGCGGTTCGATCTCGTCCTGCGCGCCGGTCTTATCAAAGTCATGTTCAAACAGAAAAGCGTGCCTATCCTTGGCTCGGCGACGATACGCTATCGCCTGCCATTGATGCCATTTCAGAGTTATGAGCTGCGCACCCGCATCGTGTCCTGGGACGATAAATGGGCCTATCTGGAACAGCGTTTCGTGATCGCGAGCGGCCCTAAAAAAGATGCCGTAGCGGCGATCGCGCTGGTCAAAGGCAGTTTTTTTGACCAGAAACACAAAAAAACCGTACCGACGAGCGA
Source organism: Pseudomonadota bacterium (assembly GCA_048498395.1). Taxonomy (GTDB): domain Bacteria; phylum Pseudomonadota; class Alphaproteobacteria; order Micavibrionales; family Micavibrionaceae; genus Micavibrio_B. The sequence continues at coordinate 23,175 of JBEHYB010000018.1, forward strand.
AGTTTTAAAACTTGCAAACAGGCATATGGACGCGCCCGCCATGCCGGAACATATTATAGAATGGCAGCGATCTGAAGATTTTCTGCGTGAAGCGACAAGGTAACACTGGAATAGAATAATGATTGTCAGACTGAATAATTTCGAAGAATTGCAGGATTACGTGGGCGAAGACCTGACGCTTGGGTTTGTCCCGACGATGGGGGCATTGCACGAAGGCCATCTGCGATTGATGGAAGTCGCACTGGGAAAATGCGACCGTGTGATCGCAAGTATTTTTGTCAATCCGAAACAATTCGCGCCGCATGAAGATCTCGATAAATATCCGCGCACGCTCGAGGAAGATATCGCGAAGCTTGAAAGCGTCGGCGTGCATGCGGTCTATACACCGTCCGAAAAAGATATATATCCCGAGGGCTTTGTCACAAAAGTCTCCGTCGGGAAAATATCCGAGCCCCTCGAAGGCCAGTTCCGCCCCCAGTTTTTCGACGGGGTCGCGACAGTGGTTGCCAAGCTTTTCTTCCAGGTCATGCCGGACAAGGCCTTCTTCGGTGAAAAAGACTATCAACAATTGCAAGTAATCAAGCGTATGACGCTTGATCTCAATCTGCCGATTGAAATTGTCGGGGTGCCGACGGTGCGCGAGAAAGATACGGGCCTCGCCATGTCCTCGCGCAATGCCTATTTAAGTGAAAATGAGCGCAAGATCGCCAACCAGCTAAATCTCGTGCTGTTGACAATGTCCGAGAAAATAGATTCAGGTGCCAGCCTGCGTGAAATCGAGGCATGGGGAACGGCGGAACTTAAGATCCGCGGTTTTAGCCGTGTCGATTATTGCGATATCAGGGATGCGGCTACATTGCAGCCTGCCGTTACTGGTGAAAAGAACGAAAAACGAATCCTTGCCGCCGCCTGGATCGGCACCACGCGTCTGATAGACAATATTACGGCTTAGAATTTTCTGCGAAATATTTGCTAATGAAATGCGCGATATCGTCGGGTGTCTGTGTTGTCTTGAACAATGCGATCAGTTTGTCGTCAGGGCTCATAAAATAAACGAAGGACGAATGATCCATCGTGTAACTGTCGCCGTCAGGAACTTTCTCGCCATAGACTTTATAGGCCTGTTTGATTCCCTCGATCTGCGCGGGCGTGCCGGTCAGGCCGAGTAAATCCGGATGGAATAATGCCGTGTAGTTCTTCAGCACTTTCGGCGTATCGCGCTCCGGATCGACCGTCACAAAAAGCATCTTGATCTGTTTTTGCGTATCTGCGGGAAGTTGCTTATAGGCCTGCGCGGTTTTCTGCAGCTCTGTCGGGCAGATGGCCGGGCATGAGGTAAAACCGAAATAAATCAGCTTATAGACGGAGTTGAAATCCTTGTCGGTGCGGATTTTGCCGGATTGGTCCTTGAGCTCCCACGGTCCGCCGATGCCGGCGACATTCAGGATGGGGGGATTACCGTCCTGCGGTTTTTGATGGCCCAGGAGACTGATGCCGGCGACGATTGCGCCGAGGCAGATGCCGATAACGGCCATTATCAATGTGCGGATCAGGCGGTCTTTAAGGGGCTGAATGGTCATGGGCCCGATTTTAGGGCCCATGAGAAATATGTCCAGTTATTATTGCCGTGGAAGACTAGATAACTTCGAGCATCTCGGCGACGAGCGGATGGCGGACGATGTCGATCTGCTTGAGGCGAACGACAGCGATATTCTTGATGCGTTCCATTTTCTTGGAGATTTCATCAAGGCCCGACATGCCGGGCAGAAGATCGCTTTGATCCGGATCGCCCGTCACGACCATTGTCGAATGCCATCCCAGGCGCGAGAGAAGCATCTTGAGCTGCGCATAGGTACAGTTCTGGGCTTCGTCAATCACGACAAAGGCGTTATTGAGCGTACGGCCGCGCATAAATCCGACAGGCGCGATCTCGATCGTGCCTTCATCCAGATATTGTTTGACACGTTTCCCGCCCAGGCGGTCGCCAAGCGCGTCATAGAGCGGGCGCAGGTAAGGAGCCATTTTCTCATGCATATCGCCGGGCAGGTAGCCAAGCGATTCACCGGCTTCCATGGCGGGGCGGGAGAGGATAATGCGTTCGATCTTACCTGCTTCCAGCGCCTCGACGGCGGCTGAAATTGCGAGGTAGGTTTTACCCGAGCCGGCGGGACCTAAAGCCATCGTCAGGTTATAATTGCTCATCGCCTCCATCAGGGCGCGCTGGCCTTCGGTGCGTGGCTTGACCTTGCGGACATAGCTTTTGTCGCGGTTGCCATCAATCTGCTTTTCTAAAGGGTGCCAGCGATCGTCGAAACTTGTATGTACGACATTGCTGTCGTTCAGCATCTGGGCTCTATTTGCAGAATGCTTGTTGCGGTTTTTCTCTTTAGGCATGGTACGTTCCTTTTCGAGTGGCTGGCGGTTGCAGATAAAACACGTAAAAAAAGCCCGTGAAAATCAGGGCTGCGAAAAAACGTAAGAGAAAAACCGGAAATGCGTAGGATTTCATCGCCGAGAGGGCGGAGGTGAGGATCAATGTGACGAAGCGTGTTCAATCTCAATGAAATACCCGAGTGGGCTAAAGGACTATCTAATTCGAATCGTACCAGAATTCACCGCAATGCACTACGCCTTTTTTAAAAAGATCGTTTTTTGTATTAAATCGCGAAATATGGCAGATTGCAGCGTGAGCCACAGGCGGCAACCTCAGGGAGGATAGTATGGATTTCATGCTTTTACTTTTAATCATCGTGGTTGCGCTCGCACTCATATTCGATTTCATAAATGGTTTCCACGATTCAGCAAACGCGATCGCAACCACCGTAGCGACAAAAGCGTTATCGCCCGGCGTTGCCGTTATCTATGCAGCGGTTTTAAATCTTGCCGGCGCGCTTGCGGGAACAGAAGTGGCGGCCACAATCGGCAAGGGTCTGGTCGAAATTTCATCCATTGGCCTTGTGACGATTTTATGTACCCTGATTTCCGCCATTCTCTGGAATTTGCTGACATGGTGGAAAGGTCTGCCAAGCTCGTCATCCCATGCGTTGATCGGATCGCTGCTTGGCGCGTCCTTTGCCAGCGGTTTGAATTCAAACGCGATTCATTGGAGCGCTGTTCTTAATAAGGTCGTAATGCCGATGATATCATCGCCTTTTATAGGTCTGTTGATCGGATTCATCCTGATGAAAATGGTTTTAAAACTGGTTGCAGGTTTAAAGGTGCCTGAAAACCATTCTATATTCAGCCGGCTGCAAATATTTTCGGCAGGGTTTATGGCTTTCGAACATGGCCGCAACGACGCACAGAAATCGATGGGCGTAATTGCGCTGGCTCTTTTACTTGCCTTCCCGCAGACGGGATTCGAAATTCCTCTCTGGGTTAAACTCGCTTGCGCCATATCGATGGGTATGGGTACATGGACGGGCGGTTGGCGCATTATAAAAACCATGGGATACAGGATTACGAAACTGGAACCCATTCATGGCTTCACGGCCGAGATAACGGCAGCGTCCATCATCAGCTTTGCATCTCATTCCGGCTTTCCGGTTTCAACGACGCAGATTATTTCTTCAGCAGTACTAGGGGTGGGGTCTGCGAAAACACCCCCTTCCGTGCGCTGGAAGGTTTTTGGGCGTATCGTTGGGGCTTGGGTCCTGACCCTGCCCCTGACCTTCGTCTTTGCCGGGCTTATGATGTTGATATTACAGCATTTATTCTAGGCTGACCTAATATTTTACATATTATAAATAATATGCTACGATCTCTTGTCTAAGAAATGAGGGACCAATGAGCATCATATCGAAATTTTCTACCTGGGCTAATCAGGCACCTGTCGAAGGCCGCATTATCGGCTCTACTGCCGTCACCACCGTCCCTGATTTTGAAACAGGCCAATGATAAAAGACATGTCGATCCCAAGCTCCTCGTGCCGGGAATTTCCTATGCGCATTACAAGGTTGCCAACCCTCGTGCAAGCGCTGCCGATGTCGAGTCAGGAAGCGATATTTATGCGAAAGGCTGGGGCAAGGTTGTTGGTGTCGATATAAATCCCGAAGTCTGGCAAGGATATAAATCAAAAGTAACGTTGGATTTTGACGGGCAGAAAGTATCGGTTGCATTGACCGATATCGACAAATGCATTCCTGCGCCTATGAATGTTTAATTCGGATTGGTTCTCTTTTTAAAATACAGAAAATAACCGCTCGTCATGATGAGAATGATGCCGATCATTCCGGGCAGGGTCAGCTTCTCGTGAAAAATAAAAACACCCATCAGGCTGGTCCAGAAAAGCTGCGAATATTGCGTCGCAGACACAAGCGGAGCCTTGGTAAGCTGGAAGGCACGCATATAGGCGGTGCAGCCATATCCGCCCAGAATACCGCCTGCGAGCAGTAGAAAAGCATTTATATACGGCATCTCGAACGGAATGCCCGATGCCCTGATCCCGAAGAAAACCATAATGAAGACATTCGCGAATATGGAGAGCGAAAGCGGGTTTTCGGTCTGGCAGTATTTGCGCAGGTAGATGATCTTGCTGCTGTTGAAGACAACATTCAGCAATGTCAGGCCCCAGGCCAGAATCTCCGTGTCGGCCGATGCAGTCCCGAGGTTCTGCCCGAACAGTAGTGGCGCACCTACGACCATCAGTGCACCCGCAAACCCAAAAATGACGGCGAATATTTCCTGTTTTTTCAAATGCTCCTTCAGTATCAGCGAAGACAGGGCGAGCACGCAGACGGGGGCCGCCAGGATGACCACGAACAGCTCGGCGATAGGCAGATGTTTGAGGGCAAAGACGAAAGTCATCTGCTCCATCAAGAACAGGCTTCCGATAATAGCGCCGTTTCTCTTTCTGTTTGGCAGAATTGAAATTCTCCTGATGAAGGCATAACCCATGAGGAAAGCGGTCGAAAATACATAGCCGGTAAATACGACCAGCTCGGTGGGTGTCGATTGCATGACGTATTTAAAGATGCCGTCATTAATGCTGAAAGTGAGCATTGCGAATAAGGCGAGGAGGATGCCTTGGGTCTGGAGCGCGTATTTTGAAATCATGGCTGTTTCTTGCATAAAAAAACCCGCCGGGTAAGGCGGGTTTTGAACTTATCAGCCTTCTTTCGCCGCTCGCTTATCCTTGGCGTACTGGCCGGAGAACAATTGGTCGGAGAATACTTCCTCCCATGTGCCCTGTGTTGATGCCTTGGAGTATTCGGTCGAACGGTTTTCAAAGAAGTTAGTATGCTCCGCGCCGTTCAACATCTGGTCCATCCATGGCAGCGGATTTTTCTCGATGCCGAAGATCGGGGCGAGATTCAATTGCTGCAGGCGGCGATCGCCGATATAGCGAATGTAGTTTTTGACTTCCTGCGGTGTAAGGCCTTCGATTTCGCCCTGTTCGAAACAGAGATCGATGAACGCATCTTCAAAGCCGACGATGGTGCGGCAGCAGTCGGTGATTTCGTCCTGGAGGTCTTTGTCCCAGATATCGCGGTTTTCGTCGATAAAGGAATTGAACAGGCGGATCATCGACAGGCAGTGCAATGTTTCATCGCGCACCGACCATGTCACGATCTGGCCCATGCCTTTCATTTTATTGAAGCGCGGGAAGTTCATCAGGATCGCGAAAGAAGCGAATAATTGCAGGCCTTCCGTGAAAGCGCCGAACATCGCCATCGTCTTCGCGATATCGCGGCGGGACTTCATGGACGCGTTCTGCATATAGTCGAATTTGTCCTTCATTTCCTTGTACTGAAGGAAGGCCGAGTATTCGACTTCCGGCATGCCGATCGTGTCGAGCAAATGCGAGTAAGCGGCAATGTGAACGGTCTCGATATTCGAGAAAGCGGAGAGCACCATCTGG
>JBEHYB010000019.1:0-28881 GCA_048498395.1 Pseudomonadota bacterium
GTGTCAGCGTCCAGCTGCCGCCGCCGTTATTCGTACCGGCGGATAGCGTTGCGCCCGTCGGCACGCCGGTAATTGTGATGCTCAATGTTTCGGAACCATCCGTATCAGTCAGCGCGGACGTGATCGTCAGCGGAATGGCCGTTCCCTCGTTACCGTTCGCCGCCGATACATTTAAGGTCGGCATATCCGGCACGCCGGCGACCGCAACATCAAGAGGTGCCGATACCTGCGCGGAAACACCGCCATTTGTTGATATGAGCGTTACAGTCAGATCGAAATTTCCGCTGTAATTAAGCGGAGGCTGGAGTGTCAGGCCGGTCAGGTCAGCAAGGCTTAATGTCCAGCTGCCGCCGCCGTTATTGACACCGGCTGACAATGTCGCGCCCGGAGGTACGTCCGTAATAACGACGGTCAGGACTTCGCCGCTCATCGGATCGAACGGTGTGGCATCTATATGAATGGAAATCGATGTATCTTCATTGCCTGATGTTGCATGTGTTGTCAGGTTCGGTGCGTTTGCAACGGCCGAGACATTGACCGCCATGCTGGATGCCGGAGTACTTGCAGTCAGGCTGTTTTCGCTTGCGGTAGCGATAACGCCCAGATTGAACGTGCCGCTGAAACTTGGCGATGCGGTTATGGTCAGGCCGGCGAGTTGCGCCGGGGTCAAGGTCCAGCTGCCGCCGCCGTTATTCGTACCCGCAGACAGCGTGGCTCCGACAGGCACGCCGGTAATAGTAATGCTTAAAATTTCAGAGCCATCCGTATCATTAAGAGAAGATGTGATGTCAAGCGGTATGGCCGTTCCTTGATTTCCGATCGCTGTATGCGTGGTCAGGTTTGGAACATCCGGCACGCCGGCGACAGTGACGGTCAATGTTGAAACCGTGTCGGCGGTGGTTCCGCTTTCACTGGATGTTGCCGTAACAGTCAGGTCGAAATGACCGCTATAATTCAAAGGTGGTGTTATTTTAAGGCCTGTGAGCTGCGCCGGGGTCAAGGTCCAGCTGCCGCCGCCATTATCCGTGCCGGCGGATAGTGTGGCACCGGTCGGTACGCCGGTAATCGTAATGCTCAGCGTTTCAGATCCGTCATTATCAACCAGGGCAGGCGTGATCGTCAGGGAAATCTGCGTATCTTCATTTCCTGATGCGGGAGAAGTCGAAAGCGTCGGTGCATCTGCTATACCGTTGACGGTCACTGAAAACGTGGCGTTGTTATAGGCGGTGGTCATGCCTTCATGCGACGAAGCGATAACATCCAGGTTGAAACTGCCATTAAAATGCGCGGCAGGAATAAGTTGCAGATTGACGAGCTGGGCCGAAGTGAGAGTCCAGCTGCCGTCCCCGTTATCTGTACCTGCGCTCAGGCTGGCTCCTGTGGGTATATTGTAAATTGTTACGCTCAATGTTTCAGAGCCGTCAGTATCGGTTAGCGCGGATGCAATATTAAGGGCGATATTCGTACCTTCATTGCCCGTGACGTTATGCACGCTTAAGGTTGGAACGTCGGCTACGCCAATGACCGTCACATCCAGTGCATGACTGTTCGTCGCGGTCGTGCCGTTTTCAGACGAGATGGCACTGACGGTCAGGGCGATCGTTCCGCTGTAATTAAGCGGCGGCATGATGGTCAGGCTGGCGAGCTGTGCGGCGGTCAAAAGCCATGTGCCACCGCCTGTATTCGTACCGGCGGACAATGTCGCGCCGGTCGGTACACCTGAAATTGTAACCGCGAGCGTTTCCGAACCATCCGTATCCGTGAGGCTCGCGTTGATATTCAGGTGAATTGCCATGTCCTCAAGGCCGGTGGCATCCTGTACTGTCAGATTGGGTGTTGAAGCTTCGCCTTCGATAGTCAATTGCAGGTTTTCGCTGTCACTGGCAGACAGACCGTTAAGTGTCGAAGTTGCGCTGACGGAAAGATTGATAATGCCGCTGTCATGCGGATCGGGCGTGAGGATAAGTCCGACGAGTTGAGCGGGAGTGAGTGTCCATGTCCCATTAGAATTGTGGATACCGGCTGAGAGGGTGGCATTGGCCGGCACGCCAGCGATGGTAACCGTTGTGATAACGCCAGGTGTCGGGTCCACGATCAGCCCGATGCTCAATGGAATAGGCTGGCCTTCGTTTGTGACAGATCCATTGGCAACAATGACCGGCGCAACCAGTTGGCCCGGCGTTGGTGTAGGAATAATTACCGGCGGTTCAGTCGGTGTATTTGGAGTTGTCTGGACAACGGAGAGGCCGCGATGGGAGCCCGGTGAGGAAGCGCCGCCTGCGCCGAGAGCGCCGAGGCCGGACAGGTATCCGGTCGTTTCGCCGCCGGATGAAGCATCGGACAAGAGGTCAAAATAGGATGAGGGCGACAGATTGAGGTTAAATCCATTTTCAAAAATCTGGCCAGGCAGGTTATTTGTCCTCCCGATGTCATGGGAAGAGGGTGTATCAGAAAATAAATTTTGAAGATAATTTTGTATATTTCCGACCGTCGATTTAAGGTCGAGCATCAAGTGATTGTTATCCTTGATAGTGCTATCTGCAAATCTTGCCGTACTGAATAAATTACCTGTCTCTTTGAATTCGGTATTTGGATCGTAACCCTGAAAAATTCGAGCATCTAGGTTTACTAATTTATTATCTGGCATGTGACTCTCTTAATTTTGATTTTTCCAAAAAAAATTTGGCCCAGCATCAAGTTTATGACCGAGAATCTTAATGAGATCTAAAGTGAATGCTGGGATATGCATCTGGTTTTTTACATCAAATTCAGGATAAAATTTAAGAATGAAAGCAAATCAAAAAACAGACATTCCAAATTTTGAAAACACAAATCCGGTTCGCGTTCTTCTCGTCGAGGATGAACCGGCAAACAGCGCGATCCTCGCGTCGTACCTGCAAAGCGCAGGTTACGATGTGGATGAGGCCGTGGATGGTATCATGGCATGGAGCATGCTCGAGAACGATCCAGGAAAATATAAGCTGATCGTGACTGACAAGCGCATGCCCAATATGAATGGGCTTGAGCTCGCTTCCCGCATAAAGGCAGACAGGAGATTCTCAAATATTCCTGTTATCATGCAAACGGGCGATACGTCGCAAGATGAGTTCCTGAAGGGTATCAAGGCTGGCGTTTATTACTATCTGGCCAAACCTTACGATGAAACGACATTGCTTGCGCTCGTGCGGGCTGCGATTATCGAACGTGAACGCAAGGAGATTTTTGAACGCCGCCTGTCGAGCCAGCAAAACGCGCTTGTAACATTCGTCAAAGGTGATTTCGTTCTTAGTCGACCCGAAGAAGCTCAAAATACGGCATTTCTTCTTGGGAGCATTTTCCCGCGGCCGGAACTTGCCGTCTCAGGCCTTTATGAATTGATGCTCAATGGTATCGAGCACGGAAATCTTGGCATCGGCTATAACGAAAAAGGCAGGCTGCTTTCGGAAGGATTGTGGGAAGATGAACTTGCGCGCCGCCTGGACTTGCCTGAAAATAGAAATAAAAAAGTGTCCATCCATTTCGAGCAATTCTCGAATCGTCTTGAGTTATTGATCACCGATGATGGTCCTGGCTTCGACTGGCATACATTTATGGAGATTGAGCCATCGCGCGCGACGCATAGTAATGGAAGAGGGATTGCGAAGGCTAACTTGCTTAGTTTCGACGAAATCTCGTATCACGAGAATGGAAATCAGGTAAAAGTCGTTTCCTACACCAAATTACCGGCTAATTCCCCTTAAATTCGTTTTGAATTGCGGTAATTGGAACTTTTGACCTCTCCGCTTGTTGGGTTATCCCCAGTCACAAGAGGAGAGTAGTATCATGACCCATAAATTATTCCTGGCTTCAGCGGCCGTTCTTGCGCTTGTCGCGTCAGCGGCGGCTCACGCGGAAAGCGGTAGTGCTTCCATTAACGCAACAGCTAAAACGGGTGCTCACGGCACGGGCATCGGCAGCACGCTTAACGGTGCCGCCGATAATGTAAATGATACTGTCAATAATACGACAGGAGCCGTAAACACTACGGTTCAGAACACCGCCAGAGGAGCCGTTGCGACCAGCAAGCCGCTCAAGGATTCAGTGAATAGCAGTAATGTCGGAGAATCGGGCCGCTTCGAAACGAACAGGCTCAATTCAAACGCATCGACAAATGCGTCTGTAAATAATTCATCCGAAGATAATTCAAGCAGTACATCTGCAAATGTCAATGCGGGCGCAAATGTTTCCAGCCCGAATTTTGTTTCCCTTGATGCCAACAAAGACGGAAAAATTGAAGCCAGCGAATATTCAAGCGTGGGCGGCAGAAATACTAGTAAGGCATTTAGCAGCCTGGATGTAAATCATAATGGTGTGCTATCTGAATCCGAGTTGAATTCGGCTGCTGGACTGAAACTCAGGGGTCGATAGGCTTTTGGAGTGAATTTTGTGAAAATCCGGCCCGGGCGGCCGGATTTTTGCTATAATGGCCGAAAGGAGATTGCGATGAGCATCGTTAAAGACAATACAGAGCAAAGAAAATTTGAACTGGTCATTGATGGCAGCACGACTTTTGCAAATTACCGTCTTGATGGCGCGGTTCTTTATATTAATTATGTCGAGGCACCGGAAGTTTTGCGCGGCACTGGAGCCGCAGGCAGGTTGATGGAGGGTATTGTGCAGATAGCCAAAGACAGGAGCTATAAAGTCGTTCCGATTTGCGGTTATGCCCAATCATGGTTTAAGCGTCATTCGGAATATCAAGACTTACTCGCCGTATAATTTAAAATTCCTGCTGCCGCTGCGTAACCCGTTGCAAAGCTCGCTTGCAGGAGGTAGCCGCCGGTCGGCGCTTCCCAGTCAAGCATTTCTCCCGCCGCGAATACACCCGGCATCCCACGGATCATCAGATCGCCGTTGAGTGCGTCCAGCCTTATTCCGCCAGCACTGGAGATTGCACGCTCGATCGGAAAGGGAGCTTTCAGTCGGACGGGCACAGCCTTGATCAATGCTGCGAGTTCGTCATTTTTATAATCGGTTACTTTAAGATCGGCTTCGCGCAATAGATTAATGGAAAGCGGATTAAGACCGAGGGCGCGCTCCATATAACTCGAAAAGGATTGGCGTTTGCGTGGAGTTGATAGTTTCTCCAGGATGCTCTCTATCGTCAGGGAAGGGCGCAGATCGATCGTCAATATCGTGTCTTCGCCTCTTTCAAGAGAATCCCGAAGGGTCGAGGAAAGTGCATAGATCGCACCGCCTTCTATACCATTGCGCGACATCATGATTTCTCCGGGAACCGTCTTCCCGGCAAATGTCACTGAAATCGTTTTCAATGGCTGGCCTGCGAATTTATCGCGGAAGATGTCCGACCAGTCGACGATAAATCCGCAATTGGCGGGTTGTAAAGCCGCGACGGATATATTTTTCTCAGCGAGAATACGGGTCCATCCGCCATCGGAGCCAAGATTAGGCCACGAGGCCCCGCCAAGCGCGAGAAGAACGGCACTGGCTTTGACAGTTTCGTCTGTTCCATCGGCGAGTTTGAAAACCAGGTTTCCCTGCGCATCCCAGCCGGTCCATTCCCGCTGCATTTTAAATTCAACATTCAGTTTTTCGAGCCTTTTAATCCAGGCGCGAAGCAGAGGCGAAGCCTTAAAGCTTTTTGGGAAGACGCGGCCGCTCGTTCCTGTAAAAGTTTCCTCGCCAAGGCCTTCGCACCACTCGCGCAAGCGGCCCGGCGTGAAATCATGCAGAAAAGGAGATAGAAATTCTGACGATTGACCGTATCTGGTCAGGAATTTATCGAGCGGTTCCGAATGGGTGATATTCAGACCGCCACGCCCGGCCATCAGAAATTTACGCCCGAGGGAGGTCTTGCGTTCGTATACAATAACGCGTTTACCCGCGGCAGCCAGTGTTTCGGCTGCGATCAGCCCTGCCGGGCCGCCACCTATAATTGCAACGGATAAGTCTTTATTGTAGGGCATTTCCGGCGTTAATCCTGAAATAGGGGTTAAACAAGTTTTATTTACCACAATAATTATCTATAGTCTGAATTCATTTTTTTAGGAATTCTTGTTTTATCATGTCGTCAACGGACGTTCTTATCATTGGTGCAGGGGCGGCGGGCCTTATGTGTGCTATTGAAGCGGGAAAGCGGGGGCGGAGCGTTATCGTCCTCGATCATTCGGCTAAAGTCGCTGAAAAAATCAGGATTTCCGGCGGCGGGCGTTGCAATTTTACGAACATAAACTGCGCGCCGGATAAATTTATCTCTACCAATCCTCAATTCTGCAGATCCGCGCTTAAGCGGTTTCACCAGAGAGATTTCATCGCGATGGTTGAGAAGTACGGAATTCCTTACCATGAGAAGACACTGGGACAGCTTTTCTGCGACCGATCTGCCGGCGATATAATAAAAATGCTTTTGGATGAATGCGCGGCCAACAATGTGGTTGTCGAGACATCGACCAGTGTTGAAAAAATAGAGAAATCAGGAGGAATTTTCACGGTCATTACTTCTCGTGGAAATATTGCGGCTGAATCTGTTGTCATTGCGACGGGTGGGCCGTCTATCCCGAAAATGGGATCGTCGAGTTTCGGCTATGAGATCGCAAGGCAATTCGGTTTAAATATCATTGCTCCGAGAGCGGGGCTAGTGCCGCTAGTCTTTGATCCAGCGATCCTGAATTATACAAAAGAATTAAGTGGCGTTGCTGTCGATCCCGTTGAAGTCAAATGCGCTTCAGGCAAGAAATTTCGAGAGGCAATGCTGTTTACGCATCGCGGTATCAGCGGTCCGGCCATCCTGCAGATTTCGTCTTACTGGAATACCGGCGAAGAAATCATCATCAATATGGCACCAGATATAAAAGTCCTGCCCTGGCTTAAGGAGCAGAGAACGCGCCAGGCGAGATCCTTGCCGCATAACGTGCTCGCGGAAATCCTACCCAAGCGACTGGCGCAGCAGATCATGCGGGATTCAGGCTTTGAAGGGAATATCGCTGATCTGTCCGATAAGAAACTGGCCGATCTGGCAACGCGTATCGAGGCATGGCGTGTAAAGCCATCCGGCAGCGAAGGCTATCGCACGGCGGAAGTCACGCTGGGCGGTGTTGATACGGACGAGCTGTCACCGCAAAGCTTTGAAGCAAAGAAAGTCCAGGGTCTGTATTTTATCGGCGAAGTCGTCGATGTGACAGGCCATTTGGGCGGGTATAATTTCCAGTGGGCATGGTCTTCAGGCTGGTGCGCAGGGCAGAATGTATAAATGAAAAGGGCCTGCATTTCACAGGCCCTTTAGCTTATCTATATATTCTTAGTAGCTTGTCTTGGTCGTTGTTGTTGAGCTTGTGGTGCTCTTGTTAAAGAGGCCTTTGGGATCTGTAGAGGTTTTTGTTTTAACTGTGGCGGATTTATTGCCATTGCTGTCAACATCGACATCCGTCGTTCTGTCTGTTTTATATGTTGTGCCGTTGGCATCGGTCGATTTTGTTGATGTTTCATATTTGCCAGGCGGCAGGGATGTTCCTGATTGCGTACAGGCGGTAATGCCGAGTGTAGTTAATGAAATGGCGGTCAGGGCTATGATTTTAGTGATATTGTTCTTGAACATAAGGTCCTCCAAAAGGTTTTAGACTATTCGGAGCTAACGGCATTTACCCGAAGAAGTTCCCGTTTGTACGAGAGGGGATAAATTATAAATGGCAGGGAACCTTTGCCTGTGTTAAGAAAATCACATGAACGTACAAAAGAACCAGGGTAAATTTATAGAAGCCATTCAGGAAAGTCTGGATGATGGAAGTCTTATCAAAATTTCGCTTGGCAATTACAAAGGCGCAGACGAAACCCTCAAGAAAATTCATATCAAGAGGATATTGATTAAACGTGAAGATATGCTGAGCTTTACCTATAGTCATCGTACGCGCGACATTGTAAAAAATTATTCTCTGCACGAAGGCGTTTTACTTATCAAAAAGGCTTTAGGTGAAGGGTTTCATGCGGCTACTTTGTTCACCGTCGAATTTGATCTTGCTTTTGACAATTCAAGAAACCAGGGAAATCTTAAAAAATCACCCCCGAGCAATAAAAGAGAAATCTCACTCGACCATGATAGAAATAAGAAGCGACTGATCGCCGCAGACGGCAAAACTTATCTCCATGATCTGAAAATCACCGATCAATCGGGAAATGTTTATAAGAACGCGCAGGACAAATTCAGGCAGATCAATAAATATATCGAGATCCTCAGTTCCCTCGTTAAAACCATGCCGGTTCAGAAGAACATCAAGGTCGTCGATATGGGGGCGGGAAAGGGATATCTGACGTTCGCTCTCTACGACTATCTCGAACATATATTGAAAGCGGAGCCGGAAGTCATCGGTGTTGAATATCGCGAAGATATGGTCGAACTCTGCAATAAAATTGCGAAGAATTCAAATTTCGACCGGTTACAATTTGTTCAGGGAAGCATCGAAAACTATGACGATCTGGATATCAACATTCTTATCGCCCTCCATGCCTGTGATACAGCGACCGATGATGCTATATATAAAGGTATTAAGGCGGAAGCCGATCTTATTGTTGTTGCTCCGTGCTGTCACAAGCAAATCAGGCGTGAAATGGAGAAAGGCAAGGCTGGCAACGAGCTTGAATTTTTAACCAGGCACGGGATTTTCATGGAGCGCCAGGCGGAAATGGTGACTGATGGTATTCGCGCGCTTATTCTTGAATATTTTGGTTATAGTACAAAGATATTTGAATTCATTTCCGGCGAGCATACCGCCAAGAACGTCATGGTCGTCGCGACCAGAAATCCAAAAGCCAAACTCAGGAATGCGGAAACCCTGCATAAAATAGTGCAGGTAAAATCTTATTTTGGTATAGAGCGACATTACCTGGAGAAGATAGTGGGGCTTTAATTTCTAATAATGAGGCGGTTTTTCGGAAGCCGCTATTTCCGTCACTGATGCCTGTTTTCCGTCATTGTCGCTTGAAGCTTCCAATTCTAAAATCTTGTCCTGAGTTTTTATGAGCAGGAGTTTCAGGCGCTCAATCTCCTTCCATTGAGCGTTGATCATTTCGCTCAGGTCCTGGATCTGCTGGTCCTGGTGCGCAAGCGTGATTTCGATTTTTTGCAGTTTATCGTCGTTCATATTACATCCTGATAAAGCTCAGGGGTCCAGCGGACCCCTGAGAATATATTATTTTGAGTTTTTCTTTTCCCGCTTTGCGGCTCTTTTTTCTTCCAGTGTCTTCTGAGGAGCTTTTTTCACATTCTTTTTAGCATCTTGTGTCTTTGCCATTATATACCTCTTGATGATTGGTTGGGTCGAGCTGAATTCTATGCTAAAGAAGACCTGACTTAAAGAGCTTTATTAAGGCTCTTGGCCATGGGTTCATCCAGACCCGCAATTTTCTTCAGGAGAATCCTTTGTATTGATGGGGATCGTGACAGGGCGATCATAAGAAGATTGCGGAATATTTTGAAGACGGGATTGGTGCTCTGGGCGGACCTTGCTGCTGTTTCGCTCAATTTAATTGTAGCTCGCCCGATCGGATAGCGTTCTGCCGTATAATTCTCCGTATCTCCGCCGATAATCATGCGGGCTAAAGCGCATGCATCTTCTATCCCGACATTCATGCCGCGCGCGCCCGCAGGCGAGTGAACATTCGCCGCATCTCCGGCGATAAAAACAGGGCCTTTTTGATAGGTGGCTGCCTGCCGTACTGAAATTTTGAAGGTATTTTCATTATGAACATGGGATATGGTGTAATTTCCCGGAACCGATTTAAGCGCATGCTCGGTGTTTGAGATTGCCCGGTAGTGGTCAGTCCCGATACAGACCACAAAGCCGATCTCTCCATGATCGTGCAGGAAAAAATGCACGGCGTTTTTTGTCCAGGGCAGGTCGGGGCAGTCAAAATCGGAGATGCTCCACAGATTTGGATAGTCATAGCCCTGCATATCAATTCCAATTGACTGGCGGACGATGCTATGGATGCCATCGGCTCCGATAACGATATCAAAATCTGCGGGCTGAACGCTCTGAGCGTTTCCAATCTCTGCGCGCGGCTTGCCGTGTACCAGTTCGAGTGATTTAAGGCTTGTTGAATATTCGACATTGCCGCCAAGTTCCTTAAGGCGCGCGATCATTATTTCTTCCGTGCGATTTTGCGGCAGTGCGAGCATGAAATTATATCGATGTTCCAGATATCCGAAATTCAAGGTAATCGTGCGCGTCCGGTCCAGGTGAAATTCGCCTTGTGATATTTTGAGCCCTTCCGCAAGCAGGCGACCGGTCACGCCCGACTGCTCCAGAAGCGCGAGGCTATTGGCGTGGATGCCAACGGCGCGACTTAAGGGGGATGGCGCAGGCTTTCGGTCAATAATGCGCGGGATTATTCCCTGCCGGGCCAGTTCAATAGCGGCGGTCAATCCGGTAGGGCCTGCGCCGACAATCAAAATATTCATGCTCACCTCGAAGGGATAATCTAGTAAAATTTCTCCATTAAAAAAGCCCGGTACTTTCCAGTACCGGGCTTTGAATAATAGGACTAAAAACTATTAAGCAACTTTGAGATTGCCGGCTGAGTTTTTGCCGCGATCTTGAACGATATCATATGTGATCACTTGATTTTCGTTCAGGCCGCGAAGACCTGCTTTTTCAACTGCGCTGATGTGAACGAACACGTCTGGACCGCCATCATCAGGTTGAATAAATCCGAAACCTTTAGTTGAGTTAAACCACTTTACTTTACCTTGAGCCATTAAGCCCTCCTTTAGAAAAAGCACTCTCGTGCATATTAAGCTGTCACAACCATTGTGAAAACTTATATCCGAGATGTTACGATGTCTGCAGAAAGCCGTAGCTATAGTCAAAACTTATAAATCGTCGAATACAACAATAATAGGCCGGGCAGCAAATAATAGCAAGTAATCGCTGGAAATGCGTATTCCAGCGTGTTTTGTGCGTTGAATAAGCTATTGATTATATATCAATAATGGGTGCTTAGCTTCCGGTATTCCTCATCGCTGATTGCCCCGGTTTCATGGGCGCGCTGCAGGTCTGCGCGGTCCTGTTCCGGTGAAACCAGGCGGTTCGTAATTGTGTTTTTATCCGGTCCGCAACCAGCCAGGGCGAAGCAGGCCATAAATATTATAAGGTATTTCATTCGTCTAAAACCTTGTCTCTTGCCTTGTTGTATTCGCTATCGCTCATTGCGCCGCTGTCATGCGCCTGTTTTAAATCCATCAAAGCCTGTCCCTTGCTGACAGTCGTATTTTTGATGTCATTTTCAGATGTCGCGCCGCCGCCACCGCAGGCGGTGAGGCAGGCAATAGTCAAAATGCAGGCGGTAAAAAGTGAATATCTCATATCATTTCTCCTCAATGTTTTGTCGCGCAGGAGGCCTTGAGGCCGTTCAGCTCAGCCAGCTTTGCATCGAGATGCTGTCCCCATTCGCCGGTCGTGATCTGCGTGTCTGTTTCGTATTCACCATTGACAAGTCGTGCGATGGCGGAAACGGGGAGAATTTGCCCGACCCCATTGGCGACGCGCTGATCGTTATCCGCTTTTTCTTTTTCAAGCGTGGCGATCGTCTGGTCTACGTTTGAGCAATTGGCCCGTGTCTGATCGATTGTGTCTGTCGACATGGCGTTCGTGCAGGCAGACAAAAGAAGTCCTGTGCAGATTGTAATAAAGATATTTTTTCTCATGGCTATTTCCCCTTTTTGGCTTGAGTTGAAGTTTCAGTTTTGACTGTTTCAGTCCAGTGGCAACGATTGGCTATCAATGGATCGAGATTTTCGCGTTGAAGTCCATGCGTAATAATCTTAACGACGCGATCGTCCTGCATGTAGCCTGTATGGGCATCGAGCGGGTTGGCGTAGTCGATCAATCCAAATACGTTGGATGCCTGGGCAACGTTTATGTCGATATTGACAATTTCGGGGCAGGTGCGGCTGTCGATATAATTATCCGCATACCCCATCGGAATAGGGTAGCTCAGGATGTCATTGGGATCGCTGAAGGCAACGATACGTGTTTTCCCGAGCATTCTTTCTTCATACAGCGATCCTGACGGCAGGCAGTATTGTCCTGTCATGCCGGCGTTTGCAGGTTTGGGCCTACCGACCTGCAGGAACGGTAACTGGTTGGCGAGCATAAAGACCGTTATTTCTTTGTTTTTCAAGATTGCATGCAAGTTCTTGCGGCCTTCGCAGTTGGTGCAGTTTGGATCTGCGCTGCCAAATTTATTCAAAGTATCAATAGTGATGCGGCTTCCAAGGCTGTGCGTCACGACAAAATAATCGTCCTGTTTGACGTTTTTCGCAAAATTGGGATCTTCAATGCCACAATAATGCGTGCCGTCTTTCGGCAATCCGTCCCATTCTTCCTTGAACATCCAGCAGAGTGACTGACCGATGGATTTATTGATCAGATCCTGGGCTGGGCCTTCATACACGAGAACATCCGGCACGGTGTTGTTCATAAAGGATTTCAGAGATTTGTTCAGGCCCGCGCGCCTATAGGCATAGGCATCTGAATCGTCATAGGCGATGACTTCCTTGTCTTTGTCTGTAATTCCCGACCAGGTCAATTCATAGAAGATCAGTTCCTTTGGCGAAGTTGAGGACATGTATCTAAATATTTTTAGAATGCCGGCGGCTTCGGATTTGTTCCCTTCCTGCGCCGTCAGATTTATTTCTTTTACTGTTGCATCAGCTTTGTCGAGATTGAGTTCGCGAATTAATTTATCGCGGAAACTTGCCGAGTAATCGGGAAGATGTTTGCCGATACCGTGAACCATGAGTACTTTTGTATGGGATGGAGCACCTTGTTGTGACTGTGCATCAACGCTTTGCGAGACCCCAGTGAAAGAGGGGCCGGTAATATCGCATACCCTTGTGTCCACCTCCTTTTTCTTCATGAAAGCTTCTGTTACACCTTCAGCAATGCCGCTGCAGCTGGTGAGAAAAGGAATAAGCGTTATCAATAAAAGGAATTGTTTCATTAATGGTTCCTAATCAATTTAAATATTATATGCGCTACACAAAAATAAAATTGGTGAGCAGATAAGCAATGATTGGCTAAACATTAATTTGAAAAGTAGATATTCCTGAAATAGAAGCCGCAGAGGATGAATTGAGTCAATGAATTTTTTTAACTACTTGATCATGCAATGCAAAACAGAACCGCTAATTTGATATTTGACAAAGATTGATATTAGGTTTAGTCGTCATGCTATCCAGAACATTCATTCTCTGTGTCAATAACACATGCGTCGGTAAACAGGATTGCATTGATCGATTATTGAATGAGTAATGCTAGAAACTTAGTGGGTTAACTGCATTATTTTGAAAGAGAATTTATGATGGGCAAGTCATTTGCGCAGTGCGCTTTTTTGTGCCTTTTACTGGCGGTTTCGATACCTTCGGCTTTTGCGGAGGGCCAGGATGAAAGTGCTAACGATATAGCGCAAAAACTCTCCAATCCCATAGCGAGTATGATCAGTGTTCCGTTTCAGCTGAACTACGATCAGAATATTGGTCTTGATGAAGGCGGAGAAAAAGTCACCTTCAATATCCAGCCCGTCATTCCATTCCAGCTCGGTGACTGGAAAATAATTTCACGTACCATAGCGCCTCTCGTTTGGCAGGATGAAGTATTTCCCGGTGAGAATACTGATTTTGGATTGGGTGATATAACCCAAAGTTTCTTCGTCACATTGCCGACGGAAGGAATCATCGTTGGTATAGGTCCGGCATTTCTGTTGCCGACGGCGACTGAAGATGCCTTGGGCGGGCAGAAATGGGGGCTTGGCCCGACGGCGGTCGTTGTAAAACAGACGGGTCCGTGGACCATGGGGGCGCTTGGCAATCATATCTGGGATGTGGCTGGCGACGACGATGCCGCAGATATCAGTCGCACTTTTTTCCAGCCTTTCCTGGCCTATCAGACGAAAGATGCCTGGACTTACACCATCCAAAGCGAGTCAACTTATGACTGGGAAGCGAACGAAGCATCAATTCCAGTCAATTTTGTTGTCAGCAAAATCGTGAAGTTCGGAAAACTGCCGGTGTCGATTGCTGGCGGTGTCGGGTACTGGGCGGACAGTCCGGAAGATGTCGGCCCTGAAGGCTGGCGGTTCAGGACCTCTCTAACATTTGTGTTTCCTGAATAGGAATGGGGAAAGAGTATGAAGAAATATTATCCGATGATTGCCGTTGCGCTGATATTCACGCTGAGCCTTTTATGCGTGCTCTCCTGTTGCAGGAAAGCGCAGGCCAGTGAAGGTGGTGCAAGCGTTTATCTGTTGGGATCGGGTGCCGCAGGCGCTGCGATATTGCCGCCGGTGGAAGGCATTTTCTTTGATAACGTAGCCTATTACTACGATGGTAGCGCCAGCGGTGGCAAGCAGTTCAGTGTCGGCGGCAATGTCGTTGCAGGTCTTGACGCGACTATAATCGCCGACTTCGCAACCGTTTTATGGGTGCCGACGACCGATTTCGCCGGAGGCACTTTTACAATCGGCGCATCATTACCCGCGGGATATTCCGATGTTGATGTATCCGCCGTTATCACGGGACCTGCAGGAAATACGTTCGGGCTTTCGGCAAGCGATTCAGCGACTGTCATTGGCGATCCTATAATTGCATCTTCGCTCGGCTGGAAAGACGGTAATATGCATTATACCGTCAGTGGACTTTTAAACGTGCCTGTCGGTGATTATCGGGAAGATGAACTTGCAAATCTTGCATTTCACCGCTGGGCGTTCGATACGTCGTTCGCAGTAACATGGAACGATCCGGTGACTGGCTGGGACGTGTCGGGTAAAACCGGTGTTACTTTTAACGGTGAAAACCAGCATACGGATTACGACACCGGAAATGAATTCCACATTGAGGCGGCCGTAGAGAAAAAACTCTCGCCATCATGGTCGATGGGGCCGCAAGTTTATTATTTCAAACAGATTACAGATGACTCAGGCTCGGGGGATTCGCTTGGGGCATTCAAAGGAGAAGTGGCCGGTTTTGGTGGCTCGGTCGCCTATAATTTCGAAGCAGGAAATAAACCAGCGACTTTGCGTCTGCGCGCATTGAAAGAATTTGACGCTGAAAACAGGCTTGAAGGGAATTCCGTATGGCTTGAATTCAGTGTTCCGCTAAGTATGAACATACCGGGGAAATCATAAGAAAAAAATAGGAAGAAAAAATGAAAAGAACAACATCCTTTATATTTCTGATGATCGCATTATTGGTACTGACACCGGCGGCAATGGCGCAGGATAGTGTGGCGACGACCGATGCCACCGCGGCCAGCGCAGCGGCGACCGAAGAAGACCATCATTACAGTGATGAAGAGTTGCAACAGCTATTGGCTCCAATTGCACTCTATCCTGATGATCTTCTGACTCAGGTGATGATGGCTTCGACCTATCCCCTGGAGGTCGTAGAGGGCGATCGCTGGGCGAAAGCGAATAAGAATCTTAAGGGCGCTGATTTAAAGGCCGCGCTCGATAAACAAAGCTGGGATGACAGTGTCAAAGCGCTGGAATCCACGCCCGATGTTCTGGCGACCATGTCCGAGAATCTCGACTGGACCCAGAAACTCGGTGATGCGGTATTGGCCCAGCAGGATGATGTGATGAACAATGTTCAGGTCCTGCGCCAGAAAGCCTATCAGGAGAAGCAGCTGGTTTCTAACGACCAGCAGAATATCGACATTGAGCCGGCATCGGGAGGTGGAGAAACGCAGCAGACGATCATTATTCAGTCGACACAGCCTGATACGGTGTATGTCCCTTATTACAATCCAAGCGTTGTCTATGGGACATGGTCTTATCCATCCTATCCTCCGCCATACTATCCGCCTCCGCCCGGTTATCAGATCGCGACAGGGTTTGCGACCGGCATGGCGTTTGCCGCCGGGGCCGCCGTATTTAACGATCTGTGGGATGACGATTTCGATTGGGGGCATCACGACATAAACGTGAATGTCAGTGGCAATACGATCAATAATAATTTCATCGATAACCGCCATGGGAACGGAAATGTCGTTCGCCCCGGCGCGAATGGCGGCGGCACTCAATGGAAGCATGACCCGGCGCACCGTCACGGCGTTCCGTATGATAACAAAAAGCTGGCGAATAAATTCACGCCGCAGCGTGTACAGCGTGCAAGTTCCGCACAGACACGCAATGAGTTTCGCGGAAAACTTAACCAGACGCAGCATCCGATAAGCGGGGCGACACGCAATAACCCTGATCTGAATGGCAGAACATGGGCTAACAACCAAACCGCCAATCGCCTGAATCAGAAATCCAATCTGGGCGGGCAGACCCAGCGTCCGCAGAATAATCGTCCGAATTTTAACAGCGTGAATACGTCCGGCCTGAGGCGCAACGACAGCGCCTTCCAGAATATCGGCAGCGGACGCGCGGCGACTGCGAGTGCGAACAGGGGGCGGTCGAGTTTTAACGGTATGGCGAGCAGGAGCACCTCCGGCTTTAGCAGTGGCGGATTCAGTGGAGGCCATGCGGGCGGCGGCGGATTTAGCGGCGGCCATGTCGGTGGTGGTCGCGCCGGCGGTGGATTTAGACGATAGGAAACGAGGATGGCAACCATGGGAAATGACAGTGTAAAAATGGTAAATTCAGGAAAATATCTTCTGCTGGGCATTCTTTATGTGATTTTGTCCGGAATGGTAGCATTCCACGCGCATGCGGGCGCGCCTACATCGTTTAAAACGCCTGATGAAGCGGTGGATGCCCTGATCAAGGCAGTCAAGGCTCAGGACAAGACGGCGGTACGTGAGGTGCTTGGCGTTGCCAAGGATAATAATGTGATTTCTTCCGGCGATGCCGTCGAGGATCAGAATGCGCATGATAAATTCATAGCCGCCTATGATGAACAACATAAAATCGATGAAAGGGATAATCTTGCGATCCTTGTTATTGGAAAGGAAGACTGGCCTTTCCCGATCCCCATGGTTCGTGCCGATAAAGATTCATCGTGGAAATTCGATGAAAAGCAAGGTGAAGAGGAAATCCTGTTTCGCCGTATAGGCCGCAACGAAGTCAGCGCCATTGAAACTACTCAGGCCTATGTGGATGCGCAAAACGATTATGCCGATATTATGCGCAAAAAAAACGGTGTGTCTTCTTACGCGCAAAAACTCATCAGCACGAGTGGCAAGCAGGACGGATTGTACTGGCCGGATACAACGGGAACTGATCCAAGCCCGCTAGGCGAGCTTTTTGCGCAGGCTTCTGCGGAAGGTTACGGCAAGAAGGGCAGTAAAGGCGAGCCTTACCATGGCTATTACTACAAAATATTGACCAAACAAGGTGCCGATGCACAGGGCGGCAAGCTTGATTACGTCGCCCGTGGACGGATGATCGGCGGCTTTGGGCTAGTGGCATGGCCTGCCGAATACGGCAATTCCGGTGTGAAAACCTTCATCGTCAATCAGGATGCCGTTGTCTACGAGAAAGATCTCGGGCCTGCCACAGACAAGGAAGCCGTCAAAATTACGTCCTTTGATCCAGGCAAAGGCTGGGAAAAAACCGACGATAAGAAAGACTGATGAATTCATTTAACCAAAGGAGAAAATGATGAAGACTAAATATATAAAACTATCGCTTATTTTAGCAGGTGCGCTTCTCTGTTGTTCCCAGGTGAAAGCAGAAACCAGCGATGTCGATAAATTTAAAGTCAGCTCGAAAGTGCGCGGCTGTGAAATCGATATGAAACAGCACTGCCAGGACGTTACACCCGGCAATAATCGCGAAATCCTTTGTCTGATGGCGCATGAGAACAAGCTATTGGATTCCTGTCGCATCGGGCTCGCTGAATCCGCAATGGCGGTTCAGCTTGGGGTGGCAACGCTTGATTATGCGCATGAAGAATGCGGTGCGGATCGTATGAAGTTATGCAGCAAAGTTGAAGCTGGGAATGGTCAGCTAGTGCAATGCTTCCGGGATAATAAAGACAAGGTAAGTGCAAACTGCAAAAACGCCCTGGAAAAAGTAGGGCTGTGGGATGCTGCCATTGAGCCTGCTGCTGGAAATTAAGAGAAAGAGATGAAAATCCGCGTCGTATTGCTCAGCTTTCTGCTTGTTCTGATATTGCCACTTCAATCGATGGCGGCAACAGAATCGGTGCTGGCATCGTGGAATGACGGCCCTGCAAAGGCGGCTATTATTTCCTTTGTCACGAAAGTTACGCAACAAGGCGCGGATTTCATACCTGTCGAAGAGCGGATCGCCGTTTTTGACAATGACGGCACGCTCTGGTCCGAGCAACCTTATTACAATCAGCTTTTCTTCGTTTTCGACCGCATCAAGGCAATGGCTCCGCAACACCCTGAATGGAAAACCAAACAGCCTTTCAAGGCCGCGATGGAAGGGGACGTTAAAACGGCGCTCTCCAGCGGCGAAAAAGGTATCGGCGAGTTGATGATCGCCACACATAGCGGCATGACGACCGAAGAATTTGAAAAATCTGTCAAGGACTGGATGGCGACGGCCGAACATCCGAAATTCAAACGTCATTTCAATGAACTGACCTATCAGCCAATGATCGAGCTTCTGGATTATCTGCGCGCCAATGGCTTTAAGACGTACATCGTCTCTGGCGGTGGCGTAGAATTCATGCGCCCCTGGGCTGAAGCGGCCTATGGCATTCCGCCGGAACAGGTCATCGGTTCCTCGGGCGAAGAAAAATTCGAAATGAAAGACGGCAAGGCCGTCATTACCAAGCTTCCCAAACCTGATTTCATAGATGACGGCTCGGGGAAACCTGTCGGTATTCAAAAGGCTATCGGCCGCCGTCCTGTCATGGCATTCGGTAATTCTGACGGCGATCTCCAGATGCTGCAATGGGCGGCCGCCGGCAAACGTCCGAATTTCGAAGCGCTCGTTCATCATACGGACGGGGATCGTGAATACGCTTATGACCGCCAATCAAAAATCGGCACGCTCGATAAAGCGCTTGATGAGGCAAAAGCCAGCGGCTGGACGCTGATTGATATGAAGAACGACTGGAACGATGTTTTCGTGAAAAAGGAAGAAAGCAATGGCAACCGCAAAACTGAAAAGTAATGAAGTTCATGCGACTGAGATGACGCACGGGCCGGATACGCGGGTCAAGGTGACCGAAGGTTATGCACGGCTGGTAGCACGCGACGCGTTCATGTGGGCTTGGCCGATGGTCAATATCTATAACCGGCGGCTGGCCTTCACGAATTTGAAGGAGCCGGGCCTGATGGGCGGTATCGTCCCGGTCAGCCCGCCAAATCGCCTGGCCATGCTGACCGACTACGTTCAGCCCGAGGAACGCATGGTGGCATGTCCCAATCAGGATGTCGTCTACGGCTTTGCCCTTTTGGCGCTCGATAAAAGTCCGGTCGTCATTCAGGTACCTGATTTCGGTGATCGTTTCTGGGTCTATCAAATTGTCGACCTGCGCACGGACGGATTTGCCGAGATGGGTAAAATGTACGGTACAAAACCAGGATTTTACCTGCTGGTGGGCCCGAACTGGAACGGGGTCGTGCCAAAAGAAATTTCGGGCGTTTTCCGGTCGACGACCAACACCGGTGTCGTCGTTCCGCGTGTATTCCAGAACGATACGCCGGAAGACAAGAAAGCGGTTCAATCCGTTCTCAACGGCATCGATCTTTATCCGCTCGCCGAATTCGATGGCAAAATGAAACAGCGTGACTGGTCAAGACTGCCGAAATTCCCGTCCCAATCAGAAGGAGAAGCGGAAACGAAATGGGTTCCGCCTGAAAAAATATTCGATGTGCTGCCGGAAGTTCTAAAAGACGCGCCACCTATGGCGGGAGAAGAGGCGAGATACGAGCAGGTACTTGCCCTGATCGAAGCCGCGCAGCGCGATGCGTCGCTTAAAAAAATAATGATCGATGAAGCCGCAAAGGCTGACAAGGAACTGATCGATCCGATGTTCCAGTTCCGAAATTGGGGGATCCAGTTGCCTCATTACTGGAGCACGGGAGATAACAGCGCCGCTTTCGGCACGGATTATTTCAGCCGCACGGCAATGGCTAAATCCAATATCTTTGTGAACAAGGCCAGGGAAACGAAATATTTCTATCAGGATCTTGACGAGAACGGCGCGCGCCTGAACGGCAAAAACCGATACGCGGTCACGTTCGCCAAGGGACAATTGCCGCCGGTGAAAGGGTTCTGGTCGCTGACATTATACAACCAGCATCATTTCTTCGAGCCGAATACCATGAAACGCTATTCTCTGGGGACCAAGAACAAGGACCTTAAATTCAACGCCGACGGCTCGCTCACGCTTCTGGTACAGGCGGATGCGCCGGCAGACCGCAGCAACTGGTTGCCGTCGCCTGCAGAAGCGGATTTCTCGCTTTACGTTCGCTCCTACTGGCCCGACAAAGCAATTCTGGACGGAAGCTGGACACCACCTGCAGTAAAACAAGTCAAATAAAGGAGAAAACATGAAAAATATTTTATTCGCGATTTTTATACTTCTTATTTCAATGCCTGCCCGGGCCGAAGATTCGGTTCGCGTGACACCGGATAATTTCGTGCGCGCCGAAAGCGATATGTATTTTGGTAACATTATCAAAGATGCTGGCGGTATTGGAAAAATAACACATCACCGTGAACCAATAGCAATAGATAAGCAGCTTATTGTACGTCCAAACCGCGATACGCTTTATTCATCGGCCGTTTTCGACCTAGAGGCCGGGCCTGTCACGGTGACGATGCCTGAGGCGGGTGATCGTTTTATGTCTTTGCTGGCAATCGATGAAGATCACTATGTTCACGATATCGCCTATGGCGCAGGCAGCCATACTTACACGAAAAATGAAATGGGTACGCGCTACGCCGTTGTGATCGTGCGCACCCTGGTCGATCCGAATGATCCTGCGGATTTAAAGAAAGTGCATGATCTGCAGGATGCCATCAAGATCGAGCAGTCTGCGGGTGCCGGCAATTTCGAGATTCCCAAATGGGATCCGGTAAGCCAGAAGAAAGTACGCGATGCGCTGCTCCAGCTCGGGGAAACATTGCCAGATTCAAGAAATGCCTGTGGTGCGAAGGACCAGATCGACCCGATCCGGCATGTGATCGTCACGGCTGTGGGCTGGGGCTGTAATCCGGACAAGGATGCGCTTTATGAGAACGTAACGCCTGACAAGAACGACGGTAAAACTATCTATAAACTGACCGCCAAAGACGTGCCGGTCGACGGGTTCTGGTCGATCACGGTTTACAACGCCAAAGGCTATATGGAGAAGAATAAATATAACGCCTATTCGCTGAACAATATCACGGCGAAAAAGGATGCTGACGGTGCTGTCACGGTCCAGTTTGGCGGCTGTAACGGCAAGATTCCGAACTGCCTTCCGATCATGAAAGGCTGGAATTATATCGCCCGCCTTTATCGTCCGCGTGATGAAATCCTGAACGGCTCATGGAAATTCCCGAAACCAGAGGAAGTGAAGTGAGGTAAAAATGATCAGATATATTGTCAAATACACGGCGATATTAGGTTTCATAGCCTTTCTGTCATGCCTGGCATTTGTGCCGGCCTGGCGGGCATATTCTGCGCCGGAAGCGCCCGCGGCTGCTTCAGATATGGGGCAAAATCTTGTTCGTGCCCGGGCGGTTCAGGCGGTGATCTGGGGAATGCCGGCGGTGAATTATGACCTGATGCTTCAGGAAATGTTGACCAAAACATCTGGAAAGGTAAATCAGGTTATCTATTGGGGTAAACCGCTCGACTGGCATAACCAGACACTGACACCCAATCCCGATACGCTTTATTTTATGGCGTTCTTGAATACGAAAGATGTCGGGCCGATTGTCATCGATATACCGCCTGCGGATAACAGCGGATCGCTCAATGCCAATATCGTCAATATCTGGCAGATGGCGCTTGAAGATGGTGGTCTTCTGGGAATCGATAAAGGGAAAGGTGTCAAGTTTCTTGTGCTGCCGCCCGGGTATAAAGGGAAAATTCCTCAAGGGTATACGCCGTTGCGCCCGGAAACCTTTGGAAGCTATGCGTTGATGCGCTCCAATCTGAAGAGTCATGACGAGGAGGATGTTGCTAAATCCGTGGCCTATGGCAGGAAGGTAAAAATATATCCGCTGTCTCAGGCGGCCAATCCTTCATCTACTGTTTTTACTGATGTTAAGGACGCAAATTTTGATTCAACCATTCGCTATGATCGAAGTTTCTTTGTAAATCTCGACCGGATTATTCAGTCCGAACCCTGGTTTGATCGCGACCGCGTTATGATCGACCAATTAAAAACGATAGGGATAGAAAAAGGGAAACTTTATCAGCCTAAACCAGAGATCGAAAATATACTCGATACGGCGGCCCGTGAAGCTCATGATATTTTGTCGGCAACATATGATAAAGGATTTCCGACATTCTTTGAGGGCACGCATTGGACTTATCCAACTTCGCCAGATCTTATCAAGGAGATACAGACCGGATTTGGAAATCCTGATGCCTATCCGGTCGATGAACGGGGGCTTGCCTATCACTATGCCTTTATCGCCATTAAGCGTCTGGGCGCAGGGCAGTTTTACATGATCTCCATTAAGGACAAGGACGGCAAAAACTATGATGGCTCCAAAACCTACCGCCTGAATGTTCCGCCCAATGTGCCTACTGATCAATACTGGTCGGTTACAGCCTATGACCGCGAAACCCACGCGCTTATCAGGAACGTGGATCGCGCAAGCCGCGCCTCCAATAATACGCAGATCCAGAAAAACACCGATGGATCGGTAGATATCTATTTCGGCCCGAAAGCGCCTGAAGGGAAAGACTCCAACTGGGTCCCGACCGATCCTGCGCGCGGTTTTGAACTGATGTTCCGTCTTTACGGACCGAAGAAAGAGTTTTTTGACAAGGTCTGGAAGCTGACCGATGTCGAAGAAGTGAAGTAACAATATTCAAGATAAGGAGACAGTCATGAGTGCAGACAAACCTAACCTAAGTGCTGTTAAGGGAAGTAAACCAAACATCCTCTTTATCATGGGTGACGATATCGGCTGGTATAACATCAGCGCCTATAATCTTGGGGTTATGGGGTATCGCACGCCCAATATCGACAGAATTGCCAAGGAAGGAGCATTGTTTACAGACTTCTATGGTCAGCAAAGCTGTACCGCCGGACGTGCCGCTTTTATCACCGGACAGTCGCCGATCCGCACAGGCCTGACCAAAGTTGGAATGCCGGGTGCAACCCTCGGCCTGTCGGCGGAAGATCCGTCTGTCGGTCAGTTTATGAAGAACTTCGGTTACGCTACAGGCCAGTTCGGAAAGAACCATTTAGGAGATCGAAACGAACATTTACCGACGGTGCATGGCTTTGATGAATTCTTCGGTAATCTTTATCACCTGAATGCCGAAGAAGAACCTGAATATGCTGACTATCCCAAGGATCCGGCATTCCGGAAAAAATATGGACCACGTGGTATTTTAAGATGCAAGGCCAGCGACAAAGACGATGCAACGGTCGATCAGCAATTTGGCAAGGTTGGCAAGCAGGTAATCGAGAATACGGGCGCTCTGACGCGCAAACGCATGGAAACAATTGATGAGGAGTTTCTGGATTCCGCCAAGGATTTCATCAAGCGCAAGACAAAAGACGGCCAGCCATGGTTCTGCTATTTCAACTCAACCCGCATGCATGTCTTCACGCATCTGAAAGCGGAGTCGCAAGGGAAAACCGGGCTGGGTCTCTATCCGGACGGCATGGTGGAAACCGACGGCCATATCGGTCAGTTGCTTGATCTGCTTGACGAACTGAAAGTCGCAGATAACACGATTGTTGTCTATACAACCGACAACGGAGCCGAGGTAATGTCATGGCCGGATGGCGGCGCAACACCATTCCGCGGAGAGAAAGATACCAATTGGGAAGGCGGATGGCGTGTGCCTTGCGTCATGCGGTGGCCGGGTGTAATCGAGCAAGGAAGAGTGATCAACGATATCGCTTCCTTACAGGATTTTATCCCGACTTTTGCTGCCGCTAATGGCGAACCCGATCTCGTTGAAAAAGTGAAGAAGGGTTACAAGATCGGCGATAAAACCTTCAAGGTTCACCTTGATGGCGTCAATCTCCTGCCGTTCCTGTCTGGCAAGGAAGAAAAATCACCGCGCGAAGGTTTCATCTACTGGAGCGATGATGGTGAATGCATGGCGATGCGCATGGGCCGTTATAAGGTTGTCTTCGCCGAGCAGCGGGCGACGGGCGGCATGAGTGTCTGGCAGGAACCACTATCCCAAATGCGTATTCCGAAATTCTTTGATCTGCGCTCCGATCCGTTCGAGCGGGGCGAGGACAGTTTTAAATATACGGATTGGGTGGTGGAACACAATTTCCTCATCTATAGCGCACCGCCGCTGCTCGCAAAATGGCTGGAAAGTTTCAAGGAATTCCCGCCGCGCAGCAAGCCGGCGAGTTTCAGTATCGACCGTGTCATGGAGGCGATGACGCAAAAAGCTGCGTAAGTCAGAACCTTTCAGGAATAAATTGTGCTGAGTTCCATTTCAACAAATAGGAGCACTACAATGACTACGAAGAAGCCAGAATTCAAAGGTGTTATTAATCTTGATGTTCGTGATTCAAAGCCTGATTGGACACCTTACATATTGCCGAGGGCTCCGAAAAATTCGCCTAATGTCCTTATCATTCTTTATGACGATACAGGGATGGCGGCATGGTCACCCTATGGTGGCGGCATCAATATGCCGACTTTGCAGAAACTGGCGGATAAAGGTCTTACCTATTCGCAATGGCATACAACTGCCCTTTGTTCGCCGACACGATCAACCTTCCTGACAGGTCGCAACCACCACCTGAATGGATGTTCATGTATTACCGAAGCTTCACAAGGTTATCCTGGCTGGAGCGGTCGTCTGCCTGCCGAGTGTATGACGATCGGCCAGGTATTACAGGATAACGGCTGGAGCACATACTGGCTCGGCAAGGATCATAACGTGCCGGAACAGGATATTTCTGCGGGCGCGAGCCGTTCGGAATGGCCGTTGCAGAAAGGCTTTGACCGTTTCTATGGGTTCCTGGGCGGTGAAACCAATAACTGGTATCCGGATCTGGTCGATGACAATAAATTTATCGACCAGCCTTACAGTCCCGAAGAAGGTTATCACCTCTCCAAGGATCTTGTCGATCAGGCCTTGCAGATGATCCGCGACCAGAAAGCCAGCAACCCGTCCAAACCATGGTTCATGTGGTTGTGCCCGGGAGCAAACCACGCGCCGCACCATGCGCCGAAAGAATATATCGATAAATATAAAGGCAAGTTCGACGCAGGTTATGAAGCCTACCGTGAATGGGTTCTGCCACGCATGATCGAGAAAGGCCTATTGCCAAAAGATACGAAGCTGACACCGATCAATCCGCTTCCTGCCGAAGCTGCCAATCCGGGAGACGCGGTCCGCCCATGGAATACGCTAAACGCGGACGAGAAAAAACTCTTTTCGCGCATGGCCGAGGTCTATGCCGGTATGTCTGAATATACAGACGTACAGATCGGACGGCTGATCGATTATCTCGAGAAAAGCGGTCAGCTTGATAATACTATCGTCTTCTATTGCGCTGACAACGGTGCATCAGGCGAGGGCAGCCCAAGCGGATCGGTGAACGAGAATAAATTCTTCAATAATTTCCCTGATGAACTCTCTGAAAATCTTAAATACAAGGATGTTCTCGGCGGACCGGAAACCTATAACCACTATCCGACCGGCTGGGCGGTTGCCTTCTCGACACCGTTCCAGATGTTCAAGCGTTATTCTGAATATTCCGGCGGTACATGCTGTCCGCTGATCATTTCATGGCCTCAGGGTATTAAGGCGAAAGGCGAGGTGCGGAACCAGTATCACCACTCGACCGATATCGTGCCGACCATCCTTGATGTCTGCGGACTCAAAATGCCGAAGGAATATCGCGGCGTTGAACAATGGCCGCTCTCCGGCGTGTCGATGCGTTATTCGTTTACGGCGAAACCCGACGCAAAAACCCAGAAGAAACGCCAATACTATTCAATGCTGGGCACCCGCGGCATGTGGGAAGACGGCTGGAAAGCCGCCGCTATCCATGCACCGCTGACCGGCAAGGGCAATTTCGACAAGGATGAATGGGAACTCTACCATGTAGATGAAGACCGTTCTGAATCGAAAAACGTCGCCAAGGAAAATCCGCAGAAACTTAAAGAACTGATCGACGCATGGTTTGATGAAGCGGAGAAAAATAAGGTTCTGCCTCTGGATGACCGGTCGGCTGCCGAACTTCTCGGTGTCGAGCGTCCGAGTGAGGAAGATCCGCGCGAACGCTATGTCTACTATCCAGGTACGTCGCCGGTGCCGGAAGGTGTGGCGGTCAATATCCGTGGTCGGGGCTATAAAATTCTGGCCGATGTCGATATCAGGGACGCGAATTGCTCGGGCGTTATTTTTGCCCATGGTTCGCGCTTTGGCGGGCATTCTCTGTTCATCAAGGATAAAAAACTTCATTACGTCTATAACTTCCTTGGCATCAAGCCGGAGCAGAAATACGTGTCGCCGGAACTCAAACCCGGCCAATACACGCTGGGCATGGAGTTCATCCGCGACCGTGCAGGCAAGAACGGTGAATCAATCGGAAATGTAAAACTTTATGTGAACGACAAGGCGGTTGCCGACGGGATCATGAAGACGCAATCCGGAAAATTCACGCTCGCTGGTGATGGATTATGCATCGGGCGCGATAGCGGCGACGCTGTCAGTGAAGAATACGCATCTCCCGGCGAGTTCAAGGGTGGTGAAATTCTGGGTGTCGCGGTGACAATCGAGAAAGAACAATATCTCGATCTCGAGAAAGAAGCCCATCGCGCTTTTGCAACAGACTAAACGATAAATAAATTCTCAAACAGAAGGAGACGATTATGTGTGCCGACCAAAAGAAAGCTAATCTGAGTGCAGTAAAGAGCAAAAAACCGAATATCCTCGTCATCTGGGGAGATGATATCGGTATTTCGAACCTGAGCTGTTACAGCCACGGTTTGATGGGGTATCAAACCCCGAATATCGATCGTCTTGCCAAAGAGGGCATGATGTTTACGGATTCTTACGGCGAGCAATCCTGTACCGCCGGAAGATCTTCTTTCATTACGGGGCAGAGCACGCTCAGAACGGGTCTTTCCAAAGTCGGTATTCCGGCAGCTCCGGTCGGTATGAACGACAAAACGGTGACGATCGCGGCGCTTTTGAAAGAGCAGGGCTATGCGACAGGGCAATTTGGTAAAAATCACCTGGGCGATCTGAACCATATGCTGCCGACCAATCACGGGTTCGATGAATTCTTTGGAAATCTGTACCACCTGAACGCCGAAGAAGAACCGGAGATGGAAGACTATCCAACTGATTTCGATATCAAGGGTTTCCGCGAGAAATTCGGGCCTCGTGGTGTCATTCATTCCTGGGCGACCGACAAGGACGATCCCACCGATGAAAAACGCTGGGGCAAAGTCGGCAAGCAGAAAATCAAGGATACGGGCCCGCTGACCAAGAAGCGCATGGAAACATGTGATGATGAATTCGTAGATGCTGCGCTGGATTTCATCGAACGTCAGGTGGACGATGAAAAACCTTTCTTCGTCTGGCTGAATACGACGCATATGCATTTGTTCACGCATCCAAAACCTGAAAATAAAGGCCAAGCCGGACGCTGGCAGTCGGATTATCACGATACGATGATCGATCACGACAAACTGGTCGGGAAGGTGTTGGATTATCTTGATGAACTGGGTATTGCCGATAATACTTTTGTTATGTATTCGACCGATAACGGACCACATCGCAATACATGGCCTGATGCGGCGACAACTCCGTTCCGCAGCGAGAAAAACACCAACTGGGAGGGCGCGTTCCGCATTCCTATGCTGGTTCGCTGGCCCAATCAGGTCAAGGCTGGATCGATTTCAAATGAAATCATCCAACACCATGACTGGATGCCGACTTTCCTCGCGATGGCGGGAGCTCCCGACGTTATCGATAAACTTAAATCAGGTTATAAGGCAATCGGTCGTAACTATAAAAACCATATCGATGGCTTTAATCTGGTGCCTTATCTCACCGGCAAGGAAGAGAAAAGCCCGCGCAATTTCTTCTTCTATCTCAGTGACGATGGTGACGTTATTGCCATGCGCTACGATAACTGGAAGATCACTTT
Source organism: Pseudomonadota bacterium (assembly GCA_048498395.1). Classification (GTDB taxonomy): domain Bacteria; phylum Pseudomonadota; class Alphaproteobacteria; order Micavibrionales; family Micavibrionaceae; genus Micavibrio_B. Next base: position 28,236 of record JBEHYB010000019.1, read on the forward strand.
CATGGAGCAGCGTTGCCCGGGAACGATGCAGGTATGGGCGGAGCCGTTTACCAAACTGCGGTTGCCGAAAATTTATAACCTGCGCACCGACCCTTATGAATTTGCGGATATCACATCGAATTCATATTGGGACTGGTTTGTCCACAACGCGTATTTCATATACGCGGCACAGGCCGGAGCAGCGAAATTCGTGGCGACGTTCAAGGAATTTCCATCCGTGCAGAAAGCAAATACCTTCACCATCGATCAGGCATTGGAAGTAATGTCCGAACCGATGCGCGGAGCTGCATAAAAAATAACAGACCCTGCGCGATGAGCGCAGGGTCTTCCTGCGTTGAAAGAATTCAGGAAAATGGCATGACTTTGTCTATAAGATATTTATCGGTCTGCGCAGTTCTTATGTGCCTTGTCCTGAGCCATACGGCTCAGGCCAATTTGATAAGATGCATGCCGCAAAATTATACGCGGGAAGCGGGCGGCCGACCTTATGTACCTCCGCCGGGAGAGCCGGATCAGGCGCAGGCGCGGCTGCACAGTGTTTTTGTCAGGGCGCAGGCAACGGTCGGCGAGATCATGAATTCCAGCGACCCGCGAATCTCGAAGTGGTGGTCCGCGGTCAGGTATGCGCCGAATAGCGATCCTATCG
>JBEHYB010000020.1:0-28337 GCA_048498395.1 Pseudomonadota bacterium
CTGGCATGCCCCAGACGACACTTGTCGCTTCATCCTGTGCGATCACCCGACCGCCTTTGGCGACGACTTCGCGTGCGCCTTTTAATCCGTCCTGTCCCATGCCGGTCAGTATAACAGTCAAAATCTTTTCGCCATAGATCGGTAATAGCGAACGGAGCATCGGGTCAACGGCCGGTTTACAGAAATTTTCCATCGGGCCGTCATCGAGCTTTAAAGTCCGGTCTATGCCATTTGCTTCAACGAGCATATGAAAGCCGCCGGCCGCTACGTGAACGCGTCCAGCCTCTAACTTCATGCCTGTCTGGGCCTCGACGGCGGGTACGCCTGTATGAGTTGAAATATGTTCGGCCAGAATACGGGTGAAAGTAGGCGGCATATGCTGGGTGAGGACGATAGGAATGTCGAAATTTTTAAAATCTGTAATGACCTTGAACAAAGCGTTCGGGCCGCCGGTCGAGCTGCCGATGGCCAAAATCTGCGGCTTACCCTGAAATCCTTCGAAAGGCTGGCGCAGTTTGACGACTTTAGGCAGGTGCGGATGGATATTCGAGATCTTGCGTTCGGCCTTAACGCCTGACGGGGCTTCTTTCGGAATCTTGCGCACGCTTCCTTCGGCGATGGATTTGACCCTGTGAAGAAGGAGGGTGCGGAAAGTGTCTTGCGATATATCGCTGTTGGTGCCGGGCTTGGCAATACAGTCGACCGCGCCGAGTTCCAAAGCTTTCATCGTCACGCCGCCATTGTGCGTGGTGAGGGACGAGCACATGATTATTTTTGCGGCCGGCCGGCGCGCGAGAATTTGCGGGATGGCGGTCAGGCCGTCCATGACGGGCATTTCAACGTCGAGAAGAATGATATCGGGATCGTTGGCTTCGAGAGCGCCCACCGCCATTGATCCGTTATGCGCCGAATAGACAACGCGGATCTGCGGGTCTGATTCCAGGATGCGCGTCAGAAAACCGCGCACAACGGCGGAATCATCGACCACCATTACATCTATTACAGGCGTATCACTCATTAGTAGTTATCTTCCAGCAATCCGATTTGAATAAATTTGTTCTGGATGATGTCCTTATCAAAAGGCTTCATGATGTATTCGTTGGCTCCGGCCATCATGGCGCGCTGGATATGGGACATATCGTTTTCCGTCGTGCACAGCACCACTTTCGGCGCATCGCCGCCCGGCATCTGGCGGAGACGTTCGAGGAATTCAATCCCGCTCATCACCGGCATGTTCCAGTCGAGGATCACGGCATCGGGCATCTGAGCCTGACAGTATTCATAGGCTTTTTGGCCGTCTTCGGCTTCTTCGCAGGCAAAGCCCAGCTCTTCCGCAATCCTGCGCGCAACTTTGCGTACAACGCGGCTATCGTCAACAACCAGACAGGTTTTCATGAACGCAGATCCTTTAATTCAGTGAAGTCAGTGAGTTGAGAAGTTTAGGAACATCGAGAATGATCAGAAGGCGGTTATCGAGGCGGTAGATACCCATCGAAACCGAACGCCATGTCGGGTCCAGCGTCGCCGGGGTCGATTCGTAATCGTCATCGTACAGAGACAGCACGTCGCCGACAGAATCGATAATCAGACTGTAAAGCTCGGCATCGTTTTCGACAACCACGCTCATCAGTTTTTTCTCGCCGTCGAGGGGCGGCAGGCCGAGGCATTTGCGGACATCGATCGCTGTTACGATCCGGCCGCGCAGGTTCAGCGCGCCTGCCACCTGTGAAGGGGCCAGCGGGATATTTGTGACTTTCTGCTCGCCGAGTACGTCCTGTACCTGCAGGATCGGAATGCCAAACATCTGGCCGCCGATATGGATGGTCAGAAGCTCGCGTGTTTTTCCTGCGCGCATGATTTTCTTGGTATCCAGGTTTTCCATTTCAGTGTTTTTCATTATGCGGCCTGTCCTTCAATCAGAGTTTGGTTAATGGCATTGAGGAGCATTTCGCGGTCGAATTTGGCCACATATTTATTGAAGCCGACCTTGAAGCCCTGGTCCATATCCTGTTGTGTCGCGTGAGAGGAGAGCGCCACCATCGGCGTGTCCTGCCATTCACCGCCGGCACGAATGCGCGCGGCGAATTCAAATCCGCTCATATCCGGCATTTCGATATCCGAAATAATCAGGTCGAATTTTTCGCCGCGTTCGGACAGCTCAAGCGCCTTGATCGGGCTTTCGAGCGCGACGACTTCATAGCCGGCGACAGAAAGAAGCGGGGTCAGCATGTTGCGGAAGAATGGCGAGTCGTCGATCAGGAGAACGCGACGCTTGCTGCTGTCCGCTTTACCGTGGGCGGTCTGGAAGGGTTCGTCGCCGTGATTCTTGAAGAAATTGACATTCATTTTCTTCAGGTAGAAGCCGACATCGATGATTTCAGTGGCTTTGCCGTTGATAATGGTCGAACCCATGATACCGTCGCGCGATGTACCGGACTGGATATCGAGATATTCTTCCTGGATGTCGATAATCTCGTCAACGATAATACCGACGCTTGTGTCCCGGTCGGTAAAGACGAGGAGCGGCAGCAGTTTGCTCTTGGTCAGGTCGATATTCGAATTGAACGACATCAGGTTCATCAGTTTGCCGCGGTACTGGACCATCATCTGGCCGCTCGCCATTTCGACATTCTCGACTTCGATGTTCTCAAGACGTGAGATAAGAGACAAAGGCACAGCTTTTGGTGCTTCGTCGCCTGCGCGGAAAAGCAGGAGAGATGTTCTCTGGCGACCGTAACCGGCGTGTTCGTCACTTGCATCGGAGGTTTTGTCGACTTCGATATCGCCGGTTGCCTTGGCAATGCCGTTCGGATCCAAAATCATGATAACCGAACCGTCGCCGAGAATGGTGTTACCCGAGAAGAGTTCGATGTTTTTCAGGATTTTTGGAACCGGCTTGACGACGATTTCCTCTGTGTCGAAAACGCGATCGACGATAAGGCCGAAGCGGTAAGATCCGACTTGCGTCACGATAATATATTTATGGTCGAAACGGTCAGCATCATTGCTGGTTTCGCCGAGTTTCAGAAGGCCCGTCAGTTCGACGAGCGGCAGTAATTTATTGCGCAGGCGGAAGACAGGCGTGCCGTTGATGATTTCGATCTTGTTATCGGATTTTTGGGATACGAGAACGAGCTCATTGACAGATAATTGCGGAATGGCAAATTTCTGTTGTGCGGTTTCAACGATCAAAGAAGACACGATTGCAAGTGTCAGCGGGATCTTGATCGTAAAGGTCGAGCCTTTGCCTTCGACAGAATTCAGTTCGATCGAGCCGCCGATTTTTTCGATATTCGTGCGGACAACGTCCATGCCGACACCGCGTCCGGAAACGGACGTGATCTTGTCGGCGGTCGAGAAACCGGCTTTGAAAATGAACTGCTGGATCTGCTGGGTGGACATTTTGTCCAGTTCGTCTTGCGAGGCGAGGCCGTTCTGGATGATCTTGCTTTTGATCTTGTCCATCGGCAGGCCTTTACCGTCATCGATAATCTGGATGATGATGTGGCCGCCTTCATGGAAGGCTTTCAGTTCGATTTTACCTGTTTCAGGCTTGCCCGCTTTGACGCGGTCGGCGGGACCTTCAACGCCATGATCGCCGGAGTTGCGGACCATGTGGGTGAGAGGATCCTTGATCATGTCGAGAACCTGACGGTCCAGTTCTGTATCCTGGCCGACCATCACGAGGTCGATTTTCTTGCCAAGTTCGATCGAGAGATCGCGAATGATACGCGGCAGTTTCGCCCAGGCGTTGCCGATTGGCTGCATGCGGGTTTTCATGACACCGTCCTGAAGTTCGGACACGACATGGTTCAGGCGTTGCAGCGGCGTGCCAAGCTCGGTTTCTTTCTGGTTGCGCGTGATCTGCAGAAGCTGGTTACGGGTCAGGACAAGTTCCGAAACCATTGTCATCAGGTTTTCAAGTACATCGACATTGACGCGTAAGGATTGGTTGGCAAGCGATGATTCTTTTGAATCTCCGTGTTCGTCTTTTGCGGCAGCGGCAGGTGCGGCGGCCGGTTTGGCAACGGCAGGGACAGACACAGGTGCAGCAGGAGCCGCAGCGACAGGGGCTGGAGCTGATGCCGGAGCCGGCGCATCGTAATTGGCGGTGACTGTTGTTTCTCTGAAGAGTCTCTCGAGTTCGTCAGAATCTCCCATGACAGGAGGGGCGGCGGCATCGGGTGCCTGGTCGCGGCCTTCGAACACGATATCGAGTTTTTCGATCAGCTCGGCATCGGAGCCTTCAGGTTCGGAGCCGTTGGTTTCAATATGGCCGAGCAGCATGCGGACGCGGTCGAGCGATTCAAGAATGAGAGACACGTAGGCAGGAGTGACGCTCAGGTTGCCGTCGCGGAAACGGCCCATGACGTTTTCAGCGTGGTGCGCGACTTTCTCCAGGCGCGGCAGGCCGAGGAAACCACAGGTACCTTTAATAGTGTGCATAAGACGGAAGATTTTTCCGATCAGGTCTTTATCGTTTGGATTCTGTTCCAGCTTGATCAGGTCTGTATCAAGCTCGCCAAGGCCTTCGTTGGTTTCCGTGATGAATTCTACAATTAAATCGTCCATGGGTTTCTCCGCAAAAAGGACTAAAAGTTATGAAACGCAAAGGAGGCCGGGATACGGCTTTTTGGTTATCTCCTAAATTGCCTGAAACCAGTTAACGGGACGTTACTTTTTAGGCTCTTAGGAGGAATAGAAACGCAATATGGATTGAATCTGGTCAAATCAGCGCTGGGCTAACGTATAAGTCACGCTATTTGCTGCTGTTTCTTTTAGCAGAATAATGAATCCATAGCTTTCTGCAATAAGGCTTAATGCATACGGGTGCACGAGGCGCGGGTCGAGGTCTTCCGGTGGCAATGATCTGGAAAGTGCTTTTTCAACCCCTTCGCGCACAACAGCATCCGGCCCTTCAGCCTTGATCCATGTTTCGGTGGCCGAACCCGGATCGACATAGACTGTGCCGCCTTTTGGCAGGCATTCCATGGCGAGCATCAGCCCTCCCATCAGGACTTTACAGAAGCCTGGTGTCTTCGAATCGATTCCGAGCGAACTGAACGGGTCCCAGCTCTGGCGGACCTTGCCGTCGGCGCGGGTCAGTGCGCCGAATGTCTTTTGAATGTCTTCCGGTTTGATGTTTCCGTCACGACCGCCGGCACCGTATGCAATACGGAAAGCCTGAAGGCGGGCGGCAGCGGCCTGCGCGCTGTGCGCGATCAGTTCCGAGGCCTGTTTCTGGCTTTCGGCATCGTCGCCGGCTTCTTCCATAAACTCGATACCGTTGTTAATTGCGCCGACCGGGGAGATCAGGTCGTGGCAGATGCGGGAAGCGAGAAGTTCGATGATGGCAGCGTCGGTTTTATGGGTCATGATTTCGTCCTTAAGGGGTAGGGACAAGGTATCAAAATTCAGCTTTAATCCAAGCATGAAATTTGCGTCAGTGTTTCAGGGGGTTTTATGTCTTTAGCGGCGAAATTATTCGACCGGCTTCCCGGCGCATGGAAGCTCAGCCGTGAAATTCCGGGCAAGGGCCGGCTGGAAGGAAAGGTCAGTTTCACGCCATCGGGTCAAAGTAGTCTTGAATACAGAGAGGATGGTGTTCTCTCAATCTCTCACGGAGGGAAATTCAATTCATCGCGCAGCTATGTTTATAAATTGAACGGCGGCAGAATTGAAATTCATTACGACGATCCGCATCGCAAGAATGAAATCATGCATGAGCTGGATTTTGATGCGGAAGGTAAGGCGCGTCACCGTCATAGATGCGGCGAAGATTTTTACGAAATCGTATTTGCATTTGAGAGTGAAGACCGGATCAGAATTGAATATGACGTGCGCGGCCCGCAGAAGAATTACCGGATGGTAAGTTTATTGCAAAAAATTATACAGGCTTGAAATCGGGATCACGGCAGCGGCGGGAATAAAGTTCCTCGCCATGCCTGATGGCTTCGTCATGGCTTATTTTAAGCGCATCTTTGTAGTCCATTTCCGCGAGCTTAAATCTATAGTCATCGATCGCCCTGGCAATGTATTTAGCGGCAAAGCCACCTACTGCTGCCAGCGTGAATGGTGTCGCAATAAAATTGTTACTGGTTATGAGGCCGTATGCGGCAACCGGTATTGAAACGCTCCCAGCCGCCGTCGCGACGGACTGGAATTTTGCGGACAGGCTGTCATGAGAGAATATGTCGCGCTTCGCTTTGTTCAGATTGTCCCTTGCGATGGTTTGTTTCATTGCAAGATTCCGGCCGTAAACTGTCATCAGGGCAATATTGATAAGGGCCTGATTGATGCGTTTATTCCAGAAATCGATTCGTGCAGAAGTAACGTATGGATATTTATGTTTCAGGATAACAGTCTCTGCGATTGTTGCGCATTCCATCTCGAAGTCTGACAGGGGCTGGGCTTTGGCATAGGCTTTTGCGCCTGCCTTTTGCTCCGCGCTGGGCTTTGGCTTGGGTGGAGACTCAGGTCTTGGTTCCTCGCCCAGCAGGGTGAATTCCGGCTTACCGCGTAGTGTTTCTATATCATCTTTTGCGACGTTGAGTTCTTTCTGGCGCGCTTCCATCGCCTTGCGCTGGGCGGCGGAGGCTGCGTTCGATGCGTTGCATTTCATGGATTCTTTGCGGAAAGCCTTTGTGATGTCTGCATCACTGGCATCTTCCTCGATGCCGAGAACTTCATAAGGAGATAGAGGCTTACCCATTTAAATTACTCAGTAAAAATCAGGCCGCGCGTGTTTTCGATGACGTTTCCATCGATCCCATTGTCATGCGCAGGCGTTCGATCATAAAATTCTTCAGTTCTTCCGCGAGATGCGGCTTGGTCATCGCGTAAGCGATCTGCGCCTTGACGAAGCCGATATCGTGACCGCAGTCGAAACGCTCGCCTTCGAATTCGTAAGCGGTGAACGGCGAGGTTTTCAGCAACTCGACCATCGCGTCGGTGAGCTGGATTTCTCCGCCGGCACCGGTCGTTTTATTTTCTACCATCTTGTCGAGGATCGGCATGATATCCGATGACAGGATATAACGGCCGATGACGGCAAGGTTTGACGGAGCTTCTTCAAGCTTTGGTTTTTCAACGAAGGCTTTGACAGAGACGCTACGGCCATTCTGCTGATCAGGTGTTACGATGCCGTATTTGGAAACTTCAGAATCTGCGACTTCCATGGCGGCGACGATATTGTGGCCGGTGCGTGAATATTCTTCGGCCATCTGTTTCAGGCAAGGTTTTGCGCCCATGATGAAATCATCCGGCAGCATGACAGCGAAAGCTTCGCCGGCTTCGATCAGGTCGCGTGCGCACCATACCGCGTGGCCAAGACCGAGTGCATTGCGCTGATAAGCTGTTTGCGGCTGGCCTTCGGGCAGGTAAGTGGTTTTTAGTTTTTCGATCTGGTCTGTCTTGTTTCTTTTCTCAAGCATCTCCATGAGCATCGGCGCGTCGTCGAAATGCTGGAGCAGCATTTCCTTGCCCGTGTTGATCACAAAAATGAAACGCTCGACACCGGCGGCTTTGGCTTCATCGACGGCGAGTTGAATGAGTGGCATATCGACAACCGGCAGCATTTCTTTCGGCATGACTTTGGTGGCGGGCAGAAGGCGGGTGCCAAGGCCAGCGACAGGGAATACGGCGGTTTTAATTGAATTTTTCATGGTGCACCCTTATGCCAGTTTTCTTAACTAATGTCAATTATGAAAATAAGTTCCAAAATGCGTATTTAGGCCCGTTTTTGCGGGTATCCCTTATATTTCTCAGGGGCGATAAACCGCAAGAGCTGTCTTATTTCCTGCCGGGCGGAGAGGGCCGACATGGTCATTTTAACGTCCGGCTCCTGTTTCAGGTCGAGCAGGGTCAGACCTTTCAGGAACAATTCGCGGAAAATAACCCGCTCGGTAAAACCCGGTGCCAGCCGGAAATCAAATCGTTCAGCCATGACATTTAATAACTCGCCAATCTCTCGTTTGTTCCGTGCCTCGAGATGTGAAAGTCGATTGCGCATGACGATCCAGTCGATGTCCTTGTTTTCCGCGCCGAGTTTCGCCAGGCGGGAATTCTGAACGAGTCTGGTATAGATCGACGGGCCCTTGATCGTACGCGTCGCCGTGTCGATGCGCGCGAGAACATCAAGATCGACGAATGAATCGTTCATCGGTGTGACAATGGTGTCGGCGTGGGCGTGCGCAAGCTGTGACAGGAACGTATCGGCACCCGGCGTATCGATAACGATAAAATCCATATGCTCGGCAACTTCGGCGATCGCCGACAGCAAAAATGCGCGGTCCTTGGTTTCCTGATCGACGATGCGGTCGTCGACATGTTTCTCGATGGGGAAATGCATCGGGCTCGGCAGGTCTTCTTTCGTCTGGCCGATAAATTCGAAGCGGTTGGCGAGGTAGCGGGTGAGGGACCCTTGCCGCGCGTCGAGATCGAAAGTTGCGACCCTGTAACCAAGCCGCAGAAGCCCGATCGCCACATGCATGGCCGAGGTCGATTTACCGGACCCGCCTTTTTCATTCCCGAAAACGATGATGTGAGCTTGAGAGGACATAGAAATGCCAGTGTGCCAGATTGCCTTTGTTTTGTCATTGCCCGACTTGTTCGGGCAATCCAGATGGATCCCCCGGTCAAGCCGGGGGATGACGGTTGAGGGGGAGAAGAACAGATGTTAGACTCCTAATATGAACACGTCAGAAAAACTTGCCGCTTTGCGCTCCCAGCTTCAAAAACACGGTGTCGATGGTATGATCGTGCCCAGAACGGATGAATACCAGAATGAATTCGTGCCGGAATGTTTTGAGCGGCTAGCCTGGCTCACGGGCTTTACCGGTTCAGCCGGGTATGCAATCGTCCTTGCGAATATCGCGGCCGTGTTAAGCGACGGGCGTTATACGATCCAGCTGAAGCAGCAGGTCGACGGCAAATTATTCGAGACGGGTGATTCAACAAAAGTCACGATTGCCGATTATCTCGGCCATGATGCGAAGGCTGGCGATATCATCGGCTACGATCCGAAACTGCATACGCCGAAACAGATTGCCAATATCTCCGACAAACTCAAGGCAAAGAACATCACGCTGCGCGCATTGACGCGCAACCCGATCGATGAGATCTGGGCCGACCGCCCGGCAGAGCCTCTCGATGCTGTGGAATTATTCCCCGAGCAATATGCGGGTAAAAGTTCGGCGCAGAAACGTTTGGCGATCGCGCAGTTTATAAAGGATCAGGGCGCGAAAGCGGTTATCATTACGCTGCCTGATTCGATCGCGTGGCTGTTGAATATCCGCGGAGCCGATGTCGCGCATAACCCGGTCGCGCTTTCTTACGCGGTTTTGCATGACGATGCGCGGCTTGACTGGTTTATCGCGGGCAAGAAGACTTCACCTGAAATTCTGCGCGGTGTTGGCAATACAGTACAGGTGTTCGAGCCGGACCAGTTGCCGAATAAAATCGCCGCGCTTGCCAATGACGATAAGCGCGCCGTTATGCTCGATACACAAAGATCGTCGAAATATTTTCTCGATCTTCTCAAATCAAACGGCATCGCCGTGCGCGAGGATAAAGATCCGTGCATTATCCCGAAAGCGGTCAAGACTGTCGCGGAGCAGGAGGCGATGGTGAGCGCGCATGTAAGAGACGGTGCGGCGGTCACGAAATTTCTCTACTGGCTCTCATCGCATGCGCAGGGCGAAACCGAGATTACGATCGCCGATAAACTGGAATCTTTCCGTCAAAACGACCCGATGTATCGCGACAGCTCGTTCGAGACGATCTGCGGCTGGGCGGGCAATGGCGCTATCGTGCATTACCGGGCCGATCAGAAAACGGCGGCGACCGTCAAGGGTTCGGGCATTCTCCTGATCGACAGCGGCGGCCAATACGCGGATGGTACGACCGATATTACGCGCACGGTCGCGGTGGGCGCGCCGAACGCAGAAATGAAAGACCGCTTTACCCGTGTGCTCAAGGGCCATATTGCGCTGGCGCAGGCGCGGTTCCCGGCGGGAACGAGCGGCGCACAGCTCGACACGCTCGCACGTCAGGCATTGTGGCAGGCAGGACTTGATTACGCGCATGGCACGGGTCACGGCGTTGGTTGCTATCTCTCTGTCCATGAAGAGGCGGCAAGTATTTCACCGCGCGGTGCCGATCCGCTCTTGCCCGGCATGATCGTGTCGAACGAGCCAGGCTATTATAAGGAAGGCGAGTACGGTATCCGTATCGAGAATTTGATTTTGTGCCTTGCCTCCGGCGACAAGACGGATGACGGGCGCGAGATTTTATACTTCGAGACGCTGACGCTGGCCCCGATCGATCTAACTCTCGTCGATACAAGAATGCTCACAGATATCGAACGCGAATGGCTCAACGCCTATCACAGGCGGGTGAAGGATATTCTGTCGCCGATGTTAAGCGCCGATGAGAAGGCGTGGCTGCGTGATGCGGCGAGAGAGATATAAAAATATCGTCATCCCGGCGCAGGCCGGGATCTTTCGCAGCCTTTATTACAAAAAGATCCCGGCCTGCGCCGGGATGACGGGAAATTCAAAATAAAAAAGCCGCTTCGAAAAGCGGCTTTTTAAAATCCTTAAGAGCGAGGTCTAGAAACCGTCGCGTTCTTTGCGCTTGCGATCGAGCTTGCGCCAGCGACGAACAGCTTCGGACTTTTCGCGCTTCTTCTTCTCGGATGGTTTTTCAAAGTCACGACGAAGTTTCATCTCACGGAACATGCCTTCGCGTTGCATCTTTTTCTTCAATGCGCGCAGAGCCTGGTCGACGTTATTGTCGCGTACACTTACACTAACCACTCGGAATCACCCCTTTCAAGGATGTTAAAATTGAAATTTAAGTCCGGTTCGTATATCATCAGTTTTAATAAATACAAAGCAAATATACCTCAAATTAAGGGTATATTCATAATATTAACATAATATTCCCTGTGAGGGAACGTTTAAAGAGGGCAAAATAATGGCTGGATTATGGGGTCTGCGGACTGCGGCTAAAAAGGTTGGCGTTCAGGTCGAAAAAACCGCAGATGGCGGGATTTATGTCGGGCCAACGCCTGAAGTACGCCATTTCGAGCGTGAAAAAATCAGCAAAGGCGCGAGTATTATTGGGGCAGGTATTAAGTTATGGAATCATTTTACCAAAGGCGATCCTCTCTCCGGCAATAGCACCGATGACGGTGTCCGCCATAATCAATTTGAGCGCGATACTCACTACTACCAGGATCAAAAGGCACCTGATGTCAGGATAACCACGCCATTCTCGAATGGTCAGATCAGCACCGGCCCTCAATATAATCCGAACGCGCCGGTTCTGCCGTATAATTCCAGCACGACGACCGCACAGGATCGGGCAAGCCGCAATCCACTTGATTCAGCGCCTGTTACGATGGATACACCTAGTGAGGATATTCTGACTAAAAATGTCACAGGTGCGCCGCAGGGACAAGTCACTGTGACGGACCTTCCGCCACCGCCACCACCTCCGCCACCAACGGCTGAGGAAATGAATGCGCCGCCACCTGCCGCCGCAGCTCCGGCTCCAAAAAAGTTCGACACGATCAGCGGTATTTCTGAAGGCAGACAAAGCACAACGACGCTTTTGAACGAACTTTCCGCGCAAGGCTATACAATGACCCGCGTTGGCCAGGGCAATGAAGCGACTTACGTCGCGTTTAAGGACGGCAAGATCGCGGGCGGTATCGCCGTTTCCGGTAAGGACAACGAACACGGCACGTTCATCAACGATCATGACGGTCTTGAGACACGCCTCGCGCGCTCTCACAAAACCATCGAAGGTGTTGAGACAGCGATGGCGAGCGCATCCGGTATCAGTCTTGCCAAGCCGACGGCGGATGCGGAATTCGCTCCTGCCTTCGCGCCGGCGTTCAAGGCACCGACGGGTGGCACGCCGACTTAATGGAGTAACTTAAGCGGATTTCGCTGTCTTGAGATGCAGCGCCGCTTCGAGCAACGCTCTTGTGTAATCAGTTTGAGGGCTGCCGAAAATATCGGCGGCCTTTCCTTTTTCAACTTCGCGCCCGTCCTTCATCACCAGCACGTCATGCGCGAGCGCTTTGACGACACGCAGGTCGTGGCTGATAAACATATAAGACAGTTTGTGTTTTTCCTGCAGCGCGCGCAGCAGGTCGACGATCTGTGCCTGAACGGAAACATCGAGCGCGGATGTTGGTTCATCGAGCACGAGGAGGCGCGGGTGCAGGACAAGCGCGCGGGCGATCGAGATGCGCTGGCGCTGGCCGCCCGAGAATTCATGCGGGTAACGGAAGCGGGTGTCGGGATCGAGTTGCACGTCTTTTAACGCTTCGACGACAAGCGCGTCGCGATCGCTTTGTTTGAGGTCCTGACGATGGACTTCCAGGCCTTCGCCGATAATCTGATCGACGCTCATGCGCGGCGAAAGCGAGCCGTAAGGGTCCTGGAATACGATCTGCATGCGGGCGCGTAAGGCGCGCAGATTATCGCCTGTCACACTGGAGATATCGTTTCCTTCGAACAGGATCTGTCCTTCGGAGGAGAGGAGTTTTAAAAGCGCCAGGCCAAGTGTCGTCTTGCCCGAGCCGGATTCGCCGACAACGCCCAGCGTTTGCTGTTCGCGGATAGAAAGCGAGACACCGTCTACGGCTTTTACAAATGATTTGGCCTTGCCAAAGAAATCTTTCTGGCCCGGAAACCAGACCTTGATATCGTGGCCTTCACAAACAAGTGCGGCATTCTCATTCGCCGGCGTTGAATTGCCCTTGGGCTGGGCGGCGAGAAGCATCTTCGTATAGGCATGTTCCGGCGCAGCGAACAGCGCGGTCTTTTGTTTCTGTTCTACCAGTTCGCCGTTTTTCATCACGCAGACTTTATCGGCCATCTTCTCGACGACTTTCAAATCATGGGTAATGATAAGGAGCGCCATGCCGAGGCGTTTCTTGAGGCTTTCGAGCAGTTCGAGAATTTGCGCCTGAATGGTCACATCGAGCGCAGTCGTCGGCTCATCCGCGATTAGAAGCTCCGGGTCGTTGGCCAAGGCCATTGCGATCATCACACGCTGGCGCTGGCCGCCCGAGAGCTGGTGCGGATAGGCGTTCAGGCGGTCTTTAAGCTTTGGCAGACCGACAAGTTCAAGCAGCTCGATCACGCGTTCGCGCGTTTTTATCTTTGATATTTTCTGATGAAGGTTGATGACTTCCGATATCTGGCGTTCGATCGTGTGGAGCGGATTGAGCGAGGATAGCGGTTCCTGAAAAATCATACCGATCTGGGAGCCACGAATGGCGCGCATTTTTTTCTCACTTGCGCCAACAAGTTCCTCACCGTTGAATTTTATCGAGCCGTTCGGATGGCTTGCCAGCGGATAGGGCAGGAGCTGGAGAACGGCGAGTGAGGTAACTGATTTGCCCGAGCCGGATTCACCGACAAGCGCGACGGTTTCGCCCTTGTTGATCGTGAAGGAAACATGTTTCACGGCATCGAAATGCCCGCCCGGCGTTTTGAAACGGACGGAGAGATCAGATATTTGCAAAAGCGGGGTATTTGGCTGCGTCATGCGCCATATTAGGCCCTGTTCCGGGCTTGATATCAAGTCCCTGCGGGAGCTGTTGCAGTTCTTTTTGCCAGTAAGTCACGGCATAACCGAGCTTTGGATCCAAACCCGCCGCTACGGCTGCATAGCCCGCGTTTATAAAGCCGTTCCGGCTCTTCGTATTTTCATCGGCGATTTTGGCGACCAGTTCGACGATATGCGATGCGGCCGCGATCTCTTCGGCACCGCTCAGGAGAAGCGGCATCAATCCCTGTTTGCGGAAATCGGGATGCACGGCGACGCATTGAACGATCGCGGCATCGGAAGCCAGAAGCTGTTTCGGGTAACCGTCGACATTGTTGCATAGTTCCGGCTGGTTGGTCGGCGTAATCATCATGGCGGCGGCGAGACGGTTCGTATGCGTATCAATCACGCCGAGAACCGGAAAGTCCTTTGCGATATGCTGTTTGAGCATCGGCAGATCCTGCGGCTTCAGGAAATGTTTCTGGTTTTCGGGTAAAGACTCGCGTGTATCCATCATCAGTTGATGGACTTCTTCCATATCGGCAAGGGTGAGTTGCTTGAGTTGGTATTGCGGGGCCGCCGCGGTTTCAAAAATTTCATTGAACATTTTAGTCTGTCTTTCCATCGGGGGCTCTTCTGGGAACCCGGGTCAAAATCAATATTTTTGGTGATTTTGTGGAAAGGCGACGATCAGGCGCGCAGGCTTCCCACTGCTCTTATGAGCAGCGGCTTCGTCGGAAAGATCTCTGGTGTGCGTTAACCATGGCTAACCATATAAGTCTTTTGTTTTTCAATGCAATGAATTATTGACAGAAACCCGTAAAAATGTCAAGTATTACGGAAATAAGAATATTAGAGGGCTATAATGAGTAATAACGGCGATCATGCAACTGCTGCCAAAGTTTTTGAATCCTTGAAGGGCGGGATGGACCTGCAAAAATTCAAGGAGTTCCTGGATACGGTCGATCCGAAGAAATTTCGCGACTTTTTGAAATCCATCGAACTGAAGAATTTTAAATCGCTTCTCGATGCTGTCGATCCTGCCCTGTTCGAAGCGCTGGCTGAAATCGTTCGCCCGAGCCTGTCGGAAGAATTCATCGATGCGGCGATTGATAATTTTGAAAAATATCGTGGTTCGACCATCGTCCTTAAATTCGGCGGTGAAATGGTGGCCAATGAAAACATGCTTGAGGATATCCTGCGTCAGGCAATCAAATTAAAACGCCATGGCTGTAACGTCATTCTCGTGCATGGCGGCGGCAACCAGATTACGGCGGCGCTCAAGGAACAAAATGTTCCTGCGCAATTCGATGCAAAAGGCAAACGGATTTGCGATGAGAATGTCCTTGATGTCTCATACGAGACATTGCGCAAGCTGAACAAGGATGTCGTGATGAAGCTCAATGCGATAGCGGCTGAAATGAAGTCCAATATTCTTGGTATGGGCGAGGCCGGCTATAACGGCGGTCTGGTGCGGGGCGAAGCCTTGCACGAAGGCACGAGAACAGGCAATTTCACCGGCGTTGACAAGGATGCCTTTATGGCGTTTGCCGAACTTAATAAAATTCCGGTTATCTACCCGATCTGCATGGGGCCGGACGGCAGACCGCTGAATGTCAATGCGGATGATGTCGCGGCGGGTATCGCGCTGGCCTGCGGCGCGGACAGCATGATCATGGTGACGGATGTCCCGGGCGTATGGGATCAGAATAAAAACGTTATTCCCGATCTTACCATCGCGCAGGTCAATGGCCTGATCGATAATGGAGTTATTTCCGGCGGCATGGTTCCGAAAGTCGAGGCGGCGATGGCCGTTGCCGAAAAAGGAATTGATGTCGTGATCACGACACCGAAAGACGGCGGCCTGTTCCGCGAACTGTTTACGGTCAAGGGATCGGGCACGAAAATCTCTGCGCCTAAAAATGCAGGAGCCAAGCCGGCCTTTTCAGCCGACCATCCGATGCCAATATGACCGGAGGCCTTTCGCAGGTTTTCGCCTTTGACCTGATCGGCACGCTTGTCGACGCAAAGCCCGTCTATGCACAGGCTTTTAAAGAGGCTTGTCAGGAAATGGGCCTGACTTGCCCGGATTGCGAGGCGGAAATCCGCGACGCGATCGGCAATAAAAGACTCTCCGATATCGTCGCGAATTTATTTCCCCAAATGACTGAGAATGATTTCCTTGCGTTCCAGGCGATCTGTAACCGCATCAGGGATCAAAAATTATGTTCCGATTGTGAAGTTTTTCCCGGCGCGCTTGAAGCTGTCGATTATCTCAAACAGGCGGGGCAGGAAATCGCGCTGGTCACGGGCACGTCCTGTTCCGGCATGGATACGCTGAAATCGCGGTTTCATCTTGCCGCCCTGTTTGACGAACGGAATATCTTCTATCGCAATCTCGGCGCGGATGCCCGTCTGAGCGCGACCGCATTGAAAGCCTCGCAGCTGCAGGCGATACAGGCGCAATATCCGGACTATCAGGTATCGATGATCGGCGACAGCATCAGCGATATGGAAGCGGCGCAGGAAAGTGATTTTGACTTCTGGGGTTTCGTGCAGAACAATGCGGAAAAACGGATTTTCCAGCAATCGGTGCCGGAAGATCGTCTGTTCTCGGACTTTCATGAATTCCGGCAGAAGATTTCTGCGCATCTTCAGCTGAACGCCGTCTGATTTCTTACTTTAGTGCCGTCTCGGCGAGGCGCGCGAAATATTCAATCCCGAGCGGCAGGATTTCATCATTGAAGTCGAATTTTTCGTTATGCAGGCCGTAATTATGCGGAGAATCCTTTTTCTCTTCTCCCTGTCCAAGAAATACATAGCAGCCTGGTTTCTTTTGCAGCATGGCCCCGAAATCCTCGGCTCCCATTGACGGTGCGATATCGTCATCGACATTGGATTCGCCGAAAACGTCGCGGGCGACGGCAACGCATAGTTTCGTCTCGTCCGACGAATTAATGGTCGGGTCGTATCCCATGTTATATTTGATTTCGGCGCTGACATTCTGCGCTGCGGCGATTCCGTTTATCACTTCATGAAGGCGGTCTTTCAGCATATAGCGCACTTCGTTCGTGAAGGAACGGACGGAAATTTTCAGCTTCACCTCGTTCGGGATGACGTTATCGGCACCCGTGCCCGCATGAAAATTGGTGACGCTGACCACGGCATTGTCGATCGGGCTCGTATTCCGGCTGACGAGCGTCTGCAGGCCGAGCACCATCAGGCTGGCGGCCGGGATTGGGTCGATGGTCGTTTGTGGCGCGGCTGCATGGCCGCCCTTGCCCTTGATGGAGACGAGGACGCGATCGACGGCACCCATCACCGGGCCGTTCCGGGTCGCAAATTTGCCGCGCGGAAGATAAGGCCAGTTGTGAAGGGCAAAAATCTGATCGACCGGGTGTTTATCGAAGAGGCCTTCTTCGATCATCTTGATCGCGCCGCCGCCGCCTTCTTCAGCCGGCTGGAAAAACAGTTTCACGGTACCCGAGAAATTGCGTGTTTCACTTAAATATTTGGCAGTGCCAAGCAGGATCGAGGTATGGCCGTCATGACCGCAGGCATGCATTTTCCCCGGAATTTTGGAAGCCCAAGGCTGGCCTGAATCCTCGAGAATATCGAGCGCGTCCATATCTGCGCGAATGCCGATGGATTTCTTGCCCGGATTTTTACCTTCGATGGTGGCGACGATGCCGGTGCCGGCCCAGCTGCGTTCAAACTGGATGCCCCATTCGGTCAGCTTCGCCGCAACCGTGTCGCTCGCGAAAAATTCTTCATAGGCCGTCGCCGGATTCTGGTGCAACTCGCGGCGCACTTCCTTCATGTCTTCGGCGATGTCGGTAATGCGATTGGATAATGTCATAGATTTGTCTTTCTTGGATCGAATGCATCACGCACCGCTTCACCTATAAAAGTAAGCAGTGTGAGCATAATGGCAAGGCTAAGGAACGCAGTGACACCCAGCCATGGGGCCTGCATGTTATTCTTTCCCTGCGCCAGAAGTTCGCCCAAAGACGGCGAGCCGGGCGGCAGGCCGAGGCCGAGAAAGTCGAGGCTGGTCAGGGCGGTGATCGAACCCGTCAATACGAAAGGCAGCATGGTGAGTGTCGCGACCATGGCATTGGGGAGAACATGGCGGCGGATGATTACACCGTTCTTCACACCTAGCGCGCGCGCAGCGCGGACGTAATCGAAATTTCGCGCCCGCAGGAATTCTGCGCGTACGACATCGACGAGGCTGGTCCATGAAAACAGCAACAGGATCAAAAGCAGCGTCCAGAAACCGGGTGTAAATAGCGCCGAAAATATAATCAGGATATAAAGGCTCGGCAGAGACGACCAGATTTCGATGATACGTTGCGCGGCGAGATCTATCTTGCCACCGTAATAACCCTGTACCGCGCCGGCGGCGATGCCGATGATCGACGAGACGATTGTCAGGGCGAGGCCGAACAGGACGGAAATGCGGAAGCCGTAGATGACGCGCGCCAGCACGTCGCGGCCCTGATCGTCGGTACCGAGCAGGTTATCTTTGCTCGGGTGTGAAGGCGCAGGCTCCGGCAGATCGTAATTGATCGTGTCATAGGAGTAGTGGATGAGGGGCCAGACGGCATAACCGTTATCCGAAATCAGTTTTTTAACATATGGATCGCGGTAATCGGTTTCGGTTTCAAACTCGCCGCCGAAAGTTGTCTCAGGCAGCATCTGGAAGATCGGCATATAGTAATGGTTCTTGTAATGGACCAGGACCGGCTTGTCGTTCGAGATGAATTCCGCGCCGATCGCGAGAATAAAGAACAGCAGGAATAGCCATAGCGACCGATAGCCGCGTTTGTTGGCCTTGAATTGCGCGAAACGGCGTTTTGTGAGCGGGGAAAACTTAACCATTGGCGCGGTTCCCGAAATCGATACGTGGATCGACCATAACATAAATCACATCGCGCAGCAGAGTAACGAGAAGCCCGATCAGCGCGTAAACATACAGCGTGCCGAGAACGACCGGGTAATCGCGGTTGATGATCGATTCATATCCGAGCAGGCCAAGACCGTCGAGCGAGAAGATGACTTCGATAAGCAGCGATCCGGTAAAGAAGATACTCATAAAGGCTGCCGGAAAGCCGGCGATGACGATCAGCATGGCGTTCCTGAAGACATGACCGTAGAGAACCTGATTTTCCTTGAGGCCTTTCGAACGCGCGGTCAGGACGTATTGCTTGTTGATTTCATCAAGGAAAGAATTTTTGGTCAGCATGGTCAGGCCCGCGAATCCGCTGACGACAATGGCAAGTGTCGGCAATGTCATGTGCCACATATAATCAAGCGCCTGGCGGTACCAGGGAAGATCGCCCCAGTTGTCGGAGATAATCCCGCGCAAGGGAAACCAGTCGAAATAGCGGCCGCCTGCGAAAAGGATAATCAGCAGAATGGCGAACAGGAAAGAGGGGATGGCATAGCCGATGAAAATGACGGCGGAAGTCCAGACATCGAAACTTTGCCCGTCTTTCACGGCCTTGCGAATACCGAGCGGAATTGAAATCATATAAATCAGGATCGTTGACCAAAGCCCCAGCGAAATGGAGACCGGCATTTTCTCGAGAATGAGATCGGTGACTTTTACATCGCGGTAATAGGAGGTGCCGAGATCGAAACGCAGATAGTTCCAGATCATAATGCCGAAACGCGTGGGAGCGGGCTTGTCAAAGCCGTAGAGTTTTTCGAGTTCCTTGATGAATTCCGGATCAAGGCCCTGCGCACCGCGATAGGCGGATTGTTGTCCGGTGCCACCGCCGGTTGCATCCATCGCGCCGGCGGCCATGTCGCCACCGCCGCCGGAAAAGCGTGCAGTCGCGCCGACATCATGTCCCTGTAATTGCGCGATCATGCGCTCGACGGGGCCGCCGGGCACAAACTGGATCACGATAAAACTGACGAGCATAATTCCGAATATCGTCGGGATCATCAAAAGCAGGCGATGGAGGATATAATTGAGCATGCGCAAGAATAGCCGATCTCGCCGTACGCTTAAAGATACATAATGTCATTAAATCAGGCGGCGGGAGCCGGAACCGATGTTGTCGCCGGGACAGGGGAGACGGTCAGTTTATTGCCGGAACCGTAGGCTTTATCCGTGTTGTTGTACTGATGCAGACCCTGCATGTATTTCTGTGTTTCGGGGTCGTTATAGGCTTTGCGGTAATCGTTCACCAGCGTCTCATCGACGATACCGGGAGTCGTGCGTTCGGCGGCGGTCAGGAAACGCTGGGCGTTGAGTTTTACCGCCGGGTTGTCGTCAAATGCGCCCTGTTCGAACAATACTTTCGTCGAGGCATAGACCATTTTCGGATTTTTGATTGTATAGTCTGAAATCATCGAGGCTGCCTGCAGAGGATCCCCGCCTTTCAGGGAGGCTGTCATAAGCCCCCGGTCGATCTGCAGCTTGGTTTTATTTTCTGAATTATCCGGATTGTCTATTTCCGACTGAAACAGACTCTCACCGTCTTTTGCCGCGATAAGTCCGCGCACCAGCGTATTGGTATAGGCGACGGTGAGTTGCGCGTGTACGGCGTTAAGATCCGGCGCGCGACCATCCTGAATATCCTGAAGGGCGTTGCCGTCATTATGTACTTCCATATTGCCGTCGAAATAATCAGTCATTGTTTCGCCGAGCATGACACCGCCGATGACGCGCAGATCCGTGAAGACCTGCGGCATTTCCGAAGGAGCGCGTGAAGCGATATTGAAATCGCGCCTTGCCGACAGATCGCCCCTGACTTCGTCATTCCATTTGCCGCTCATCAGATTTTTGGCATCTGCTCTCAGAGCCTTTTCATCTTTGATGTCCAGCAGCAGATTGATATATCTTTCCGAGTCCTTATTGGCGATATGGCTGACTTCATGCGAGAGAGAGTATTTAGCCCAATCGAGGCTGGTGCCGGGCATGTTACCGAATTCTTTTGTATCCACATAAGCAAGGCCCGAGGTAATCCTGTCCTTAAAGTCATTGTCTTTGAGACTCGAAGCGGATGGCATGATGATCAGAGACGCATCGCCGCCGGGCTGCGAGATGGCGCTCGGCGCATTATTTTTGATGCTTGCTTCAATGCTTTCCTCAACAGTTTTAGAAATGTTCAGATAGGCGAAGTCGGATGGATCGCGGCCACGCCTGACGGCCTCGATATCCGCGTCTTTTGAATCGGGAAGATAATCCGGATACATATCGATCAGGGGAGTTTTTGAATCCGGGAATTGCTGCTTCGCCTGATTGAGCACATTTTCATCGGCGAGGAGAAGGCGGTTCTTGCCGGACGATTCCGCGAGCTGGTCGATATATTTCTTGCCGTATGTCGTCAGGACTTCGCGCGACAGGATGACGGATTGCCCGCCTTTCGTGTGATGTTCGATGATTTCGGTCGGGGATTTTTCATGCCCTTTGAGAAAGTCCAGTATCATTGGAGCATTATAGCCAAGGCGGGTTAATTTATGTTAAACCGCTAAGGGTTTGATATTCCAGCCTTTTATGGCCCAGTTTACGTCGTTTTTTTCAAGGATGCACAGGGCCCCCGTGGATATTTTAAGGCTCTGGCCTTCCGCCAAACCATCTTTCGTAATGGAGGGCGCGAAGCGGGCGATGCCGTTGCTGGTGATGACGAGAGTCCGGCGGCCATTCTCTAAACCGGCTGCGAAGTTCTGCCAGTTGCGGATAATCTCCGCCGTGTCTGTTTTCCAGCCCGTCGGCACGATCGCTTTCTCATCCCAGTCCTTGATCGCCTGTGCGCCGATACGCGCGATGACTTCTTCCTCGGTCTTGTTTTCATCCGGGCCGTAATCGACTTCGTTGAAAATGGCGAGAGGATGCGTTTCTATTTTAATACCGATTTCATGACTGGCGATTTCCGCCATTTCAATCGTGCGTTTCAGTTGCGAAGTCAGGATCAGGTCGGGGACAAGATCGTGATCTTTTAAATATTTTCCCAATGCGCGCGCCTGCTCGCGGCCTGTCTCCACAAGCGGCAGATCGGTACGTGCGCCGACACGGCGCGGTATCTCGTTTGCCGAGAAGGTATTACCGTGACGGGCGATCAGAAGCGTCGTAGTCATCATGGGTGCAGTTTCTTTTGCAGGAATTCATAAGCCCGGTTGTAATCATTATAGGCATTTCCGGCGAGCCAGTAATTGCGCGCGACTTCCAATGTATAAAGAGCAAGCCGGTAATTTCCCTGCGAAGCATAAATCTGCACCAGCATATTACGCGCGGGCCAGTAGCTTGGATCGAGCGCAAGCGCGCGTTTCAGTTCCTCAACCGGCAGTGTCGTATTCTTCGGATCGAGTTTCAGGTGATAAGCGGCGCGCAGCGCGTTCGGTTCAGGTGAAAGCGGGTTGGCGATTTCCGCATCACGCAGCCATCCCAGTGTTTCGACAGGCGGTGCGGACGAAGTCTGGATCAGCAGGCGTGCGGCTTCGATATTGCAACCAGGGAAACGAATATCACCGTAATCGAGACAGCGCTGGATATTGCCGGTGAAAACCTGCGCCTGTCCATTTCTCAAACCATTGATCGCGCTCGTGAAGAAATAGAGCGTGGGACCGGTGCGCGTAACGCTCCACAACCCGCAGACGACGACCGCCATCAATGAGAAAGTCAGGGCAAAGCGATAGCGTGGAGCCTGTATATAGGGGGCGGAGAATTGCGAAAGCAGCACGCCGGTCAGGATGAGAACGGGAGCCACATGCATGATATAGCTCGTATGATCGATCGCGAATAAAGTCAGCAGGCTTGCGCCCGCGCCGATCTGCAACTGGGACAAATCTTTCTTCAGGTAACGCTTTGCCACAACGGCGGCGAGCGCATAAAACGCAAGCGCTGTTCCCCAGCCGGTTTCAACTGCCCATTGCAGTGGGTCCATATGCACCCAGTCGCCGGCTGAATTGTCGTTCGCCAGTTTATAAGGCGGGTAGTGAATGTGGAATGTACCGAGGCCCACGCCGTGCAGCGGATTGATAAACGCCATCTGCAGGGCAGAAGTCCAGAGAGACAGCCGTCCAAGTACGTCCTTGTCATGCCCCATGGCCCAGACAAGACGCGCGCCGAATGTCGTGAGAACAAGTCCGCCAATGACGAGTATTGCCGCGGGGGCCGCGAGCTTTAATGAGCGCAGGGAGATGCGGTCGCGGTTTTTCAGGAGTACCGGCGCGATGCCGATCAGGCAGCCGATAAACCCTGAACGGCTTTGCGTCGCGATCAATCCGCCAAGAAGAATGACAAGGCAGGTATAAATCGCGATCTTCGTGTTGCGGTCAGGGTGCGCGAAAAAGAATGACAGCGTCAACGGAACGGCGATGGCAATCATCGCGCCGAGCGTATTCGCATCGTCGAAGAAGAGTTGAGCGCGCCACGGTGCGTTCGGCACAAAAGCGATCTGCGCTATCGCCATTAAAGCGAGGATCGTATCCGCGGCGATAAAGCCATATAACAGGAATTTTGTGTCGCGGTTAAGAGCAACGAGATAAGTCAGCGGCAATAGGCCGAGCACGAGCAGCGTGACTTCGGACGCAAAAGGAACGGAGCTGAAAATCGAGCCCCAGATCCAGCCGAACCAGAGCAACAGAAGGCAAAGCAGGATGGGATCGCGCAGGTTGATTTCGGCAAGCCGTCCGCTGATGAGTATGTAGATGGCCGTAATTACAAAAGGTGCGATCATCCACGGATTGGCGGCATCCTGCGGAAACAGCCCGACCATAAAGGCGATCATGGGGATCGCAAGATAGAACCGGTTTCTGAGTTCGGCGAATTTAAGCATTCAGCATCTGTTCCGCGCGTTGCAGATCTTCCGGGGAATCTATACCGGCCAATGAAAGACTGTTTTCATTCGTCACCGGCACAGCGCGGATCGTGATACCGTTCTCGAGGGCGCGTAATTGTTCAAGACCTTCAAGCTCCTCGTAATAGGACGGCGCAAGCGTCACGAATTTCTCGAGAGTTGCAAAGCTGTAACCGTAAAGGCCGATATGCTGGTATACAGGCGAGAGTTTCGAGATCTCGCGAAGTTTTTTCTCTGGCCGGATGCCGGGTATGATGTTTTTTGAGAACCAGACGGCATTGCGGTTTTGATCGACGATGACGGTCGTGCCGCTGAATGGTGTGGTTTTTTTGTTCTCGCGCAGTAAATCGAGCTCGTCCCATGGCAATTGCATGACGGGGGTTACCATCTGCAATTGATTGTCGGCTTGAAACTCGTCGATCATCGCGCGGATGAAGGAAGGCGGGGTAAACGGCGCGTCACCCTGCATGTTAAGAATAAAGTCGGGGCGCACCTGCGCCTTGCTGACCGCTTCCCAGACGCGGTCGGTGCCGGTATGGCAATCGTCGCTGGTGAGGACGCAGCCCATGCCGAATTCATTACAATGATCGACGATACGTTGATCTTCGGTCGCGACGGTGATCGTGACGTTTTTCAGGTCTTTCGTCGCGGCGACGACGTTCTCATAAACGCGCCTTAACATCGACTTGCCGCCGAGTAGGGCAAGTGGCTTGCCCGGAAAACGGGAGGAGCCGTAACGGGCGGGGATAACGATTGCGATTGAACTCATTTCTTCGTCCACCATGTATCAAGAATGGCCGGAGTCATGCCGGAGAGTTTCGCCGGGTGGTCGAGTTTGTTCCACCAGGCCAGTCGCCATGCGCCGAAATACCATTGCGGGATCGTGTAATAATTCCATTGCAGGATACGGTCGAGCGCACGTGTGCGCGTCACAAGGTCTTCGCGGGTACGGGCGGTGATGATCTCCTCGACAAGCTGGTCGATAACCGGATTTTTAATGCCGATCAAGTTGCGCGAACCCGGCATGTCCGCGCGGGATGAGCTCCAGAATTCGCGTTGCTCGTTGCCCGGGCTTTCGGACTGGGCGATCACGCTCGATGTGATGTCAAAATCGAAATTCTGGATGCGGCGTTGGTATTGCGCGTCATCGACGGCGCGGAACGTCGCCTTGACCCCGATGCGCTTGAGGTTCTGTACGTAAGGCAATGTCCAGCGTTCGAAAGCCGGGTTGGCATCGAGGATTTCAAACTCGAGACGCTGTCCCTTGGCGTTGACGCGCATGCCGTCCGTGCCCATTTTATAGCCGTCTTTCTCAAGGATATCGGCGGCGGTTTTTAAATTGTCACGGTTGTTGCCCGAGCCGTCCGATTTCGGAGGATTATATTCGGTCGTGAAAACTTCATCGGGAATCTTCCCGCGATATTTCTCGAGGATCTTAAGTTCCGCCGCAGAAGGCAGGCCTTTGGCTTCGAGATCCGAGTTTTCGAAATAGCTGCGGGTTCTTTTATACGCGCCATAGGCGAATTGCTTGTTCTCCCACTCGAAATCGAAAGCATAAGCGAGCGCCTTGCGGATCTCGCGGTCCGCGAAGAGTGGGCGGCGCGTGTTATAGAGCCAGCCCTGCAAACCGGCGGGGCGCGTATTCGAAATTTCCTTCTTGATGATACGGCCATCGAGAACGGGCGGCGCGTTGTAGGAGGTTGCCCAGGCCTTGGCGATGTTTTCCTGCTGAATATCAAAGTTACCGGCAAAGAAAGCCTCGAGGCTTACATTCTGGTCACGGAAATAATTAAACGTGACCTTGTCGAAATTATAACGGCCCTTGAAGACAGGCAGGTCTTTGCCCCACCAGTCGGGAATGCGGTCGAATGTAATCGAACGGCCCGGTGCGATCTCGCTTATCTTGTAGGGGCCCGAGCCGATCGGCGCGTCCAGCGTGGTGAGCGCGAAATTATGCTTGCCGTCTGTGAAATAGTGCTTCGGCAATACCGGCATCTGGCCGACGATCATCGGCAGTTCATTATTTTCCTTGGTTTTGAAATGGAAGGTGACGCGTGTCGGCGACTCCGCCACCACTTCTTTCACATCGCCATAGTATGCCTTGTAAAACGGTGCGCCGTCTTTCATCAGCGCATTGAAAGACCACACGACATCGTCGGCGGTGACAGGTTTACCGTCCTGCCATTTCGCCTGCGGTCGCAGGTTGAAAGTGATAGAGCCGTTATCGTCGGCGCGTTCGACGGTTTCAGCGAGAAGGCCATACATCGAGAAAGGCTCATCGTAAGCCTGTTCCATCAATGTCTGATAGACAAGCGCGCCGATACCATCGACCGGGTTACCTTTGATGATAAAAGGATTTGTTGAATCAAATGTACCTATCGCCGGCATATTAAGTGTGCCGCCTTTTGGAGCATCGGGATTCACATAGTCGAAATTTTTATAGTTCGCCGGGTATTTCGGCGCGCCATGCAGGGCGATACCATGACTGGCGCTTGCTGCGAAAGACGGAAAGGATAAAAGGACGAGTGCGGACGTGAGAAGAATGCGTTTCATATATGACCCCTGGGATGGGGTATTTTTAGCACTCCATGGCTCCAATGTCATCTCATGGATGCCCGGGTCTTTAAGTTGTTACCATCTGAAATCGGTCATCGTGGCCGTCGGTTTATTCGGATTTTCAGCAAGAACCTTCGCCACGCGCTCCATATCGGGATGGTCGGGTTTTTCCTCATATCGCAGCTCTTCCCAGTGAATGCCCGAGAGGGCCCAGATGGATGAAATTCCGTAATCAGCGGCACCTGCGACATCGGTGCGCAGTGCGTCGCCCAAAGCGCAGACGCGGGCCTTGTCCGGGTTGCCAAGCGCCGCGAGGGCAAGATCGTAAATTCCTGCATAAGGCTTGCCGTGATAACTGACTTCGCCACCGATACCTTCATAGAAGGCGGCATAAGTTCCGGCACAGGTATGCAGAACTTCACCGATATGGACGACGAGATCGGGGTTGGCGCAAACCATTTTCAGATTTTTATTCCTGGCTTCATGCAACAGCGTGATGACTTTTACGCCGTCGACAGACATCGATCCGGGGATGGAATTCAGAATGAATTCCGCCTGATCCAGGTCCGCAACCTGAAGGATATTCAGGCCTTCCATCGGTCCGGCGAAAAACTCATTGCCGAGGAACATAACACGTTTATTGCGGTATTTTTCGGAAAGCTCGATCCTCGCTGAATCTCCGGCGGTGAAGATATGGTCGTACATATCGCGTTCAATGCCATGGCGAGTCAAATCCTCGATGCAGGAATCCGCGCATTTGGGTGTATTGGAGACGAGGCAGGTCTTTTTGCCATTTGCGCGCAGCTGCGAGAGGCAATCGAGCGTTCCCGGATTTAAACGCACGCCGTTATGCAGAAGGCCGAAGATGTCGAGCAGGAAGAAATCATATTGATCTGACACTTCCGACAGGCCGGTAAGGTGAGGTATTACACTCATTATGCGGCTTTTTTCGGACGGTAGGCGATTTCAAGATCAGGCTTGCCGAACAGATAACCTTCGCCGTAATCGATTTCGAAGTCGAGCAGTTCGCGCATGTCTTTCTCGGTTTCTATCTTTTCAAGGATCAGTGTGATATTGGCGGAGTCCAGTCGCGTTTTCAGGCGGTTGATCATGGTTTCGCCTTCGGCGGTCATGGTGAGGCTGATCAGTTTACCTGCATCAAGCTTGATAAATTCAATTTTCATCTTTTGCAATTTCGTAACATCAAGATTTGGATTGTCGATATTGTCGATCGAGAAACGGCAGCCTGTCTGGCCGAGAGCCCGGATCACGGCCACAACCTGATCGGTAAGTTTGTTGAATTCGGCCTGTTGCAGTTCGAAAATGAGATATTGTGACAATTCGCGATTGCGTTTGATGAATTCAAGGAGGTCGCCCATGAAAGCCGGATCCTTGAGCGTATCGGCGGAGATATTGATAAAATAGCCGATCTCTACATTGCGTCTTGCATCTGCGCGAATACTGTCGAGCACATGGATCAGCAGCAAATGATCGACATCGGTGATCAGCGTTTGCTTTTCGGCCAGTTCGCGATAGCGGTCGGCGGCGAGATAAACGCCGGCGCGGGCACGGATGCGCGCGAAAAGTTCGAGATAGACAAGGCGGCGGCTTGGCAGCCTGACGATGGGCTGCGCGAAAATTTCGATCCGGTCGTTATGCACGGCGTGATGGATCAGCTCGGTCACGACAGTGTCGCTGTAATCGCCCGGGCGTGCGGCGGTGATATTGCTGATACCGTCTTCGTCCTCGACGAACAGTGCATCGGCGCGCGAGGCGGCAACCAATAGTAAATCTTCATATTTCTTGGCGGTTTCAGAAACGCTGGCGCGGGGCTTTGTGCCCATTTTCTCAAAGGTCTTTTGAATTTTGTTGGTGATCGTTTCGCCGATTGTCGGCTCTTCGAATTTCGCCTGTTGTTTTTTCAACAGATTTGCGGCGCGCGCCATATCGTCTTTAAGTCCGTCGAGCTCGCCGCGCGTACGTGCCATCTCGCGTGTCAGGCGGTCATGGTTCAATCCGAGGGTAGAGACTTTGTCGGCGATTTTTTTCTCGGTTTCGTAACGCGAGAGCATTTCATATCCAACGGTTCCGGCCATCACAAGGAAACCTGCCATCGTGCCCGCCGCGCCGCCGCCGAAAGTTCCGGCGATCACCGAGAGCAGCAATACGCTCCCGCACATATAGACGGAAAGCCAGATTGCCGAGTGTTTTGAAATAAAATCAAACATGCTTAATCTAAATTCTGTGGTCTGCCCCAACGGCCTCAGTAATATGACTAAATCCATCAGAGCGGATCAGTTCCAACAAGTCCAGATTTATTTTACGAATTAACTCAGGCCCTTGAAAGATCAGCCCGCTATAGAGCTGAACCAGCGTAGCGCCAGCGCTTATCTTAGC
>JBEHYB010000021.1:0-28318 GCA_048498395.1 Pseudomonadota bacterium
CAGCCAACGCTGGCGACAGACATGGGCGCGCTGCAAGAGCGTATTACTTCAACGCATAAGGGTTCGATTACATCCGTTCAGGCCGTTTACGTTCCTGCGGATGACTTGACCGACCCGGCTCCTGCAACGACCTTCGCTCACCTTGATGCGACAACCGTTCTGTCACGTCAGATCGCCGAGCTTGGGATTTACCCGGCTGTCGATCCGCTTGACTCGACATCACGTATTCTGGATCCACGTATCGTCGGTGAAGCTCACTACAAGTGCGCGACGGACGTTCAGAAAACGCTGCAACAATATAAAGCCCTGCAGGACATCATCGCGATTCTGGGTATGGACGAACTGTCTGAAGAAGACAAACTCGTCGTCGCCCGCGCGCGTAAGATCCAGCGCTTCCTGTCACAGCCGTTCCACGTTGCCGAGATCTTCACTGGCTCCCCTGGCGTGTTCGTCTCTATCGAAGACACCATCAAGGGCTTCCAGATGATCGTCGACGGTAAACTCGACCACCTGCCTGAAGCTGCCTTCTACATGGTCGGCACAATCGAGCAGGCGATCGAAAAAGGCAAAAAAATGGCTGCTGAAGCCGCTTAAGGATTGTAATGGAAAACTCTAAATTCTCATTTGAGTTGGTATCCCCGGAAGACAAGCTGATTTCAGAACCGGCTTTTCAGGTCACGATCCCTGGTGAAGAAGGCGATGTCGGCGTTCGCGCAGGGCATATGTCGCTCGTCGTTTCCATGCGTCCGGGAGTGGTCACCGTTCAGCGCGAGCAGAACGGCACAGCCGAGAAAATCTTTATCGCCGGCGGTTTCGCCGATATCGGCCAGAACCATGTAACGGTGCTGGCGGAAGAAGCTTTCCCGGTCGCCAATCTGAGCCGTGAAAAGCTTGAGCGCGAATTGCAGATTCTCGATGAAGATATGCGTGTGGCGGACAGCGATGCCGAGCGTGCGCGTATCGAAGCTAAAAAAGCGCTCGTCGGTTCGATGATCGTGGCGATCAATTCATAACTACTTACATTGTCATACCGGTGAAAACCGGTATCCAGTAATATAGATAAAACCGGCGAAAGCCGGTTTTGCTTTTTGTGCTGGATCCCCGTTCACGCTCGGCTTTGCCTCACTGCCGGGGATGACGATTATGCGAGGAGTATACGGCGCAGGCCGACTACTGAATTGCATTGATAAATTTCATCCGCCCGGGCCAGTCGCTCGGGCGTTATGCTTTCCTGCACCGCGTGTTTCTCGGCCATCAGTTTAAAACGCGTAATGCCGGGCAGCACGCCATCCAGAATTGGCGGCGTAAACCATTTTCCTTTTTCGACGATAAAGATATTGGAGCTGCTGGCGCAGGCGACAAATCCTTCCGTGTTCAAAAGGATTGCTTCATCTGCGCCAAGGTCCCGGGCTTCGATCAGGGCGAGGATATTATCCGCATAGTTCAGGGATTTGATGCGCGAGAGCGGGGAATGATGATTGCGGTGCGCCGTCGTCGCGATAATCGCTGTAACCGGTTTGTCATCGACGGGCGGGGCGGGCATGACGCGCATTAATATAGTCGGGTGCGGATCTTCCGGCGGTTTGAGGCCCCGGGCGGCGATGCCACGCGTGATCTGGGTGCGCACGATCCAGCGCCCCTTGGCGACACCGTTCTTCGCGAACAGCATGGAGGCAATGGTCTTGAACTCGCTTTCCGGCTTGGCAACCGGGATATCCATGATGGCGGCATCATGCAGCAGGCGCTCGAAATGGTGATCCGCATCATCCATATGCCCGTCAACAGCTAGTTGCGTATCGAACACGCCGTCAGCCAGGGTAAAGCCGCGGTCGTTGATCGACAGCGTGACTTTATCTTCTTCAATAAACTGATCCTGATAAAAGCAGAACATAAATTACTCCGTCATCCCGGCGAAGGCCGGGATCTTTTTGCCATTGAAGTTAAAGATTCCGGCTTGCGCCGGAATGACGTTCTTGTTTTTCATGCAGCTTCCCGGTTACGGTTCCATGCAAAGGCAAGGCTCAGGAAATTTTCTATCACGGTTCCGCCATGTTCGGTCAGGATGGATTCGGGATGAAACTGAACACCGTAGACAGGATATGTTTCATGCTCGATCGCCATCACGATGCCGTCTTCGGTCTGTGCGGATACCTTAAGCGGACCTAAATCCTCAATCTGTACCATCAATGAATGATAACGCCCGGCCTGGAAAGGCGAGGGCACGCCGGAAAACAGTTTCGTGTGTTCATGATAGACGGTGCTGGCCTTGCCATGCATCGGGTAATGGGCGGGAATGACGTGGCTTCCATAGACTTCTGCGATACATTGATGACCGAGACAGACACCAAGAACAGGTATATTGGCACCGCAATCGCGGATCAGGTCGTTACAGATTCCGGCCTGTGCCGGGCCGCAGGGACCGGGAGACAGGATAATGGCTTCGGGTTGAAGGCGGGAAATTTCGTCGGTGGTGATTGCGTCGTTGCGAACGATCAGAATGTCATGTCCAAGATTTTCAACATATCTCCCAAGGTTGTGAACGAAGGAGTCATAGTTATCAATCAGTATGATCATGCGATTTTTTCGGAAGCCCTGTCAGAGAATTTTTCTTGTTTTGTCTCGAAACTTTCGAAGATTTTACGCGCTTTGACAAGCGTTTCCTGATATTCGCCCTCAAGATCCGACTCCGCGACGATTCCGCCGCCGACACTTAAGGTAACTTTATTATCCTTGTAGACGAGCGTACGGATGGCGATGTTCATGTCCATTGCGCCATCAAACCCGATATAACCGATGCAGCCGCAATAGGCACCGCGTCTTGTCGGCTCAAGTTCTTCGATGATCTGCATGGCGCGGATTTTCGGTGCACCGGTGATCGAGCCGCCGGGAAAACAGGCGGCAAGCGCGTCGATTGCCGATTTCCCGGCTTTCAGGTAACCCACGACGGAAGACACAAGATGATGCAGTCCGCTATAGCTTTCGACCGCGCATAGTTCAGGCACCTGAATTGAATCCGGTGTGCATACTTTTGAAAGATCGTTGCGCAGCAGATCAACGATCATGATGTTTTCGGCGCGGTCTTTTGCACTCGACCTTAAGACATCCGGGTTTTCGCTGTCGGGCGCGGTGCCTTTGATCGGACGGGTTTCAACCTTGCGGTCGGTGACTTGCAGAAAACGTTCCGGCGAGCTTGAGGACAGCGTTACATCGGCGATATGAAGATAGGCCGAGAAGGGCGCAGGATTGACCTGGCGCAGCTCAAGATAATGTGAATAGGCGTTGAAATATTCGGGCAGGTCGGCTGTGAATTTCTGGGTCAGGTTGACCTGAAAAATATCGCCGGCATGAATGTAATCGATAACCGTCTGGATATCGTTTTTATACTCCGCACGGGATTTCAGGCGCTGCCATTCCGGGCGGTGAGAATTCGGCACGTTGTATTTAAAATTATTGAGTTTTGCATTGAGGCGTTCGAGTTTGCCTTCAGCTTCGTTCCTGTTATGCGCGATCGTGCAGAACCATGCTTTTTTCTTCCTGAGGTCAAAACCGATGACCTGATCATAAATCCCCAATGCCATGTCCGGCACTTTCATGTCGTCATGCGCGATCGCAGGAAGTTTTTCAAAGTAGCGCGCGAGTTCGTAAGAGAAATAACCGGCCAGCCCGTTCGTGAAAGGCAGCGGGGATTTATCCGCGAGTTTCGTATTTTCTTTCCATGCGTTCACACGTTTCTCGATGACACTGAACGGGCTTTCGCGGAAGGCGAGTTCGAACTCATGATTTCGGACGATGGTTTTGCCATTGCGATGAATGATCGTCTCGAAAGGAGAAAAACCGATGAAGGAAAATTTTGAATGCGGGCTTTGTGCGTCGCTTGAATCGAGAAGAATAGAGCCGTCGTCGGATGCGAAAACCGAGAAGGCTTTCTCAGGCGTTGTATAAGCAATTTCGAATATAAACTGTTGCATATTCTATTTCTCTGCCCCGTTGCGGCGTTATGCGTCAGGTCACGCAGTTTTGGCAAGAAAAATCGTTTAAACGCCTGAAACTAAGACTCTGAATCGAGGAATTCCCGGGTCTTTGCAATGGTTTCGGCCAGTCCCAGTTTCTCGATTATAACCCCTTCAGGGAAGGCGGTATGCAGCCGCTGCGGCAGGGCGGAATCCAGCATGATAAAGACCCCGCGATCGGTGGCGCGGCGGATAAGGCGGCCATAGGCCTGTTTGAGTTTCAGGCGTGTCAGGCGGTCGTCATAGGCCGACCCACCGAGTGCTTTTTTACGCGCCTTGTGCAGAAGCGTTGCACGCGGCCATGGCACGCGATCGAAGGCGATCATGCGCAGTGAATCGCCAGGCACATCTACACCGTCGCGTACCGCATCCGTGCCCAGCAGGCAGGAATGCGTATCGTCGCGAAACATATCGACCAGCGTTCCGGCATCGATCCCGTCGACATGCTGGGAGAATAATGTAATGCCGTCACGCGACAGGCGATCCTGAATCTTTGCGTGAACATTTTTCAATCGCTGGATTGACGTGAAAAGCCCGAGCCCGCCGCCGCCGCTTGCCAGGAACAACTCGCGGTAGGCGGCTGCCAACTGGTCGGAGTCATTTTTGCGAATATCCGTTACAATAAAGACGCGCGTGCGCGCCGCATAATCGAACGGTGAGGGGATCGAGAAGGTCATCGGCGAGCTAGACAGGTGATTGGCACCCGTGATCGTGCTGGCGGTTTCCCATCCCGCCGGATTTTCAGGCAGCATATAGCCGTCGCGCAAGGTAGCGGAGGTGACAATCATGCTATGTGCATGCGGCTTCAGCGCCGCGGCGAAGGGTTTGGTCGGATCGATATAGTGACGGTACATGCCGACATCGTAAATCTTGCCTTCGGCACGATCGACCGACATCCAGTCAACCCAGTCCACCGGGTTAAGCCCGGATTCCAGTGTTTCAAGCATGCCGATCCATGAGGAAATCGTGAGCTGGGCGCGGCGATCGAGAGATTGCGCGACGGCATCGAGACGTTTGCGGCTGTCGGGCGAAAGCGTGTCCGATTGTTCGTCGAGCCGCCCGCGCAGATGGGCGACAAGACGTAGCATCGTCGCGCGCAGGACTTTCAGATCTTCCTTAAGCTGGTCCGATACTTCCAGAAGACCTGTGATCAGCGGAAAACTCGGTGTTTCCAGTGAGTAGAAACCTTCGCTGCCTTCGGCGCGGGCTTGCACCTGATGGAATATCTTCTCGATCAGTTTTTCTGCAGACCCTTGCGGGTTGCCGGCCTTAAGGCGCGGCAGCCAGTCTTCGGAAGTCAGGAAACGGGCGTGATGTAAAATACGATCCATCAAACCGATACCGTCATCATCGCCCGCGAGCAGGTCTTCAAGACGTTTCTTCAGGCCGCGTGCACGCGAACGCCGTCCGCCTTCAGGCCCCATCAGCCAGCGCCGCAGATCATAAGTTTCATGCCCTGTCAGGTGCGCGGCAAAAGCGGAATCCGCAGCCTCGAACAAATGATGGCCTTCGTCGAAAATATAACGCTGGGGCAGGTTGTCGTCTAACCCTGCGAGCGCCGTCTGGTGCATGACGACGGCGTGGTTCGCGATCACGAGCGGTGTCTGTTTCGCCTTACGGATCGCGCGTTCGGTGAAGCAGCGCTTGTAATGATCGCAGGCGGAGAAGATACATTCCCCGCGACGGTCGGCCAGACCTGTCGTCTGCGCGTAACCAAGAAGTCCCGGCAACCAGCCCGGAAAGTCAAAGCCGGTGAGGTCGCCGTCGCGTGTTTCCATGACCCATCGCGCCATGATACCGGCGGAGATCGCGGTCTTGATTTGCGTGGTCAAGCCTGCGCCAGCGGCGAGATCGTCAAAATTCAGGAGGCAGAGGTAATTCTCGCGCCCTTTGCGGATCGACATTTTCTTGTCGCGGATATCGGGATCGGGATAAAGCTTGATCAGTTCGGTCTCGATCTGGCGTTGCAGGTTTTTTGTATAGGTTGAAATCCACACGGGGGATTCATTCTTCTCGGACCACAGGCTTGCAGGCACGAGATAACCGAGCGTTTTGCCGACACCCGTGCCGGCCTCGGCGAGGATGACATTCGTTTCATCTGCCTTATCGCGTGCGCCGAAGGCTTCAACGAGGCGTGTCGTGTAATTCACCTGTGGCGCGCGGCTTTCGGAACCGTGATTTTGCGAGAGCACATTCAGCAAACGCTCGCGCGCTTCGTCGCCCGTGACGGGAATATGCGACGGCGGCGGCAGCGGCGCGTCTTCCGCCCATTCCGGTAAATCTTTCCAGACATTGAGAAGGGTGCGGCTGATGATCGGACGTTCTTTCTCATAAACTTCGCCGAATGCGGAGAATATAAACGGTGTCCAGAACCAGCCGCGGCCATTCAGTCCCATGACCTCGGCGATGGCCAGGATGCGTTCCTTGTGTCTGTATTTCGAAATATCGTCGAGCAGGTAGGCGGCGGATTCCTGTAGCGATAGCGGATAGTCTTCGAATGTTTCCGGCGCGTTTTGCCCAAGTGCCTTGGCGATGCCGACAGGTGTGGGAACGCAGAATCGCGTCGGATGCACGAAGGCGAAAAGTTCGAGCACGTCGGCGGCTTCGAGATTTTGAGCGCCGAGCTTTGCGCGGATATAAGGCGCGTGACAGACGAGTGTTATTTTTTTATTTACCGCGAACTGCGCCTGCGTCGCATCCAGGATTTTAAGTTCACCGGTTGTTGTTAGAACCGCGAATTGCCCCGAGCCCGCGCAAAGCACGGGACAGGCGGGGACGGATATCCCGGATTTCGGCGACTCGAGGTCTGTCTGCATGGACAGAGATTATCAGCGTTCTATCAGCACATGATAGAAGAAATATTTACCCGTGCCGGTCTGGGTTGTGCCTGCCGGATCTTCATAGCTACTGGCTGCTTCAAAACAGCCAGTTCTTTTATCGAAGAGCGCGCCCGCGCGGCCGGATGTGTTTTTGTCTTCAAGCGAAACCCCGGCGAGCGTATCGGCCAGCGAATAGTTGGTGACAACGGCCGTTGCGTTCGGGGCCGAGAATTTATAGCGATAATCGAATTTATTTTTGGCCTGCGGTATCGCGACGGACAGATCTGCCGCCACGCCGGTCGCGACATTGATGGCCTTGCAGACATTTGCGTCAACAAGCGGCAATACCATCATCAGGTCCTGGCAGTTGGCGGTACAGGCTGTTGCAGTTTCACGTTCAGGACCGACTCCGAAGACGCTGTTATTAATAGGAAAATACCAGTCGGCACCGCTGTTGGCATTTGTCTGCGGACGGGGGAATGTCAGGCCGCCTCCCGCGACATTGAAAACCCAGCAGCTTTTATCGGCGGGGCTTTGGGCGTTCGTGTAGCCGGTGACGGTTGGATTCTCGAAACTGATCTCAAGGATACTGCAACCTTTTGACCTCAGCCCGTCGATGGCATTTTCCACCGTGCGGGCGGATTTAATAACATTGGAGGCCATCGCCTGCGCCTGCTCTATTGAAACATCATTGCTGGTATTCGAGCTCATACGCGTGAAAGTAATCGTGAGGGCGGCGAGAAGGGCGATTATGATAAGGACGATAACAAAGGCATTTCCGGCCGTTGAATGGTTAATAATCCCTTGATTTTTCATAGATTTTGCCTCTCAATAGGTATCTATTTTACCACAGAATCGTTAAGGCCTAAACCATGTTAAAGACCGAGCAAGCCATTATCCCGGATGAATCAGGCGACAATCCGCTGAGACTGGCCAAATTGCGCAAACTCGCCATTATTGAAGAAGGCGGCGGCAATGCATTCCCGCATAAATTCCACCGCACGCACAAGGCCGGCGATTTGCAGGCGAAGTATGAAGGTCTTGAAAACGGTGCCGAGACGACGGATATCGTGCGCGTCGCCGGACGTATCATGGCGACACGCAATAGCGGCATGTTTATCGACCTGCACGACCCGAGCGGCAAGATCCAGATTTTCTCGCACAAGGATAACACACCCGAAGAACACCTGAAAAAACTCGACACGCTCGATCTGGGCGACATTATCGGCATTCAGGGAACCGTGCGCAGGACGCCGCGCGGCGAGCTGTCGATCCGTTCGACCGAGATTACGCTGCTCACGAAAAGCTTTATGCCGCTGCCTGAGAAATATCACGGGCTGAACAATATCGAGCAACGCTACCGCCAGCGTTATGTCGATCTGATTATGAATGAAGAGGCGCGCGATGTATTGCGCGCGCGTTCGAAAATCATTACGTCGATCCGTACCTACATGGACAATCTCGGCGCATTGGAAGTCGAGACACCGACGCTTCATCCGATTTTGGGTGGTGCGAGCGCCAAACCGTTTGTTACGCATTACAACGCAGTTGATTCAGAATTCTACCTTCGTGTCGCGCCTGAGCTGTATCTCAAGCGCCTGATCGTTGGCGGCTTTGCGGATGCGGTCTATGAGATCGGCAAGAACTTCCGCAATGAAGGCGTATCGGTCAAACACAATCCGGAATTCACGGCGATCGAAGGCTATCATGCCTATATGGATTACAACGACATCATGACCCTGATCGAGGATCTGGTGAAGTTCGTGGTCCAGAAACTGCACGGCACTTATGAAGTGCAATATGGCGAGCATCTGATCGATTTCGGCAAGCCGTGGTTACGCCGGTCAATGACCGATCTGGTCAAAGATATAACCGGCATTGATTTCCTTGCCATCCAGTCGGCTGCAGATGCACATCAGGCGGCTGCGAAAATCGGAGTTAAACTCGATCCGAAACTGAACTGGGGACAGGTTGTCGAAGGCGTATTTGGCGAAAAAGTCGAGCATACGCTGATCCAGCCGACCCATGTCACTGATCATCCGTTCGAGATTTCGCCATTGTCGAAAAACCACCAGAGCGAGCCGCGTCTTGTCGAGCGTTTTGAAAGCTTCGTCAATGGCTGGGAAATCGCCAACGCCTTTACCGAGCTTAACGATCCGCGCGTCCAGCTTGAGCGTTTCAGCGCTCAGGTATCGCAACGCGAAGCGGGTGACGAAGAAGCGCAGATGCTCGATGAGGATTTCATCACGGCGCTTGAATACGGATTGCCGCCGACGGGCGGATGGGGCATGGGGATCGATCGCCTGACGATGCTGCTCACGAATTCCACGAATATCCGTGATGTCATCCTGTTCCCGACGCTAAGGCCTCTTAAGTAAGATCAGGAAAGGCTGCGCTGGACGTTGCGGATTGCATCGAAGACGGATGTCTTGACGCGCTCGGCCTGATCTTCATTAAGGTGGTAAGTGGTCTTCGCCGCATTGCTCCAGCTTGGGCGGCTGACGGCATCAAAAATCTGCCCGATCGTATAAAGTTTCATATGGGTTTTAATGATGCCTTCGACCTGCGGGTCGAAAAGGCTGGCCTTGAAAATGATATGCAAGGGCAGAGCCTTGAGCGAATCCGATAACGGGCGCAACGCTTCTTCTTCGGCGGCCTTCGGCTGCGCCGCCGGTACGGCATCAATGGCGGCGATGGGAGGTTGCGCGTTTTTGAAATCATGTTTGATGTCGGCTTCCGGTCTCACATGATGGGTATGGCTGCGCGAAACATAATAAAAATCAGCCGGTATTTCGACGCTGGCATGCATTTCATAAACATCGCGCACATTCTTGCGGTATTTATATTCAGTCGTATGAGAGATATTTCTGGTTTTGGCATAAGCCTCGCACGCAGCTTCGCGATGTTCTGGTTTATAGAGGTGCGCATACACATAAACCACAAGATCGTTGGGGCGCTGGGCGAAAACCTTTTGCGCATCCTCATAGATTTCTTTTGTCTTTGGCTTTTCAAAGTTTATTTTATTTTCATCAATCGGCAGGCCGAGAGAAATTTGTTCGGGCGGTACGTCTGCTTCTTTTTCTTCTTCAATGGCTTCCGGCGCTGGGGCAACTTCCTCTTCGGGGCGGAGGATTTTCCGGATTTCCCGGCTGGCGGTATCGAGATCCATGCCGTGGATCGTCGCGAAGCATATCGTAAGGGTCAGCTTCGCTTCATCATTCAGCAAGCTTCTCGGCGATTGCTCTTCCAGTGTCTCCGATTTGGTATCGCGGTATACAGAGGCGATCAGGTAAAGATTGCCGCTCTTAAGGCTGTCCTCGTGGGATTTGGCAACGCGGCTCCAGATGCCCGGACGCGGTTTCGGGTTTGCCGCAGCAATAGCGAGGATTTCATTCAGTTCATCCATCGTCGGCATGGCAGTCAGCCGCTTCGCTGCATGTTTCACGCTTACCTGAACGACGGGGTTCGTCTTTTTAAGCGTTGAAATCAGCATCTTCAGTTCGGTAAAGAAGAATTCGTCTTCAATATCGGCAACCTTGATGGTTTTCCGGTCAGAGATGACGGCAATGCCATTGCGCGGAATGAGGACCGCGTCACCGATCTTGAAAGCGGGAGTTTTAAGAACGGCGGCATTCATTATGCGACCTCCCGGTTAAGAAATGGCCGAGCCGCAGTCCTGATTTCATCATGGATGATTCTGGCTTCTGTTTCACTGACACAAAAGATGGAGGTCAGATCGTGATGGCTCGCAAAATTATAGGCATCCATGACGGTGCGCAGGACGACTTCCGCGCCGTCGATCATAAGCGGGCCCATGTCCTTGCCCTTGAGCGGCATCGGATGGTCGGTCGTACTGCCCAAAAGCAGGTTCTTTGTCCCGGCCCCGATCATATTGCGGTTGAAGGCTTCGCTCAGTGAGATGTCTGTGTCGGTCGCAATGGTTGCGGCGTTGAAAGAAGTTCCAAGATCATGTTTCGATTTTTTCGCCAGCAACTGGGCCGTGCGGTTTGTCACAAGTGCGATATATTTATCGAGAGCTTCCTGGCGGAACTGCGGGAAGTACAATTTCTGGGATACCAGCAGGAACGCATTTGCCTGTTCTTTGGCAGGAAGGTTTTCGCAGCTCGCAATAAGTAAATCGGCACCGGGAATCGTAAAATCCACCTTGGCGCGATCGATCTCAAAGTTCTTGTCAGCTGGTCTGCGTTCAGTCGACTGCGTCATAAAATCAGGGAATAATTCTTTTGAAATCGTAACGCCTGACTTTTTTGTAAGAGTTCTTGTTGTGTGACGAATGAGCCTATGCA
Organism: Pseudomonadota bacterium; assembly: GCA_048498395.1. Classification (GTDB taxonomy): domain Bacteria; phylum Pseudomonadota; class Alphaproteobacteria; order Micavibrionales; family Micavibrionaceae; genus Micavibrio_B. The sequence goes on from JBEHYB010000021.1 coordinate 11,137, forward strand.
GCTTCTCGGCGCTTATACCGGTTTTGTCCTGATACGTCTTCAGGGCGGCTTCTTTCTGATCTTTTTTATACAAAAGTGCGTAGGTGAAAACTGCACATGTCTTTTGTTGAAGATACTTTTGCGCCAGGTCGAACAGGCGGTCGACATGTTCACGATCAAAGTCAATCAGGCCCATATTGATCGGGAATTTTGGTTCGCGCAGCGCTTTGGCTTTTGGTTCCTTTTTTACCTTGGCCGGGAAAAAATCTTCGGGAGCTTGATAATCGCCATTTTTCTTGAATTTTGTAATGGCTGACTGAACCCCGGCCTGCCAGCGTCTTTCTTCCATGTTCGCTTTGCGCTTGTAGTCCTCGCAAGCGGTGGCGCTTTCTGCGGGCTTATACAATACGGCATAACTGAAAACAGCCAACATTTTGGGCGTGAATATCTTTTTCGCAGCCTCGAAAACGGCGATCACATGCGGACGTTCCAGATCCATCTTATCAAGGTCGATCGGGAATTGCGGCTCTTTGGCATTTAAGGTTCTAGCGGGAAAGAATCCTTCGGGGGCGGCATAGTCGCTGTCGCGATGGAAAGTTGTAATGGTTCTTTGAATGGTTGCATTAAGAGCCTTGTCGTTTACCTCGGTCTTCTCCTGATAAAATTTTAGCGCGGCCTCGCGTTCCTCGGGTTTATAAAGAGTTGCAAAGGCAAGAAGAGCGAGTGACTTCGGTTTGAAGATTTGTCGCGCGCTTTCAAAAACTTCACGCACTGCCGGGCGATCAAAATCCATTTTCTCAAGATCAATCGGGAATTCCGGCGGACGCTCTATTTTTGGCGGGCGCGGGACGCGGATTTTGGGAGCCTTGATCTTCGGCGCCTTGGCCGGGAAGAAGCCTTCCGGCGCTTCATAGCCGAAGCGCAGTTTAAGAAGCGTGATCGATCTCTGGATGAGAGCCGTCAGGCCTGTATCGCTTATGCCCGTTTTTTCCTGATATGATTGAAGTGCGATTTTGCTTTCTTCCGGCTTGTAAAGGAAAGTGAAAGCAACGGCGGCCATGGAGTTCAATGAAAGATAGTCTTTCATGCCTTCGTAAACTTCGCGCACATGTTCGCGGTCGAAATCAATCTTGTCAGGATCCACAGGGAATGCAGGATCTTTAGGCGGTTTCGGTTCCTTGATCTTTACTTCCTTGGGCGGAAAGAATCCTTCAGGTGCCTTATAATTGCTTTTACGTTCAAAGTATGTGATCGCTCTCCGGATAATGGCCTGGAATTTTGTATCCGGCATATTTGCCGCGCTCTGGTAAGCGGCGAGGGGGGCTTCTCTCTCCTCAGGTTTGTAGAGGAAGGCAAAAGTCAGGATTGACAATAATTTTGGTCTGCTCATAAGAGCGTCCTGTGCAGCTTCATAAACTTCGCGTACATGAGGACGATCGAAATCGATCTTGTCCGGATCGATGCGGAAAGCAGGGTTTCTGGCTGATTTTTGAATGCCGGCTTTGGTCTCCCTGGCGGGGAAAAAGCCTTCCGGCGCGGCGAATTCGCTATTCCGTTTATAAATGCCGGCGACCCGGTCGGTCGCGAGGATTATGCTCTTTTCGTTGGTGCCTTGCTTCTGCTGATAAGTCGCAAGAGCTTCGGCTTTCGCCTCTGCGTTATACAGGAATGAAAAAGTGAAAAGAGCGAGAGCTTTCGGGCTGAAAATATTTTTAGCGGCCTCAAACACATCGCGGGCACCGTCGCGATCGAAATCTATCTTGCTCTCATCGATTTGCAGGTACGGCTCGACAGGTTTTGCCGGTTTAGTCGATATGCGCTTACGTGATTTTGGATTGAAGAAACGGTCGGCTTTCTCGGATTTTTTGATCAGCGCTTCTTTTGTCAGGTTGATCGCGATTTCCATTCCCTCGTCGGTCATGCCTTTCTCGCGCTTGTACGCGTCAAGAGCCGGGCCGCGATGCACGTCGTCATAGAAATAGTTGAAGACGAACAGAGAAAGCTGCTCCTGGTCTTTCTTCAGTAATTTTACCGTCTCGTTGTAAAAGCCCTTCATGCCGCGCTTTTCAAGATCGACATAATTGGGATTGATGCGAAACGCCGGCGGGATAAATTCGACGAGTGGAACGGAACGGCGCGCGCGCGAGGGGCCGTTGTTGGTATTGGCGGCGCGGTTGGTTCTGGAAGCTTTCAGTTTAAGGCCGCGCGCGGAGAACCTGGAGAAATCCATTTGGCCGGTGCCGAGCATCTCTTCAAGCTCTGCCACAGGAATTTCTTTTTTGGCGGCTGACTGGAAGATTGCGGCAGCTTTGACAATATCAATATCAATTGCAACGGCAAGATGCATGGCGAGGATGTTCAGCGCTTCGTTGCGGATCTGGCGTTCGGAATAATTGATGTCGGATTCATGCTTGTCCGCGTGAACTGTGTCACGGTAGATAACGGCGATGTCTTCAAGATTGCCGGTTTTCATGTAGCCCTGATAGGCATCGGCCTTAACCTTCCACATCACGGTCGATGTTTTCGCGGGCGAGGCGGCGATGACGAGCGCTTTGAGCAGTTCTTCCTTGCTGGCGACTGGCAGCACGCTTTTGGAAAGTTTGTGGGCGGGGATATAGATGGTGGTGGTTTTGCCGTCGGCGGCGTATTTGAGCGGGACCTGATAGCAATCAATGTCCATTCCACCCATGGTTTGTGTTTCGCGGGAAACAATAGTGCCGATACCTTTTGAATTCGGAACATAAATAACCGAACCGACATCAGGATTGAACGCATTCATACTCAAAATATCCTTATAAATATATCGGAGGAAACTAGGCTCTTTTGATGCATTACGTCAATAAAAATCCGGTGACGTTAACGCATTGAATTCGTTAACTAAAATCCTGTTTCAGGCAGGCCTTTTCCAGGCATTCCGTATTTATCGCCCTTATTCAAGGAGACTCCGGATTTCCAGCGTGTCGTTATCTCCGCGAGGTCGGGGCGTTCGCGTTCTTCATTGGCCTCTGTGGCCGTGCCGATATAAATGAAGCCCGCGATATGGTCGCGCGCATCAAGGCCAAGACTTTGTTTGAAATGACCGCTGTAGGCATACCATTCGGTAAGCCAGTTGCTGCCATAGCCGAGCGCGTTGGCGGCGATGCATAAATTCATGCAGGCCGCACCGGCGGATAAAATCTGTTCCCACTGGCGATGCTTGCCTTCGCGAATGCGTGAGACGACGGCGATGACGAGAGGCGCGCGCAGGAAATGCTCGGCTTCGAGATCGAGCTTGGCATCGGGCGTATCGGGATTCTCCGCCGCATATGCCGCGCGCAGCAATGCGCCGGCTTCGGCACGTGCGTCGCCTTCGAAGGTGATGAAATACCACGGCGCGTATTTACCGTGATCCGGCACGCGCGACGCGATTTGCAAAATGGTTTCTATTTCGGTGGGTGACGGAGCGGGCGTAGCGAGGTGCGCGACCTTCGTCGAGCGGCGATGTTTGAGGTAGTTGAGAATTTCTGATGACATGTGACTAATCCTTGATCATCAAGGATTAGCAGATTTCAGGATGAAATGAATTATTTAACGTCGAAACCGAACAGGTCTTCTACAGCCGATTTGATTTCATATTCTACGGTTTCAGCGGTCGCCTTGCCGACACCGTAGATTTTACGAATATCATTTTCAGCCATGTAGTTGTAAGCCTGCATCAGGGTTTTGATAACGACCGGTTGTTCATCGGCCATCAGTGTTATGCCGTTTTTGCCAGTCAGGGCGTGTGCGCGTTGGGTTTCGGACCCCATCATTACATTGCGTGTCTTCTCGCTAATCATGCCCGCTCTGAAAAGTTGCGAGAGGGTAATATCATCGGCGGGAGCTTTTGGCTGTCTTGGTTTTCTGACTTTGGCCGGAGCTTCTTCAGCTACGATCTCGACAGGCACTTCAACTGTTGCGGTTTCAACCGGAACAGATTCCGGTTCATCTTCTTTGACGGCAACGATAATAGCTTCAGGTTCTTTAGCCGTAATGTCTTGACCGGCGATTGAACGCGTATAGAGATCGTAAAGCGTGCCGGGGCCGCTGGCATGAACTTCCGGTTCGACTTGTTCTTTACGTTTCTTGAGTTTTCCTGGTTCCAGGCGTTTATCAGGCTCAGCCGCGCCAACACCCTGCCATGAAGTCGGACCGGAGCTTGCGACGCTTTCATAATTGAAAGTCGCATGGCCTTGTAATTGCTTGAAAGTGCCCGCATCGAGGACTCTTTTGTCCTGTTTGGCGAGTACTTGCGTATCTCTGAAAAAGGCTTCCTTGATCGCGGTCGTCGCGGTCGAAGCCTTGACGTTTCCAAGCAAGATGACCGAGCTGCCTTCGGTGATCATGGCTTCATTCAGGTCGTAGGCGATCTTGTAATCCTTGGTCAGGTCGAGGCCCATCTCGCCCTTATTTTTGTCGGCGCTGACATAATAGAATAGGCGGTTTTTAAGACCTGCCGACATTTCCTGGGCACGGCCTTCAGGGGTCGGGTTATGGACAGGGGTGATAGGGTAGACCAGCAGGGAACCGAGTTTTTGATCGGTGAGGCGGTACATTCTCTTCAAAACGACGGCCATCATGTTCTTGCCGTCATGGCGTAGGCGCACGACATCGAACATTTTCACGTTTTCCGGGGAAATCTTGTTATTTTGCAATGTGAAATCTGTCATGAGGAGGTAATCTATTGAAATATTATGAAAATGTCAAGTATTTTGACAAATGGGGGTTATCGCTCTAGGTTTTTGCCTTAAGGGAGATCGAATAATGTCAATTCTGGTTAAAATAGTGCCTGATCCGCAAAAAGGCTTTCTGCTGAGCGAGGCCTCGGAAGTCTTCAAGGGCCTGCCGGAAATCTCGGGCCAGACCACCGAAGAAGTCATCGAAAAATTCAAATCGCACCTGCCGTCAGGCACTGATGTCATGCATGTGGCACCCACGATCGAATTCGATCTGGATTAAAAGCCAATCTGCTATAATTAACTCGCATGAGTTTAGCCCCAGCCCAGCCATTCAAGATAGCATCCGATTTCGAACCTGCCGGCGATCAGCCGGCGGCGATCCGTCAGCTCGTCACGGGCATCAATGAAGGCTTGAGCGACCAGGTGCTGCTCGGCGTGACGGGGTCGGGCAAGACCTTCACCATGGCGCATGTCATCCAGACGGTGCAGAAACCGACATTGATCCTTGCGCCGAACAAGACGCTGGCCGCGCAATTATTCGGTGAGATGAAATCTTTCTTTCCCGATAATGCCGTCGAATATTTCGTGTCCTATTACGATTACTACCAGCCGGAAGCTTATGTGCCGCGCACGGACACGTTTATCGAGAAGGAATCCACGATCAACGAACAGATCGACCGGCTGCGCCATGCTGCGACGCGCGCGCTGTTCGAGCGTCGCGATGTCATCATCGTCGCGTCGGTGTCGTGTATTTACGGTATCGGCTCGAAGGAAGATTATTTCGCGATGACGTTTGAAGTCAAAGCGGGAGAGCGTATCGACCGTCAGGCTTTGATCGCGAAATTTATCGAGTTGCAGTACAAGCGCAACGACATCGCCTTTGACCGCGGCACATTCCGCGTGCGCGGCGATACGGTCGAGCTTTTCCCGGCGCACTTCGAAGATCGGGCATGGCGTTTCACGATGTTCGGCGACGAGATCGAGACTATCACGGAATTCGATCCGTTAACCGGTGAGAAATTTATCGATATGCCTGGCGTGCGGATTTTCGCCAATTCCCACTATGTCACGCCGGGGCCAACGATCGCCCAGATGATCACGCAGATCAAGATCGACCTGAAGACGCGTCTTGCTGAACTGGAAGCGGAAGGGAAATTGCTTGAGATGCAGCGCCTGACGCAGCGAACGCAGTTCGATCTCGAGATGCTGGCCGCGACGGGTATGTGTCAGGGTATTGAAAACTACTCAAGATACCTGACGGGCCGCGCGCCGGGCGAGCCGCCGCCGACTTTGATCGAATATATGCCTGAGGATTCACTGCTGATCCTCGATGAAAGTCATGTCATGGTGCCGCAGATCGGCGGCATGTATAACGGCGATCGCGCACGTAAAACGACACTCGTCGAGTATGGATTCCGCCTGCCGTCGGCGCGCGATAACCGTCCGCTCAAATTCGAGGAATGGAACAAGATGCGGCCGCAGACGATGTATGTGTCGGCGACACCGGGGCCATGGGAACTTGAACAGACAGGCGGCGTTTTCGCCGAGCAGCTGGTGCGCCCGACAGGGTTGATCGATCCGCCGGTGGAAATCCGCCCGACGAAAAACCAGGTCGACGACCTGATGCATGAATGCAAGCTCGTCGTCGGGAAGGGCGGGCGCATTCTTGTCACGACGCTGACCAAGAAAATGGCTGAGGCGCTGACCGAATATCTGACGGAAAACGGGTTGCGGGTGCGCTATCTCCATTCCGATGTCGATACGCTGGAACGGATTGAAATATTGCATGATCTGCGTTTGGGCAATTTCGACATACTGGTCGGGATCAACCTGCTGCGCGAGGGACTTGATATCCCCGAATGTATGCTTGTCGCCATTCTCGATGCCGACAAGGAAGGTTTCCTGCGCTCAAGAACATCGCTGATCCAGACGATCGGGCGCGCAGCTAGAAACGTCGAAGGCAAGGCGGTGCTTTATGCCGACAGCGTCACGAAAAGCATGAAGGCGGCAATTGATGAGACGACGCGCCGCCGCAACAAGCAGCTTGAATATAACGCCGCGCATGGCATTACGCCGGAAAGCGTCAAGAAATCCATCACCAATATCCTGAACAGCGTTTTCGAGCGTGGCGATCATGTCCAGCTGGCGACGGGTTTCTCGGATCAGGAACAGGAGAAATACCTGTCTTCGCCTGATGCGCTCAAGAAACAGATCAAACGCATGGAAGACAAGATGCGCAAGGCTGCAGCGGATCTGGAATTCGAAGAGGCGGCGCGTTGCCGCGACGAGATCAGGAAGCTTGAAGCGATGGATCTCGGTCTTGCGCCGCGCCTGATCGACGACGCGCCAAGCCGGAGCCAGCAGGGCCGTAAACGCGGTAAAATATAGAATTCAGCGTAAATCCGCCCCGGTTTCGCATTTAAAGGGACTATGCTATACTGTCGTCATAGGCACTTGATCTTATTAGGGGATTTTCTTTGAACATCTGGTTTCTGCTCTGGGTCTTTCTCACTGTATTTATTCTGGGACTTTTTTTCTGGTCGTTCCATATCCTGTTGCGCCAGAAACGCACATGGATCGCTTTCGGCGAAAAAAACAACCTGAACGTCCAGCGTAACGCGCTGTTTAAATCCGCGATCGTCACCGGAAATTTAAAAGGTTCGATGTTCTATCTCTATTCAGAGGAGCAATCGATCAATCAGGGTGCGTCGCGCCGTTTCCGCACCATCATCCAGTTCGAACTCCCGGCGCCCATGCCGTCGCCGGGAATTGTCGCATCAGCGGAAGCCGCGAATTTCGCGCGGTCGCTGGGTCTCAAGGAAAGCTACGTTCCGGAGTTCGAGTCCTGGAACAAAAGCATTGTGATTTATGCCGATAATGCCGAATTGCTGAAGCCGTATTTCACGGAAGAAAGATGCAAGTCGCTCAATTCGCTGATGGCCATCAAATCCATCGCGACGATCCTGATTTTCGACCCGCAGGTCACATATCTGCGTTTTGAAACGGCGGATCCGTTTGACGACATAAACAAACTCGACCGCTTCGTTTCCAAAGCGATCGAGCATGTAAAAATCTTGTCGATTTAACAGTGTTTATTTGGCAGTAGCCGCTTTCGGGGCTTCTGTTTCGCCTTTATCGTCGGCAGCAACCGTCATCTTGATGATCTTGTCAGGATTGACCGGCGGTTCGCCTTTGCGGATCTGATCGACAAATCCCATACCGTCCGTGACCTGGCCCCATACGGTGTATTGGTGGTTCAGGAAGCTGCAATCGTCGAAGCAGATGAAGAATTGCGAGTTGGCGGAGTTTGGATCTGACGTGCGCGCCATACCGACCGCGCCGCGACCGAAATTGACATCGTTGAATTCAGCCTTGAGGTCAGGAAGTTCGGAGCCGCCCGAGCCTGTGCCTGTCGGATCGCCTGTCTGGGCCATGAAGCCTTCGATCACGCGGTGGAATTTAAGGCCGTCATAGAAGCCTTTGCGTGTCAGTTCCTTGATACGCGCGACGTGGTTAGGTGCCTTGTCCGGCAGCAGCTTGATGACAACGCGGCCATAAGCGGTATCCATATAGATTGTATTTTCCGGGTCCATAGTTTGGGCTTTCGCAGAGTTAAGAGCGCCAGCAGACAGCAGGATTGCGGTTGCCAGTGCCAGTTTAAAAAATTTCATGACAGGTCCTTTCGTCACGGGAAGGCTTAAATTAGCCATCTGGGCGCGGAAGGGCAAGTAAAGTTACTGGTTTCCGGCCGGTATCACCGACTTTTTCACAGGTTCCGGCGCGTCTGAATCGGAACTGATGCGGATTCTGATGGTTTTATCAGGCTCGGCGGGCGGTGTGCCCTTGGCCAGTTTATCGACCTGTTCCATCCCTGACACCACCTGTCCGAAGGCGGTATATTTCCCGGTCAGGTCCGTGCATTTTTCATCGGAAAGGCAAATGAAGAATTGCGAGTTCGCGGAATTTATATCATCGCCGTGACCCATGCCGAGCGTGCCGCGTTTGAATTTGTAATTGGAAAATTCAGCCGGCAGGTCGGGGAATTTTGATTTGCCGTTCGTGCCTTTCGGATAGCCGGTCTGGGCGACGAAGTTTTCAATCACGCGAAACCATTCGAGATCGTTGTAGAAACCCGAGCGGGCGAGGGCGCGGATCTGCTCGACGGTTTTTGGTGCCTTATCGGGCATTAGCTCGACCTGCACGTCGCCGCCAGTGAGCTCGATGATCATCAGGTTTTCAGGCTTGATGTCTTTGGCGAAAGCCGAGGTGGCGAGAAGGCAGAGGCCGAGAGTAAGAATAAGTTTTTTCATGAATATCCCAGTTGTGTTGAAAGTCTCCCTCCCATAGGGAGGGATGTAAGGGAGGGGTTTGGATAGTGGTTATATAATTTCGATATCAAAACCCCTCTCCCAACCCTCTCCCTATGGGAGAGGGCTATTATTGAACGGCCCGATCGACAATAGCCGGTGCATGCTTGATATAAACGCTGTAGTCGAAGATTTGATCCATGTCGGCCTTTGTCAGTTGACCTGAAACCTGTGGGTCTTTTTCGAGGAATTCGCGCAGCGTGGTTTTACCGTTGCTTTCCCATACTTTCATGGCGGCTCCCTGCACGAGGCGGTAAGCGTCTTCGCGGGAAATGCCTTTCTGGGTAAGGGCGAGAAGGGTGCGCTGGGAGAAGACCAGCCCGCCCATGCTCTCGAGATTGGCTTTCATGCGCTCAGGGTAGACGAGAAGCTTGTCGATCACACCGGCGAGGCGGTTCAGCGCGAAATCAAGCGCGATCGTCGCGTCCGGTGCCATGACGCGTTCAGCAGCTGAGTGCGAGATATCGCGCTCATGCCACAGCGCGACATTCTCCAATGCGGGCACGACATTCGCGCGTACGAGGCGCGCCAAGCCGGTCAGGTTTTCGGTCAGGACCGGGTTGCGTTTGTGGGGCATCGCGGACGAGCCTTTCTGGCCCGGCGAGAAGAATTCTTCCGCTTCGCGCACTTCCGTTCTTTGCAGGTGACGGATTTCAACAGCGATGTTTTCAATCGAAGACGCGATCACGGCCAGCGTCGCAAAGAACATCGCGTGACGGTCGCGCGGAATGACCTGCGTCGAGACGGTTTCGCGGTTAAGGCCCAGTTTCTTCGCGACATATTCTTCGACATCCGGAGGCGTTGTCGCATAGGTGCCGACCGCGCCCGAGATCGCGCAGGTGGAAACCTCATCCTTGGCGCGCAACAGGCGCTCTTTCGCACGTTTGAAGGCGGCGTAATGCCCGGCAAGCTTCACGCCGAATGTCGTCGGCTCGCCATGAATGCCGTGGCTTCGTCCGATGCAGATCGTGTTCTTGTGCTCTATCGCGCGTTTCTTGAGGGCCGCGAGCACGAGATCGATATCTGCGAGCAGGATATCGGAAGCCTGTTGCAGCTGGACTGCGAAGCTTGTGTCGATGACATCGGAAGAGGTCATGCCCTGATGCATGAATTTCGCTTCGTCGCCTACATGTTCGGCGACGTTGGTCAGGAAGGCGATGACATCATGTTTGACTTCGCGCTCGATCTCATCGATGCGGTTCGCGTCGAACTTGCCGCGCTCGCGGATCGCCTTTGCCACACCTTTCGGAATGGAGCCGTTGATTTCCATGGCTTCGGCGGCGAGAGTTTCTACCTCGAGCATAATGCGGAAGCGGTTGTCCGGTTCCCAGATTTTGGCCATCTCAGGGCGTGTATAGCGCGGTATCATATCAGTCCCATGTTTCTCATAGAGTTGGTGCCATTTCTCGATACGATAATGTGATCGTGAATGACAATAGAGAACGGTTTCCCGGCCTCCATAATGGCTTCGGTCATTTCAATATCAGCGCGCGACGGTGTCGGGTCGCCGCTTGGGTGGTTGTGCGCAAGGATCAGCGCGGTTGCGCCAAGTTCCAGCGCGCGTTTCATGATTTCGCGCGGGTAGGCCGGTGTATGATCCACCGTTCCCGATTGCTGGATTTCATCGGCGATGAGTTCGTTCTTCTTGTTCAGGAACAGCAGGCGAAAATGTTCTTTCTGCTCGCGCGCCATTGTCGCCTGCAGGTAATCGACGAGCTTCGTCCAGGAATTGAGCACAGGCCGTTTCAGCAGATCCTGTTTCATCAGGTGAAGCGCCGAAGCCTGGATCAGGCGGATCGTCACGGCGGAGATTTCGCTCAGCCCGAAATTCTCAAGCTGTTCTGGCGAGGCGTGCAGGACTGACTGGAAACTGCCGAAATGTTGGATCAGCGATTTGGCAAGAGGCTTCACGTCGCGGCGTGGAATGGCCGAGAATAGAATGAGTTCCAGAATTTCGTAATCGGCCAGCGCATCGATGCCGCTTTTCAGAAAACGCTGACGCAGACGATCCCGGTGACCGGAATAATGAGGCGCGTCTTCTTTCAGGGCTGGTTCAGACATAGGGCGGTTTATCCCAGCCTTTTGGCGAGGCGGTGAAGATTTCAAAGCCCGTGTCGGTAACGGCGAGCGAATGTTCGAACTGTGCCGAAAGCGAACGGTCCCGCGTCACGGCGGTCCAGCCGTCATTGAGAACTTTCGTCGGCCAGTCGCCGGCATTGATCATCGGTTCGATGGTGAAGAACATGCCGGGCTCGAGAATGATGTCGTCGGATTCCGGTTCCCAGTAATGAAGCACGCTCGGCGCGGCGTGGAAGCTGCGCCCCAGACCGTGACCGCAAAAATCACGCACGACGGAAAAGCGTTCTTTTTCGGCGATCGCCTGTATGGTCTTGCCGATTTCACCAAGGCGCACGCCCGGCTTGATGATCTGGATACTTTCCATCAGCGCTTTATAGGTGATCTCATTCAGGCGCTTGGCTTTGACGGAAACATTCCCGGCTTCGTACATACGGCTCGTGTCGCCGAACCAGCCATCGAGAATAACTGTCACGTCGATATTCACGATATCGCCGTCCATCAATTTTTTCGGACCCGGAATACCATGACAGACAACATGGTTGATCGAGGTGCAGATCGTTTTCGGATAACCTTTGTACCCAAGACAGGCGGGGATCGCGTTGTTCTTAATAATAAAATCATAGCAGCGCTGATCAAGTTCCTCGGTCGTCACGCCGACTTTGACGAAAGGCGTAATCATGTCGAGCGTCTCCGCCGCCAGTCGCCCGGCGCGGCGCATTCCTTCGAAATCCGCAAGCGGATGAAGTTCAATTCCATCCTGGTTAAAAGTATTCTTGGCGGGCAGGTCTTTCACTTGACGTCTTTCTTCGTACAACCTAAATTCTGTATTCCATATCAATATCTTATTCACTATGTATTTGGCAACATGACTGAACAAATTCCCACCGCAGGACTGGTCATTATTGGCAATGAAATCCTCTCCGGGCGTACGCAGGACACCAATACCCAGTGGATCGCCGAAAAACTGACCCATCACGGTGTCAGGCTGGTCGAAGTTCGCGTTATTCCCGACCAGAAAGACATAATAATTAAAACCGTCAATGAGCTGCGGGCCAAGGTCGGTTATCTTCTGACAACAGGCGGGATCGGCCCGACCCATGACGACATTACCGCCGAGAGTATCGCCGAGGCTTTCGGTGTGAAGAACAGCCTCAACCCGGAGGCACGTCAGGCCCTGGCTGCCCATTATGGTAGTGAAGTCGAGCTGACCGAGCCGCGCCTCAAGATGGCACATATTCCAGAAGGCGCGAGCCTGATCCGCAATATCGTGTCCGGGGCTCCGGGTTTTATCATCGGCAATGTTTACGTCATGGCGGGTGTACCGCGTATCATGCAGGCCATGCTCGATGAAATCATGGCGATGATCCAGCCGGGGCCGCGCATTCTTTCAAACACTGTTACCTGTCGTCTGGGCGAAAGCGCAATCGCGATGGAACTCGAAGCCATCCAGAACCGTTACCCGAATGTCGAGATCGGCAGCTACCCGCATTACCGCAGCGGCATTCTGGGTTTGAGTCTCGTCCTGCGCGGCATTAACGGCGAAGATCTCGACAAGGCCACCCACGAAGTCATCAATATGATACAGGACAAGGGCGAGGAGCCCGGTGCCGTCAGCCTGCAATTCCAGTCTAAAAGCGCATAAAACCTAAGGGTTGTAATTAACCCTGTAATTTGCGATCTATGGGGCACCGATCCAGATGGCCCCGTGGCGGAACCGGTAGACGCAAGCGACTTAAAATCGCTCGCCTTATGGGCGTGCCGGTTCGATTCCGGCCGGGGCCACCATTTAAGCAATAAGATCGTAAGACTTTAGCGCTTGAAAACACAATCTTTTAAAAAAATTGGGAAATAATCTAATGATGGAAGCAATTTTTGCCTCGATTACAACCGCGTCAATTTTAGGTGCTGTGATGTGGTGCTGCAGACATCTTATACTGACGCGCCTGACCAATGCTGTTCGGCATGAATATGATAAAAAACTCGAAGTTTTCAGAGATGAATTAGGAGTAAAATCTAAGGAAATAGAAGCTTTACGAAGTGCGTCACTTTCTGGAGTAGCTTCAAATCTTGTCATCTTAAGTGAACGCAGAGTGAAAGCGGTTGATCAAATATGGGGACGGGTATCGGATCTTGCGCATGCTAAAGGAATGGCCTCTCTCATGGCCCGACTTAAGATTGATGTAATCGTTGCAGAAAAAGGGTATGAGTTGCCTTCAACTCAAAAGTTATTTGAAAATCTGGGTAAGATGGCGGGCGATTTTGATCTTGCTAAGCAGCCTAAAGACCAATCATCAACTGCCCGACCTTTTGTATCGCCGATGGCGTGGTCACTTTTATCGGCGTATTCATCAATCATTATACACTCTTGCCTGCAATATGAACTTTTGAAGAGGGGCGTTGATACGAAAAGTTTAGATGATAATCAGGTTATAAGTTTGATTGAAATTGCTTTACCCCATCAGAAACCAACAATTGAGAAATTTGGTATTGGTTCTGCGTATTATCTTTTAGATGAATTAGAGGAAGCATTACTGAAAGAACTTGGTAGGGTTTTAAGAGGAGAAGCTTTCGATAAAGAGCATATACAGCGAGCAGCAGCTATCCTTTCAGAAGCAAATCGTGTTCATCAAGATAACAACAAGATTACAGAAGAAACAATAAAGGATAATTAATCCTAAGGCTTCGGCGCGCAGGGTTTGGCAGGGCTGCGGTACTGGACGCGGATCTGTTTCGCCGGGTCTTCAGGAATAAAGATTTCGATATCGTCATCGCCCGCCTTGTCGACGCAGCCCGCTTCGCGGCCGTAATCCCATTCTTTCTCTCCCTGGTCGTCGCCGCGGTCGGTGCGCAGGATATGATCCGCCGTGATCGGGTGGACGGGATCGTTGAGGTAACGGTTTGCTGCTGCGGCGCGCGGGTGAGCGAATGATTTCACATGGCCTGCCGAGAAGACCACGTAGTCCGGCGCGACGGCTTCGATAAAACAGCGTGAGGATGAATTGTCGCCGCCATGATGTTCGCCGATCAGTACATCGCTTTTCAGTTTCACATTGCCTTTGGTGACCATCCATTTTTCAGCATAGCGGCAGGCATCGGGTGCATCGTCGATCTCACGGCCGATCGTGTCGCCGGTCAGGATGACGGAGCGTCCGGCATAGGTGAATTTAGCGACGATGCTGATGACGTTATTGCGCTCGGCCGCGCTCATGCCCGCGCCGTCTTCATCACCGTAAGGCCAGTCGTTCCAGCCGGCGGCGAAAGCGACTTTCGCGTCGCCCAATGGAATTTCGAGCGGTTTCTGTTGCGGCGAGAGCGTGTTGGGCAGAGGCTCGAGCTGGAGATTGCGGACTGGGTTTTGCCCATGCGCGCGGCCATTATCTTCGACCGTTTCAATAGCGGAGATCACTTTCGGCCATAATTTGGCGGATGTTCCCGCGCGGCCCGTATAGACGAGTTTTGCTGGTGGATAGGTGGGAAGGATCGCCGGGATCTCGCCGATATGATCGGCATCGGAATGGCTGAGCACGACGAGATCCAGCTTGTCATTGCCGACGATTTCGCGCACGGCCGCCGCGCATTGTTTCGTGTTAAAATTCCCCGCGTCGTAGAGCATGTAATGTTTGCCCGGGACTTTCACGACGACGCAAAGCGCATTGCCGACATCGACGACGCGCATATAGACTTCGCCGTTTCCTGCCGCAGGCGCGGCTTTATGTTCCGAAAACATGCCGTTTGCCGCAGGCACGTCCGCCGCAAGCGCGAAGGCGAAACTAAGTCCGGCAAGAGAGTGAAGCGGGGTGATACGCATGGCGCAAATATAGGCGGGGCGGCTTTCGCGGCGCAAGAAATTCGTGAACGGGCAATACGCCGGGGAGGGGATCATACCGAGGTATGAACACTTGCTATCTATCAATAATTGATGATACAATAGAATATAGGCTGAAAAACGGCGCTTTTAAAGGGAAATTTCGGTTAACGGCAGATTAAATTATCATAGAATTAGGCTAAAATTTTATCATCTAAAATTTTAGATAATTTTCATAATATACCAAGATTTCTTGGGCATACTCGTGGGAAGTTTTTGAATCACCACGGGTATTTAATGTCGTTGACTGAAACATCACCATTAAAAGTCTTTCGCGAGAACAGTGAATCCATCACTGGCGAGAACCCGTTTGCCGCAGAGCAGCGCGCGACTCTATCTTTAGTCGATAATGAGCATACGCTGGATCAGAATCTCGACGAAGACGATCCGGATATTGTGCATTCGCAAAATCTGGATGTCGGCGCGCTGGTCATGCAGTCGTCTTTCGGCGGCAACCTGCCGGCGGCGATCGAGCGCATGCATGCGACCAAAGTCGCGATCGCCAACTATAACGGTGAGTATTCCATCTCGAATGGTCCCGGCGCGATCCGTGTTTTGAACGGTTTCGAAGTGGATGCCAACGGCAAGATCGTCGGCGATGAAGGCGAAGATAACGACAGCATCGAGGGCATGCGCGAAGCGGCTGATAATGCGACAGAAGCGTTAGAAAAATCCCGCAAAGAGTGGGACGCGCAGATGTCGGACGAAATCCCCGGCATGACGCAGGGCGAAGTCCTGAGTACATTGAAAAAGATCAACGCCAATCCGAAAAAATATGCGGATCAGGCAGTTAAGAACGGCCTGATCAAAGACGGCGAGCAAGACGAATTCGAAGAATACATGAAGCTTTGGGAGAAAAGCGAAGAGTATAAACGCGATCACAACGGCAAGAGCGATCCGGCGCTGGAGGCGGAGCTTGATGCTCAACGCAAGGCGCATCCTACATTTGCAGATGCTGGTAAAGTGGTTGTGAAGGATGAGGCTACTTTTGAGGCAAGGATAAATCTTGGTCAGGAAAATAAAAAAACCACGTTATCTGATTATGCTGAAAGTAGATATAAAGATGATGGAGGAAATAGTTATGCAACAAATTTCTATGGTGATGCCGTACAGAAAAGAACATCGTCGGTGAGAGACCCAGCATTTGCGTCAGCTCCCGAATTAACCGAGCATTTTGAGGCTGCCAAAGCGAATACGGTTAAGCCCGAGGTAAATACCATCCCGCCGAAACCGCAAATTGCTGCAGCCATCAGCCAGAGCAATGATGCGATGTTTTAATTAACTGCAAGAACCAGGCTGGTTGGTGCTTTAGGTTGGTCAAGTGTTTTTGTAGCTACGGGGCTATATGAAGTTTTGACAGTCGAATATCCAGCTTTATCAGTTAACTGCCCATTTGCTTTTGAAAACAAAACAACACCTTCGCCACTTTTTATATTGGCAATTACAGTAACTTTCACGCCGTTATCAGCTGCGTCTGCCTGGAATACGGGGGCGGCATTGAAAGTCTTCAAGCTTGAATTGATGGAATTATTCAACGTGCCTTGAGAACTATAGCTGACAGGTGTGTAATAAGCGCGCGAATCAATTTTACCCGTACGTGCGTCAAACAATTTGATATTGCTGAGATTGGCGGATTTGCAGAAGTCTCCGGAAATATTGGCAGACATATGATAGCCCGTTTTCAGTTTCTGATCGGCGGTAAATAATTCACGCGTAAATAGCTTCTCGCCTGTTTTACCACTGTAACCAACGGCATCATGTGCAACCAGAATGGATTGGCCTTCGTCGATTAAATGCGCTGTGAGATCGCTGCGTGTCATGCATTTGCCGATTGGCAATTGTGAAAGAGTGGGGCCTTTGCCTTGGGCGTAGGCATCGGAGAAATTGGCACCCATGGCGGCGACTGCTACGCCGGCTGCGATACCGAATTTTTGCAAGTTTGAAAGTGTCATCTCAATAACCCCAGAAACATAGAGTACAGTTTATAGTCTTCGTGCCGTTTGTCCGACACACCCCTTATTTTTAATGAATTGTTAAGAATATATATTAATTTCAGCATTTACGCAAATATTCGCTATGCTGCGGTTCGAGATCGGGGCAAGTGATTGATAAATAAGCGTAAAACGGCGCTCCGTTATGTCTCAATTTTTAAGGGCAGAGGAAAATTCTGCTTTCCCCGCGAAAGCGGGGATCTC
>JBEHYB010000022.1:0-27002 GCA_048498395.1 Pseudomonadota bacterium
CAATCCGGAAGAAAACGCCGATATGTTGCGCAAGCATGGCGGCTTTATCCCGGGCGTTCGTCCAGGCAAGGCGACAGCCGAATATCTCGATTACGTCCTGACCCGCATCACGGTGATCGGCGCGATCTACCTGGTCCTGATCTGTCTGCTGCCGGAACTGCTGATCGCCGAATACGCGCTGCCATTCTATTTCGGCGGTACATCCTTGCTGATCGTCGTATCGGTCACGATGGATACGGTCGCGCAGGTGCACAGCCACATGATCGCACACCAGTATGAAGGCCTCCTGAAACGCACCAAACTCGGAAAAACACGTCGATGACCAATATCATTCTGCTCGGGCCTCCGGGTGCCGGCAAAGGTACGCAGGCCAAGATCCTTGAAGACGATCGCGGTTTGAAGCAGCTCTCCACCGGTGACATGCTGCGCGCAGAGATAGCCGCAGCTTCACCGCTTGGCGTGAAGGTCAAGAACATCATCGAAACAGGCGGTCTCGTATCCGACGACATTATGATCGAAATGATTTCGAACCGTATCGATCAGGATGACTGCAAGCGCGGTTTTATTCTCGACGGATTCCCGCGCACCGTGCCGCAGGCCGAAGCTCTCGATGTCATGCTTGCTAAAAAAGGACGTAATCTCAATGCGGTGATTCAGCTCGCCGTCGATGAGAATGCACTGCTTGCCCGTATCGAAAAGCGCGCCGCAGAAACAGTTGGCGGCCCACGTCCTGATGATAATGCCGATGCTCTGAAAAAGCGCCTTGCTGTCTATAACGAGCAGACAAAGCCGATCCTTCCCTATTATGAAGGAAAGGGCATCCTGCAAAAAGTCGATGGCATGGCAGCTGTGAACGATGTCACGACCAGCATCGCGAAAATCCTGTCAAAATAGCTTGACGGGATCATTGCCATAATCGTAAATTATCCGACATGATACTGCGTTTTATCCATGGCTTACTGACAATGAAGGGCGCAAAAATTCGTGCCTTCGAGAAATGCGCCGACGATCCAGCCATCCCGGATGCCCATATTTGCGCTAAAGCCCAGTCCCTGATCGGCCAATATCCTGAAGATATGAAGGTTATCGACTCCATACGGAATGTCATTGCCTCCCGGCACGACGGCCATCCGCAATTGGCGCGCCAGCTTATTCTGTCCCTGAGCAATACAGTACGCCCTAATAGTTATATCGATCATTCCCTGCGTGCCGTCTGGGGCCAGGAATTGCTGGAAAAGGCCCGGAAAATGGCATCTCCCGGCCAGATTACCGCCCTGTGCAGCGAGGCATTGGCCGAAACCGCCAGCAAGGACAGGTTGAGGATGCAGGCTGCCCATGTGTTCGAAAACTACTTCATGCAGGGCTATCTCCGGCTGACTTTCGACCGTGCGGTCGAATTCTGCGATGCCCTGGAGCAGGACAGGCCGGCCTGGGCCCGGAACGTCACTTTGCCACCCCAATGGCAGGATCTTTTGGCCGCACCCAAATAATGCGAGTTATCCACAGATAATTGCGTTATTTTGTTGACTCCACTCATATAATCAATAGTATGCGCGAATTCCGGCGAACCAGAGCTTTTTTGAGGTCTGACCGCAGCTTTGATATTGAAATATATCAATAGCTTAAACGGAGTTTGGATAACGAACTGGCGGCCTTAATTTTTTCGGCTTTTACGGTTCGGCTTGAACTCAAACTTTAACCGCTCAAGGAGCAACTATGGCCCGTATTTCAGGTGTCAACATTCCTGACAACAAGAGAGCAATTATCTCTCTTACTTACATCCACGGCATTGGTCGTCACACGGCTGAAGAAATCTGCAAAGAAGTAGGCATCGATTTCTCACGTCGCATGAAAGACCTCACCGAAGATGAATTGAATCAAATCCGCAAAGTGATTGAATCAAACCGCTTCCTTATCGAAGGCGATCTGCGCCGCGAAATTTCCCTGTCTATCAAACGTCTTGTTGATATGCAGTGCTATCGCGGTCTGCGTCACCGTAAAGGTTTGCCAGTTCGTGGTCAGCGCACAAAAACAAATGCGCGTACACGTAAAGGCCCGGCGAAACCAATCGCTGGCAAAAAGCCTGTTACTAAAAAATAAGTAATTTTGCGAATTTAAAAGGAATACTCACATGGCTGCACCAGCTAAAACAGGCGCTAAAACCGCCAAAGGCGGAAAGAAAAAAGCCGCACGTAAGAATATCCACACAGGTATTGTTCACGTAAACGCAACATTCAACAACACGATCATCACCATCACAGACATGATGGGCAACACGATCTCGTGGTCGACATCCGGCACGATGGGCTTCAAAGGCTCACGTAAGTCTACGCCTTATGCAGCCCAGATGGCCGCAGAAGACGCAGCGAATAAAGCCAAGGAACACGGCCTCAAGGAAGTCGATGTCGAAGTTAAAGGTCCGGGCACAGGTCGTGAATCCGCTCTCCGCGCAATCGGAGCTGCAGGTCTGATCGTCAAAGGCATCAAAGACATCACGCCAATTCCACACAATGGCTGCCGTCCACGCAAACGTCGTCGCGTTTAATCCAGGCGCGCCGCAAAACTAATTTGAATAGTCTTACGATTTTGAAAAGGAAACAAAGGGCATGTTGATACAGAAGAACTGGCTGGAACTGATCAAACCAAACAAGCTTGATATCGAGCGCAACAAGACCAACAGCAACGCAGGTAAAGTTGTCGTTGAGCCACTGGAACGCGGATTCGGTTTGACACTTGGTAATGCTCTGCGCCGCATTCTGCTTTCTTCCCTGCAAGGCGCTGCCGTCACTGCTGTTAAAATTGCCGGAGTTCAGCATGAATTCTCGACAATCGAAGGCGTTCGCGAAGATGTCACTGATGTCATCCTGAACATCAAGGCGATCGCGGTTCGTATGCACGCTGAAGGTCCAAAACGTATGCGCATCAACGCTGAAGGTCCTTGCGAAGTGACTGCAGGAATGATCGAAGCCGGCGCCGACATCGAAATCATGAACCCAGATCTCGTTATCTGCACACTCGATAAAGGTGCGAAACTGGAAATGGAAATGACAGTCAACACAGGCAAAGGCTACCGTCCAGCGGCTCAAAACCGTCCGGAAGACGCACCTGTCGGTCTGATCCCTGTCGACTCTATTTTCTCGCCAATCCGCAAAGTATCTTACGAAGTTGAAGATACACGCGTTGGCCAGATCACTGACTACGACAAGCTGACAATGACGATCGAGACAAACGGCGTTATCTCTCCTGAAGATGCAGTTGCTTATGCAGCACGTATCATGCAGGACCAGCTTCAAGTATTCATCAACTTCGATGAGCCTAAAGAAGCGAAAGTCACACGCGAAGAAGAAAGCCTGCCATTCAACCGCAATCTTCTCAAGAAAGTGGAAGAATTGGAACTTTCCGTCCGCAGCGCAAACTGCCTGAAAAACGACAACATCATTTATATCGGTGATCTCGTTCAAAAATCAGAATCCGAAATGTTGCGCACACCTAACTTCGGTCGTAAGTCCCTGAATGAAATCAAGGAAGTTCTGACCCAGATGGGCCTGCACCTCGGCATGCAAATCGAAGGATGGCCGCCAGAGAATATCGAAGAACTGGCGAAAAAAATGGATGATCCATTCGCCAGCTAAGGAATTGACAGGGTCCGGTGAAAATCGGACCCCGTTTCTAAAAAGGGCATGATGCCCGAACGGATAAGTAACGCTTTTGAAGTAGTGCCTGTCTGAAAACACAATGATCTTACCCGTTTAAGATCGCAGAAAAGAGAAAGACTAAAAAATGAAACACGGAATTAAACAACGTAAACTGAACCGTACATCTTCACACCGTTCAGCGATGCTGTCGAACATGGCAAACTCTCTGGTAAAGCACGAACAGATCGTCACGACTTTGCCAAAAGCAAAAGAACTGCGCCCGTTCGTTGAAAAACTGATCA
The DNA here is from genome assembly GCA_048498395.1 of Pseudomonadota bacterium. GTDB lineage: Bacteria > Pseudomonadota > Alphaproteobacteria > Micavibrionales > Micavibrionaceae > Micavibrio_B. The sequence goes on from JBEHYB010000022.1 coordinate 3,938, forward strand.
CTCTCGGCAAAAAAGGCGGCCTCGCCAACCGTCGTCGCGCTTTCTCAATTCTGCGCGATGATGCGGTTGTTGCGAAACTGTTCTCGACACTGTCCGAGCGTTACGAAGCACGCCAGGGCGGTTATGCCCGCGTCCTCAAGGCCGGCTTCCGTTACGGCGATGCTGCCCCGATGGCGGTTATCGAACTGGTTGACCGCGATCCGTCTGCCAAAGGCAAGGATTCAGGTCAGGAAGCTGAACTTGTCGCAGGTCCTGCGGATGAGCTGACAGTCTCTAAAGCCGCAGTTAAAAAAGCGAACACCGCAAAGAAAGAAAAAGCTCCAAAGGCTGAAGGCCCAGACGCTAAAGAAGAAAAGCCAAAGGCCAAAAAAGCAGCGAAAAAAGACGCTGAATAATTCAGAAGAACCCGCCGGAAGGCGGGTTTTTTATTGCCTCGCGGGCGTTATATTGTTCTGGCTGTGTTACAAGCTTGGATGACCACAAAGAAGAGCTTTGCTTTCCCCGCGAAAGCGGGGACCTTTTCCAGGCATAAAAGGAAGATCCCCGCTTTCGCGGGGAAAGCATAAATAATTTAATCAATTGAGATAAGATCATATTCGTGGAAATTTAAGGGACCTCGCGATGAAGAAAATATTACCATTTTTTGTTTTTGCACTTTCCCTGTTGCCGATCGGGATTTTCGCGCAGGATGTCGTTCCGCAATCCGCCGCCGAGATCCAGATGTCTTATGCGCCGCTCGTCAAGAAAGTCGCGCCCGCGGTTGTCAATATCTATACCAAGAAGATCGTCACCACGCAGGCTGTCAATCCATTGATGGCCGATCCTTTCTTCAACCAGTTCTTTGGTGGACGCGGCATGGGTGTGCCGCTGCAGCGCCTTGAAAGCTCACTGGGCTCCGGCGTAATTGTCGACTCGGCAGGACTGGTCGTGACCAACGCGCATGTGGTGAAGGACGCTCGGGAAGTTACCGTCATGCTCTCGGACGGCCGCGAATTTCCGGCCGAGATGAAACTCGTCGATCCGGGCTCGGATATCGCGCTTTTGCGCCTCGATACCAAGGGCGAGAAATTGCCCGCCGCCTCGCTGCAGCCAAGTGATACGATGGAAGTCGGCGATCTGGTGATCGCGATCGGCAATCCGTTCGGTGTCGGCCAGACAGTCACGTCAGGTATTGTGTCGGCATTGGCAAGGTCCTCGCTCAATATTAATGACTTCAATTTCTTCATCCAGACCGATGCGGCGATCAACCCGGGCAATTCCGGCGGCCCGCTGGTCTCGATGAAAGGCGGTATCGTCGGCATCAATTCGGCGATCTTCTCCAAATCCGGCGGCAATCTCGGCATCGGTTTTGCCATTCCGTCTGAAATGGTCGCGACCGTCATCGCCGCCGAAAAATCCGGCCAGCTCGATAAAAGCGGCAATATCGTGCGCCCATGGGTCGGGATTTCCGTCCAGGACGTGACATCCGATATCGCGCGCTCGCTGGGCCTCGCATCTCCGTCAGGTGCGCTGGTGACCTCCCTGCATCAGGAAAGCCCGGCTTTGAAGGCGGGCCTCAAGGTCGGCGACCTGATCACCGATGTGAATGAGCATAAGGTACATGATGCGTCAGAACTGCGTTTCCGTCTGGCCATGGTCGCGATCGGCGACAAGGCGAAGATCGCCTATACCCGCAAGGGCGAAAAAGGTGAGGCGACGATGGAAGCGATTGTGCCGCCCGACAGCCCGGCGCGTAAAATCACCCTGATCAAAGGCCGTAACCCGCTCTCCGGCGCGACCGTCGCCAATGTGAACCCTGCGGTTGAGACTGAGCTCGGCCTCAAGGACGAAGACAAGGGCGTAGTCGTGATCAAGGTCGAGCCGAATTCGATCGCGACCCGTGTCGTGACGGTGGGCGATATCGTGCTGGCCGTGAATAAAACGCCGATTAACGCTTCGTCCGAACTCCAGGGCGCGCTGGACAGCGCGACGCAGGGCTGGGCCGTCAAGCTGCGCTCCAAAGGACAGGAAAGGGTTGTGACGGCGCATTAGCCATCCAGCCATTTCTGTGGTGATCGGTTAGGATTTTTTTGAATTGCGCTTACTTAATTCCTGCGCTTTTTCGAAGTCGGCATCAAATCCGGAACGATAATTTGTCAGCGGCTTCGCCATGTTCCAGAATGTGTCATATTGCTGGCGATAGGCATCTGCAATGCCTTCATGTTCGATAACGATGACACGGGCTTTCCTGGTAAATGTACCGATGCAAAGTTTCATGCCGTAAACGCCGTAATCAACGGAACCCATAAATTCCTGCGGCAGGATACGGTAATCGGAAACCGAAGCCGGCGCATAAAATTGTTTTTGCATCTGGCCGCAGAGGCAGCGTTCTTTTAAACCTTCCCTTTTCATTTTCGTGAAATAAGCAAAATGCGCCGCACGGTATTTTTTGATCATCAGATCTTCCGAGACACCGAACCATCGCATGGGCTCTCGTGTCCGCAGAGTCGTCTCAAATACATCGTCGAGTAATTTGAAGACGGTGTCATCGTTTTCGAGTGTCTGGATATTGAAGATTTCAGAGCGCAGCCTTAAGCCGTCGCCGGGCAAAAATTCGATGCCCGCCTCTTCATAGGCGTGTTGAATTTGCAAAACGGTGGATGTTCGCGGAGACGCGCTATCCGTTTCGATGGCATTCAATGCCGTCAAAGAAAGCTTGCTTGCCTTTGCCGCTTCGGATTGCTTCCAGCCAAGAAGAGCGCGGGCCGCCCGCATTTGCCTGCTTGAAATCATAAAAGGAAATTTACCTGAAACGCTATATAAATTCAAGTAAACAGGAATAAAATTGCGGATTCCGTGAAAATATCAAATAAAGCCGGCAAAGGAGAACAAACCAATGTCGAAAAAATTAACGAATATAATTTCTGAAGAATGGGAAAACGAAAACGCACGGAACCGGGCAAGGAATGAATTGCCGCACGGGATCAAGGCCGCCTTTACCTTTGCCGCAATCGGTATCGCGGGATTGGGGCTGGGCCTGACGACGTATGCCGCCATGAAATTTCCTGAATATAAAAATATTATAAGTGGTTCGGGCGTATATTTAACAAGTCTTTTGGCATTTAACGGGCTCGGCCTGAATTCCAGCCAAGGCGCGACGTTACAGGACCATGTTTTCTATTCGGCGCGAAAAAATATTCTCCGGAATTTTGTTCTGCCCGGCATGCTGGCGGCTCCGCTGTTTTTTATGGATGACATTGCGCGTTATGCAGATAAAAACATTCACGTTAAAGCCATAACGGATCATGTCGATAGAACGTCATTTTCCCCTTAAGCTGCCTATTTAAAGCTGGAATAGCCCGGGAAAACGCCTAATATCACTCTATGCCCGATCTTTTCGCTGTAGACGTACCCAAGAAGACAAAGCCTGAAACACGGCCTTTGGCGGATCTCTTGCGTCCGCAAACGCTGGAGGAAGTTGTCGGCCAGGATCATCTGGTCGGGGCGGACGCACCGCTGGGCAAGATGGTCGCCGCGCGCAAATTATCGTCGATGATTTTCTGGGGTCCGCCTGGTTGCGGCAAGACAACGCTTGCACGGATTCTCGCCCAGCATACCGACCTGCATTTCGAAACCATCTCGGCGATTTTCTCCGGCGTGGCCGATCTCAGGAAAATTTTCGATTCCGCGAAGCTGCGCGCCGAGAACGGCAAGGGCACGCTGCTCTTCGTCGATGAGATCCACCGTTTCAACAAATCACAGCAGGACGCGTTCCTGCCGGTCGTCGAGGACGGCACGGTCATCCTGATAGGCGCGACGACGGAAAACCCTTCGTTTGAGCTTAATTCCGCGCTGCTGTCGCGCGCGCAGGTTTTTGTTCTCAAGCGTCTGGATGATGCCGCGCTTGAGATTTTGCTCTCCCGCGCCGAAGGCCATTACGGACGGAAACTGCCTTTAACGCCGGATGCGAGAGAAAATCTCAAGGCCATGGCGGATGGCGACGGGCGCTATATCCTCACATTGGCTGAGCAGGTTTTCGTACAGGCGCAAGGCGAGCTGGATTTAACCGGCTTGATGGCGATCGTTCAGCGCCGCGCGCCGCTCTACGATAAAAAAGACGACTCTCACTACAATCTGATCTCCGCGCTTCACAAGAGCGTGCGAGGGAGCGATGCCGATGCGGCGCTCTATTGGTTCTGCCGTATGCTGGCCGGTGGCGAACACCCGGAATATATCGCGCGCCGCATGGTGAGGATGGCAACCGAGGATATCGGCCTTGCCGATCCGCAGGCCCTGCAGATGACGCTTCACGCCTGGGAAACCTATGAACGGCTGGGATCTCCGGAGGGTGAGTTGGCACTGGCTGAGGCCCTTGTCTATGTGGCGACCGCGCCGAAATCGAATGCAGTTTATGTCGCCTATAATGATGCGAAGCGCAGGGCCAAGGAAACCGGCTCGCTGATGCCGCCCAAACATATCCTGAATGCGCCGACCAAGCTGATGAAAAACGAAGGCTACGGCAAAGGGTACGATTACGATCACAATACGGAACATGCTTTCTCGGGCCAGAATTACTTCCCGGACGGCATGGAGCGCGAGAATTTCTACAATCCGCCCGAGCGCGGGTTCGAGCGCGAGATCAGGAAGCGACTGGATTACTGGCAAAAGCTCAGGGAAGAAAAGAACAAAGAGAATTAAAATTACGCTTTATAAGTCGTGATTCCAGTGTCCTTCATTCCGAGCTTCTCATAAGTGCGTATGGCTTTTCGGATGTTAATGTTCATCGAACCATCTCAATATTCAATTTTATTTCCAGCGAAACTATACAGGAATATCTAAAAAGCGCCGAATGCTTTCAGGTTCAGCATATGTGCGCCGTTATTCGTTTGTCGTTGCGCGCGGATTCTTACCACGGCATCTTCTATGCCGGCGGCTCTGAACGTTGCCCGTATGGTAACGACATGGTTCCGAAGTGCTTCCCGGTTGACGGCCAGATTTTCGGCGAGGATGGTGCGGTCGTAAACGGCCGTGCCTGCGGCCTCGGCTATTCTCCTGAAAATCGCCGAAACACCTGGCGTGAAAAGAACGGGCTTATCGCCGACCGTTACAAAACCGTCTTCGATTTTCAAAGACCCGATCGTCAGGGCGGTGGTTTGAAGTTGGGGCTTGGCGGACATTTTTTTACCTACGCATTGATCCGGTCGTAGATAATTTACAGGTTACGTAAAGTCAAGAAAATCGTTTAAAATCTTCCTTTCTCAGGTAAAGCTTAACGCATGAAAACCATTCTTCTTATTGCCCTTGGCGGGGCTATTGGTTCGGTCGCCCGATTTCTGGTCGGCAGGTTTGCCCTCACTATGTGGGGTGCCGATTTCCCGTGGGGCACGTTTGTCGTTAATGTTGCCGGCTCGCTCGTCATCGGGATTATGGCCGGGCTGCTCGCGCACTTTACAAACTGGTCGCAGGATGTGCGCCATTTCGCCATCGTTGGAATCCTCGGCGGCTTTACGACATTCTCGGCTTTTGCGCTCGATGCTTTCACGCTTTATGAGCGCGGTGCCTATGCGCCGGCGCTGGCCTATGTGCTGGCTTCCGTGTGTGTATCCATCCTCGCTTTGGCGGGCGGCATGTTTCTTGTTCGCAGTTTCGCCGCATGAGTGGTGTCAGAAGTTACGAAGTTCACCCGGATGATGACGGCCAGCGGCTCGATCGCTGGCTGAAGAAAACCCTCGACCGTGTTCCTTATGCGCTATTGCAAAAGATGGTGAGGACGGGTCAGGTAAGGGTGGACGGCAAACGCGCAAAGACCGATACACGGCTGGCCGCGGGGCAGATTATCCGCCTGCCGCCGGTCGAAACGAAGCCCGAGAATTTCTCATCTCTGACCTTTATTCCGCAGGAAAACGACAAGGAGTTCCTTGAATCGATCACGGTTTACGACGACGGAGAAATCCTTGTCCTCAATAAACCGTATGGATTGCCGGTGCAGGGCGGGCCGAATATCAAGCGGCATATCGACGGCATGCTCGGCACGCTGATCAACCTGAAAGGCGTTCGTCCGCGTCTTGTTCACCGGCTCGATCGCGATACGTCCGGACTTCTGATCTGTGCGCGCTCACTCAAAATGACGCAGGCTTTGGGCAAGATGTTCGAAGAGCGCGATATCAAGAAAATCTACTGGGCGCTGGTGTCGCCCGTGCCGAAGAAAGCCGGCGGCGATATTAATGGCGCGATTATCAAGGGCGAGGGCAAGCGCAAGGAAGCCGTGGTGATCGATAATGTCAACGGCAAGCATTCACGCACGTCTTTCCGTTTGCTCGAGAAAAGCGAAAAAGGCGCAGCCTCGATGGCCTTCTGGCCGCGCACCGGGCGCATGCACCAGATCCGCGTGCATACGGCGGATATTCTGAATTGCCCGATTATCGGCGATGAAAAATATAATGGCATGAGCAAACTCATAGACGAAGAGGGGATCTCTGGGCGGCTGCATTTGCATGCAGTGCGCGTCCAGTTCCCGCATCCGAAGGACGGCAGGCTGCTCGATCTCGTGGCACCGCTGCCCGATGAATTGCAGCAGAGCTGGAAGGCGTTCGGCTTTACGCCTGATTACGATTTCGATCCATTCATGGAGAATAAGGGGAAGTAAAATGGCAAAACCTGTCGCGTCGATTATCACTACCTGGCTTTTGAGAATTCTTGTCTTTATCGTCGTCCTGATGGCGGTCGGGCTTGTCTCCTTGTCGATGATGGGCGGCACGTCGGAGAGCCACCGCAAAGGGCTTGAGCAGGCTTTTTCAGACTTCCTGAAGGCAGATGTAACGATCGGCGGCATCAATCAATTCAACATCATTCCGCAACTCGCCATGAAAGTTGAGAATGTGCATGGTGTTTTTCGTGAAGTGAAAAACGAATTCATGATCGACCGCGTCGATATCGCCTTTGGCTTCTGGGATCTTTTAACGGGCAAGCGGGATATCGAGAATTTCCAGCTCGAGAATTTCAGATTTTCGCAGGATAGCAAAAACGACCTGAGAATCGATCATGCCGGGATTGATGCGACCGAACCGTCCGCGTTGAAAATAAAGGGCGAATACCTGAAACGCGATTTCGATTTCTCCGTGCCGATGAAAAAAGAGATTTCATCGCGTGCGTCCTATTCCTTCGACAAGACCAACGTCCTGACCGGGCATTTCGGCGCACTGGATATCAAGGGCGTTGTGCAGCCGGCGGCAAATAGCGGTTCAGGCATGTTCGAAAATCTCGAGATTTCCTCAAAAGGGCAATTGGTCGCGAAAGGCCATAGTGAGCATGGCAATGGCGGGATGCTGAAAATATCGATCGACTGTCCGGAGCCGAAGAACATGCCAGCCCCGGCCAAAGCAGACCTGAAATTACTGGCAGGTTCGAATATTGTCGCATTAGGGCAGGGCTGCGAATAATGAAACGTTTTTATAAACTCGTCTCGCTGTCGTCCGAGCAGGGAGGTTTCGGCATTCACCTGGACGGCAAGCCGGTCAAGACACCGGCCGGGCGTGTCCTGGTTTGCCCGAATGAGAAACTGGCGACGGAAGTCATGCTCGAATGGTCGGCGCAGGAAAAAGACATCCTGCCGCTGACGATGCCGGTCAACCAGATTATCGTGACGGCAATCGACAATGTCACGCCGCGCGACAAGGCCGAGAAGCATATCTTAAGTTACGTCGATACCGATCTTATCCTCTACCGGGCAGATACCGAGCAATATCGCAAAGCGCAGGAAGCGGCGTGGAATCCGTGGATTTCATGGTTTGAAAATAAATTCGCCTGCAAAATAGAAGTCACCAGCGATATCAAATCCCTGACACAGGCGGATAATGTCACGACCGCCATAAAATCATATATCGAAAGCCTCGATGTGATTGAATTGACGCTTTTCCATTCGCTGGTCGAGGAAACGTCCTCGCCGTTATTGACGATTGCTCTGTTCGAAGGTGTCGCCGCAGCGAATGATCTTTACAAAGCGGTACTGGTCGAGGATTTAATCCGCGCCGAAATTTACGACGAGGAAAAATACGGCGCGTCCCCGGATCAGGAAAAGAAAAGAATTTCCGTGCGCAATACTCTGGATGCCGCCCAGAAAATACTGAAAGCGATCGGGTGAAATATGAATCTGATGATGGTGGCACCGATCGCGCTATTGCTGCTTTCCAATGTTTTTATGACATCGGCATGGTACTGGCACCTGAAATTCCATGACCTGCCGTTGACGCGCGTCATCCTGATTTCATGGGGCATCGCGCTTTTCGAGTATTGCCTGGCCATTCCGGCGAATCGGATCGGCTATCGTTTCTACAGCGCGGCGGAGCTTAAAACCATTCAGGAAGTCATTACCCTGACGGTGTTTGTAGGCTTTTCAGTCTTTTATCTGGGCGAGAAACTGACGCTCTATCACGCGGCCGGTTTCGCGCTGATCCTGATCGGCGCATCGCTGATTTTCTTTGCGCCAAAACCATAAGTATAAAATATTCTTGCCAGATATTTTTTTGTATGACATCCTGACCTTCTTAACAGAGGAAACGACCCATGCGAATTACCGCACCCAATACCGTCGTTTCCGGGTCATTTGTTCCGCTAGCCGCCTAAGGCGTTAGCTATTTTGCCCGGAAACCTTTCGATCAGGCATCTTTCAGATGCTTGCCGCAAAGGCGCAGGGGCACCTCCGAGATCATCTGACAGTTTTTATTTCCAGCTTTTGAAAATTTTTACCGATCTATGTGGTGCCGTTGCTCCTTTATTACTTACTAAAGGACTTGAACTATGAAACGCACTATTACAGCTAAAGACATTATCCGCTTCGCTATCCATCACTGGAAACGCCATCCGTTCCTGTCGTGGTCTGCTGTCCTGTTGATGGCGATTGCCGTCACGATTGACGTTTTCGTGCCTCTGGTCACGGGAAAGATCGTCGATGCGCTTGGCCACGCCGGCACTGATAACGCTGCTGCGGCCCATAAAGCGTGGCTTTATTTCGGCATGTTCACCGTGCTTGCCTTCCTGCATCATGTTTTCTGGTCGGCGGCTTTGTTCAACTGGAACTGGTTCGCATCGCATAACCTGTTCAACATCGTGACTGAAGGTATGCGCAAGGTGGTCCGCTTTTCGGCTGAATGGCATGCCAACAGTTTCGCGGGTGCGACCGTGCGCAAGATTACGCGCGGCATGTGGTCGTTCGATAAATTCGAAGATACGATCTTCTTCGGCTTTTTCCCGGCTTTTGTCGTCATGATCGGCATGACCTGCATGTTGACGGTAAAACTGCCGATCGTCGGCGCGTTTTCATTCGGCATGATCCTGCTTTATGTGGGTTTCAGCGTCTGGATGTCGGTGCGATTCCTTGCACCGCGCTTCTCGGTCGCGTCATCAGCCGATACGAAAGTCGGCGCGACGCTCGCCGACATGATGACGGGCATTTCAACGATCAAGGCTTTTGCCTCGGAAGAGGCCGAAGACGGCCGTTTTCACAACGTGGCGACGGAATGGCGCAAAAAATCACTGTGGGCATGGCAATCGGCGCTGCTCAGTGATTTCCTGCGCTCTCTGATCCGCATGGTTTTGATGACGGGTATGATGGGCCTGACGATCTGGATGTGGCGGCATGGTCATGCGAGCGCCGGCGATATCGCGCTGACGATTACGGCTTCGTTCATGATCGGCGGTTACATGCGTGATATCGGCCGTCACGTGAACGAACTGCAGCGCTCGGCGAGCGAGATCGAGGATGCGGTCGGATTCTGGTTGCATGAAGACGAGATACGCGAGATTGAAAACGCGCGTCATCTTGAGCTCGATATGCGGAACGAACGTCGCGGTGAAATCGTCTTCGACCGCGTCGATTTCAGCTATGGCAAGAAAGGGCGGCAGATTTATGACGGTCTCTCGGTCACCATCAAGGCAGGCGAAAAAGTCGCGCTGGTGGGATTGTCGGGATCGGGTAAATCGACATTCGTCAAACTGATCCAGCGGCTTTACGATATTCAGGGCGGCGAGATCCGCATCGACAACCAGAATATCGCGCATGTGACCCAGTCGTCATTGCGCAAATCGATGGCGCTGGTGCCGCAGGAGCCTATCCTGTTTCACCGAACGCTGGCCGAGAATATCGCCTATGGCCGTGTCGAGGCGACGCGCGAGGAGATTATCGATGCTGCGAAGCGGGCCCATGCCCATGAGTTTATTACAAAACTCGAGAACGGGTATGAGACGTTGGTCGGTGAGCGCGGGGTCAAACTGTCTGGCGGCGAGAGACAGCGCGTGGCGATCGCTCGCGCGATCCTCGCCGATTGCCCTATCCTGATTATGGATGAGGCAACATCGAGCCTCGATTCCGTGTCGGAGCACCTGATACAAAAGGCGCTCGAAGCGGCAATGAGCGGGCGCACGACGATTACGGTGGCGCACCGCCTGGCGACGATCCAGAAGGTCGACCGCATTCTGGTTTTTGATCAGGGGCGGATCATCGAGGAAGGCACGCATAGTGAGTTACTATCGCGCGCGGGCTCTTCCTATCGTCACCTGTACGAAATGCAGGCGCTTGATCTTGTCGGTGAAAGCTACAACTAGAACCAGTTCTTCGGATTGGCGATGCGGTAGCTTTTGAAAGCACGGCTGCCGCCGCGCAGGATCCGCCAGATCAGGTAAAGCTGGGCCGGGCACAGCCAGATATGGAACTGCATGCGCAGCAGGCTGTCGTTATCGGTCAGGTATTGCAAGACGGAAGCGCGCATTTCCGCTTCGGTCGGCTGGATACCGGACGCGACTGAATCCGCGATGGGCTGGATGGCATCGAGATTGCCCTGCTGGGCGACCTCGATCGCCGCGCCGATCATGCCAAGCGCTGCGATACTCGTATAGATCCACAGCGTGCGGATAATGAACGTCGTATGGTTTTCTTCGAAACTGTCATTGCGCGGGAATTTCGCGCGGGCGATATAGGCGACGATCAGGACGATCATAGAGATCGTAAAGCCATAATTCGCCAATCTGCCGTAAGTCACCAGCGAGACATTGGGTGTGCTGCTCATAATGACGATAACCGACAGCACGGCATAAAAAGCGAGAATGATATTACGGTTCTTTTCCATGATTTATCTCCAGTTATCTCCGGCTGAATAGTTTTTCAATGTCTTTGAGGGAAAGGGTGATGAAGGTCGGACGGCCATGATTGCACTGGGCCGATAAAGGCGTTTCTTCCATGCGGCGCAAAAGTGCGTTCATTTCAACCACGTTCAGCCTGCGGCCCGAGCGGACGGAGCCGTGACAGGCCATCGTCGACAAAAGCGCGTTAATTTTTTCCTCGAGAAGGCCGGAGCTTTCCTTTTCCCTTAACTCGTCGAGAATATCGCACAGAAGTCCGTACACATCAATGCGGCCCGAAAGAAGCGCCGGAATGCTGCGTACTGCAATCGCGCCCGCGCCGAAGCTCTCGATCTCAAGGCCGAGCTTCGCGAGCTGTGCGGCCTCAGCGAGCAGGAATTCGATATCCGTATCGTCAAATGAGAAGATCTCGGGCGTGAGGAGGCCCTGTTTCTCAACGCCGTTTTCGCCGAACTGGGTTTTGAAACTCTCATAGACAAGGCGTTCATGCGCCGCGTGCTGGTCGATCAGGACGATGCCGTCTTCCGTCTGGGCGAGGATATAATTCTCATGTATCTGCGCACGCGCCGACCCCAGCGGAAAATTCTGCGTTACCGGCTGTTCTTCAACGACTTCCATCCGTGCCGAGGGCTGGATATCCATGGAGGGCTGGTAAAAGGAATAAACATTCTCAGCCAGGTTGCCATAGGCGGCAGGGGGCGTTGAAGAATAAGACGGCGTATAATTGGCCGGCGCATAACCGGTTTTGAAACTGGCCAGCGTCTGCGCGCCAAGATTCGTATTGCCCTGCGGTTTTGCCTGATGGATAGCGTTCATAATCGAGCTGACGATCAGGCCGCGTACGAGCGCATTATCACGATAACGCACTTCGGCCTTCGCCGGATGGACGTTGACATCAACGTCTTCGGCAGACAGATCGAGGAAAAGCGTGATCACCGGATAGCGGTCGCGGGCCAGCACATCGCGATAGGCGGCGCGTACGGCCCCGATCATAAATTTGTCCTTCACCGCGCGGCCGTTGACGAAAAGATACTGGTCCTGTGATGTCCCGACATTATAGGTCGGCAGGCTGACCCAGCCTTCGAGCTTCACGCCCTGGCGTTCGGTCCTGATATGAATGGAATTTGCGAGAAACTCTGCACCCATAACATCTTTGAGACGCTGCTCGAACTGTTCTTCGCGGTTTTGCGACAGGACGGGATAATGGAATACAGACGTGCCGTTATGCGAAAGGCGGAAGGCGATATTGGGGCGCGTCAGGGCAAGACGGTAGAGGCAATCTTTCACCGCCGCGTATTCGGCATTGGTTGTTTTCAGGAATTTCAAGCGGGCCGGCGTTGAATAGAAAAGGTCGCGCACTTCAATCGTCGTGCCTTCGGCCTGGGTGGACGGGCGGGGAGGCGCTTTCTTGCCGTCCTCGGCGGTGGTTTCCCAGGCTTCGCCGCTGTCCCTGTCTTTGGTGCTGATTTTAAGGCGGCTCACTGAGGCGATCGAAGGCAGGGCCTCGCCGCGAAAACCCAGATACTCAATATTCAAAAGATCGTCGGACGGAAGTTTGGAGGTCGCGTGACGATCGAGCGCCGCGATAAGGTCTTCTCTCGACATGCCGCGCCCGTTATCACGAATGGAAATCATCGTCTTGCCGCCTTCGCGCAGATCGATTTCTATCCAGCTTGATCCGGCATCGATTGAATTTTCGACAAGTTCCTTGACGGCGGCGGCAGGTCGTTCGATGACCTCGCCGGCGGCGATCTGGTTAACCAGGTGATCGGGCAGATATCTTATGGGCATGAGGTAAAATTAGGGCAGGGAGATAAAAATCTCCATATGAATATGCGCGAAATCAGGGTTTTTCCGGCAAAATCGTGCCCGTCAGATTGGCTTCGCGCAAATCCACGTCTTTCATGATCGCGCCGGTCAGGTCCGCGCCCGATAAATTGGCTTTGCGGAAGGTCGCGCCGGTCAGATTCGCACCGCGCAGATTGGCCCCCGTAAAATCGGCGGCGATAAAACGGTCATCTGACAGCAGGAGCGGATTGAAATTGCATGACGACATATTGGCCCCGGCCATGTTTGCGCCCACGAATTTGGAGCCGCGAAGATCGCTGCGCCTTAAATCCGATTTCTCAAAATTCGCCTTGCTGAAATTCGAGCTTTGCATCTGGGAGCCCATAAAGGCCATGCCACTGAAATTAGTGCCTTCGGCTTCGATAACGGCCAGGAGATAGCGTCCGAGATCGTGGATACGGCGCATATCATAACCCGATATATCAAGCTGTTTCCCGTGTTCGCCGACGAACTGAATCCATTTCGCGTGTTCTTTTAATTTAACCAGCAATTCGTCTTCGACGACGCTGAGATCGAGATTGGCAGCAGCGGGCGCGGCTTCGCGGGCTTTGAGATTAAGGTCGGACTGGCGGGCGGCGGCTTCGCTGATTTTCAAAACAAGATTGGCTTCGCGCGCCTGTTCTTCCTGAGACTTGATGACGAGCTCGGCTGCGCGCGCGGCCATTTCTTCCTTGCGCAGGATAAGATCGGCCTGACGCGTGGCGACTTCCTCGATTTTAATTTCGAGCTCGGGCGTTCTTTCGCGAACTTCCTCGCCCTTCAGCACGAAATCGCTCTCTCTTGCTTTTGCGATTTCTTGTTTCGACAGGTCAAGCTGCGCGTCGCGTTCCCCTGATTTGTCTCTCATATTCTTGTAATCGATAACGGTTTCCGGCGGCGGTGCGATGCCTGCTTCTTCCTTGGCCTGTTTCTGTTCCTGCAGGGTCACGCGTTTTTCAACCTTGGCACCCTGGCGCATATCGGCCTTTGTAAAATCAGCGTTTTTTGTGTTGGCATCGGTCATATCCGCGCCACGCAGGTCAGCGCGGGTGAAAACGGCGTTCTCGAGATTGGCCCCGACCATGTTGCAGCCGTAGAAGACAGTGCCGTTGTATTTGCCATTGATAAGGTTCGATCCTGTAAGGTCCGAGCCTGTAAAATCCGCTCCCGACAGATCGGCGCTGCGGAATTGCAGTTTAGAGAGATCTTTGAATTTCAAAACCGCACGTCCGCCGCCGCGCTTGCCCATATTGAACGTAATATGCTTGCGAATGATATCGTCAAGCTCGGCCTGCGTCAGTTTCTGGGATGAAGGTTGGTCTGCCATTAGGTCTGCAATGCTATTCCAAAAAAGTTAGGATAGTATTGCTTATTTAGACCCATTTATGAAGAGGGTATGCAGGTATTGCATCTGTCCTCTGGTCGATTTATCAAGACTTTCAGGGATTTGCGCATTTTCATAGGCATTGATCAGATCTGTTGCCGCAACTTTGCCAAGCTCGACACCAGGCTGGTCGTAACTGTTCAGATTCCAGATAATTCCCTGCACGAAGACTTTATGCTCGTAAAAAGCCAGTAATGTACCCAGAGCGCTCGGTGTCAGTGAGGGCAGGATAATGGTCGTGCTTGGGCGGTTGCCTTCATAGACGCGTGTTGGATCGCCTTTGGCTTCCTCAAGCGTCTGGCCGCGGGCCAAGGCGCGTGACTGCGCCTGCATATTGGAGATCAGCGCGCGGTGATGGGCGGGGTTGAGCTTGTGATGGGGGATGGCTGCGATTATGAAATCAAGCGGGATGATATCCGTGCCCTGATGCACGAGCTGCATATAGGAATGCTGGCTGTCCGTGCCGGTTTCGCCGTAAACCTGCGGGCCTGTCGCATAAGCGACGCGAATGCCGTCACGGTCCACTGATTTGCCGTTCGATTCCATATCCATCTGCTGGATATATTTGGCGAGTTTCGCAAGGCGTGCGTCATAAGGCGCAAAAAGATGGGTCGGGTAACCAAGATAGTTACGGTTCCATATGCCGATCATTCCCATGAGAACAGGAATGTTGCGATTGAGTTCTGTTTTCAGGAAGTGCTGATCTGCGAGATGTGCGCCGTCCAGGAATTCCTGAAATTTCTCCGGCCCGATCGCCAGCATGACGGACAAGCCGATGGGCGACCAGACGGAATAACGCCCGCCGACCCAGTCTTCGAATTTGAACATATTTTCGGGATCGATTCCGAATTCAGCGACTTTCTTTTCATTGGTGGACAAGGCAACGAAGTGATTTTTGATGTCAGCTTCCGTCATACCCTGATCGAGAAACCATGATTTCGCCGAAGCGGCGTTCATCATGGTCTCATACGTCGTGAAAGTCTTTGAGGCGATGATAAAAAGCGTGGTCTTTGCGTTCAATCCAGTCAGTGCATTGGTTAAATCCTGACCGTCGACGTTTGAGACAAAACGGATTTCGGGACCATCGTGATAGGGACGCAATGCTTCGGTCACAAAGCGGGGGCCGAGATCGGAGCCGCCGATGCCAATATTGACGACATGGGTAATCGCTTTCGCACTGCGGATCTTCTGGCAGAAGGATTTCATATGGCGCAGTTCCTTGTGCACGCCCGGCACGACATTTTCGCCACCGACAAGCATTTCCATGCCCTCGGGCGCGCGCAATGCCATATGCATGACGGCGCGGTTCTCGCTCGTGTTTATTTTCTCACCGGCGAACAGTCTTTGCCGCCAGCCCGCAATGTCGCGCGCCTCGGCAAGGTCCATAAGTAATTTACGCGTGTCAGCCGTGACGCACTGCTTGGAGAAGTCAAAAAGAATGCCATCGAAAACCGTATGAAAATCTTCGAAACGATCCTGTTCTTCGATCAGAGTTTTAAGGGATGTCTTGGCAATAACCTGGCTGTGGGCCTGAAGATCGGCATGGGCCTGGGTTTTATCAAGGCTTTTATTTGACATTCGGCAGTTCCGTAATGGTTTCAGTAGGGGTTACGTCCGTGGGGTTGCCCACAAGCGCGATGGCGAGTTTCGACGGGTCGAGCAGGCGCTGCGCCACGCGGCGGACATCCGCCGGTTTGACTTTGTTCAGGGCTTCGGCGCGGAGATCAAGATAGTTCTTCGGCAGGTTATAACGTTGGAATGCGAGCATCATGCCGGCGATCTGGTCGGTCGATGTCAGTGACAAAGGTGTCGATCCGATCAAATAGGATTGCGCATCGGTAATTTCCTGCTGTTTGACATCTTCCGCCTTGATCAGTTCGAATTGCCCCTTCGTCAGGTCGAGGACCTTGGCGACTGTGTCGTTCTTCGTCGAAGTGGTGAGATTGAACAGTGCGGCGTAATCCATCATTTCCAGACCGGTATAGACACCATAGGTTAATCCGTTCTGTTCGCGGATAACCTCGGTGAGGCGTGATCCAAAACCGGAAGAGCCCAGGATGAAATTCATGACATCGGCGGCGGCATAATCCGGATCATCCATACGAATGCCGGGCAGGTTGGCTTCGATCAGGGTTTGCGGGATATCAAGCTTGAACAGGGCGACGATCGGCTGGTCCGGGAATTTGACGGGAGTTATTGTTGCCGCTTTAGAGGTTTGCGCCGGTAATGTGCCGAAAACCTTGTCGAGCATCGTGCCAAGCTCGGCTTCGCTGATATCCCCGGCGACGGAGACAATGAGTCGATCGCGCGTCAGATCGGATTTAACTTTCCCGCGCAGATCGGCGGACGTGATTTTCGGCAGTGAAGACAAGGTCCCGCCGCTATTCATCGTATAGGGATGATCCTTGAAGATGACGGAATTGACCAGGCGGGCGGCCATCCAGTCAGGATCGGTCATATCGCTGCGGATACGCGTGACATTGGCGGCGGTCATGCGATCGACAGCTTCCTTGTCAAAACGGGGTTTTGTCAGCGCGAGCTGCAGGAGATCGAAAGCCTGATCTTTGTTCTTCGAAAGCGTCTTCAGATTGCCGCCGAAATCGTCGCGGCTGGTGTTGAAGGTCAGGTCAATCGATTTGTCGTCGAGTATACCCTGGAAATCCTTGCTCTTAAGATCACCGGCTCCTTCATCCATCGTATTGGAGAGCAGGCGCGACAGGCCTTGTTTGGTTGCTGGATCATTGACCGCGCCGCCGCCGCGAAACGCGTATTTAATCGAAATAACAGGAATAGTGTGGTCTTCAACGAGCCAGGCTTTGATGCCGCCCGGCGAAGTCACTTCCTTGATATTGAGAATGCCCGCCTGTGCGGCATGGGAAATAAAAACAAGCGCGCAGGTTAAGAGAAGTTTTTTCATGGCGATACTCCCGGTGGTAGCATATAGCCGGTGACAGGTTCGTGTTCAGGATGATCCGGATCGAGATAGGTTTTAAGAACGCGGGTGACATCTTCCGGCGTGACTTCCGAAATGCGGTCCGGCCAGTATTCGATATCGTCAAGCGTCTGCCCGGCGGCTAAAGCTTCGCCGATCACATTGGCGGGGCCCGAGACGCTGTCACGCGCATAAATTGCGGAATCGATCATGCGTTCCTTTGCTTTGGCGACTTCGTCTTCCGTCAAGCCGTCTTTGACCATGTTCCTGAATTCGGTTTCGATCGCCGCCTGAAGTTTTTTCAGCGTCACGCCGTTCGCGGGCGTGCCGTAAAGCCAGATACTGCCTTCGCCGCGGTTTGAATCGTCATAGCTCATATCGACATTGACGGCGAGTTTCTGTTTCACGACGAGGGATTGGTAAAGCCTTGTCGACGCACCGCCGCTGATAACGTTTTCAAGGACCTGCAGCGCATAGGCATCTTTCTTGTTCTGTACGAAAGACGGGGCGAGTGTTGCGCGCATCCAGACCAGCTGCTGCACGGCTTCGTTGTGGAATTCCATCGTGGCCGGCGCGACGGCGCGTGGCACGGCAGCGCGGATATGGTCGGGAATAGTTTTGCGCGGCAGGAAGCCGTAATATTTCTGCGCAAGCGCCTTCATCTGATCGAGCGTTACGTCGCCCGAGACGACAAGGATCGCGTTATTCGGCGCGTACCATTTCTTGTAGTAGTTTCTCGACAGGTCCCAGGTGATTTTCGGCATCTCCTGCTTCCAGCCGATAATCGGAATACCGTAAGGGGTGGCGTTATAAAGCACCGAACGGAGCTGTTCCGAGAACAGCGCTTTCGGATCGTTATCCGTGCGCTGGCGGCGCTCTTCGATAATGACCTGATGCTCGGGCTCGATCTCTTTCGCGGGCGGGTCGAGATTGATCATACGGTCGGCTTCCATCGCCATGACGGTCGGAAGATGTTCCTTCGAAACTGACTGGAAGAAAGCCGTGAAATCCCATGAGGTGAAGGCGTTGTCGTTGCCGCCCATCGAACGGACGATACGCGAGAATTTACCCGGACCGACCGCCTTGGTGCCTTTGAACATCAGGTGTTCAAGAAAGTGCGCTTCGCCGGATACGCCGTCGCCCTGCGGCTCGTCCGCCGCGCCGACCTTGTACCACACCATATGCGTGACAACCGGCGCGCGGTGATTGGGAATGACGACGACCTGCAGCCCGTTATCGAGGGTAAAGGTTTCGGCGTTGAAAACTTTCTCATGGTGAACAGCGGCGACAGGCGACGGCGCGGCGACTTCCTCAGCCATCCCGTACGCGCTAAATGCCAGCAGAAGGGACGCAGTCAGGAGTAAGTGTTTCATGTTCTATTCGTCGATTGTTGGAGTTTCGCCGGTTTTTTTCTGCTTGATACGATCTGCTTCTTCAGGCGCGTCAACGACGGAGGCCGAGCCTTCATCCTTGGTGTTGCCCCAGTTCATGATGCGTTTCACGACAGGACGGTTTTTATCGGCGTTCTCGACGGCTTCCTTGTCGACGGTCGCGCGGATATTCGAGCTGGCCTGCGCGGCACCCGCCTTTTGCAGGAGCGCGGTTTCAGAAGAAGATGGCGCATTCGCAGTTGTTGAAGTCGGCGCAATGCCGAGTATCGTCGCCTTGGCTGTTTGCTCGGGGCTGGTTTCCTGCGGACGCGGTGCGCCGGGTTGAGGTGCAGGGAGGCTTGCGACCTGATTCAGGTTCGGCGGCATCTCAAGCGGCGCGCGTTTGACGATCGCGAATTCATCGGGGGAACGGCGCGTGATCCCAAGTTCTTCCTTGGCGCGGGCGCAGCCAGTCAGGGCCGTCGCAGATAAGAGGGAGAGAAGAATGATTTTTTTCATGCCTGATCCGAGACTGTTTTGCCATCCATGGACTTACCCGACAGTAGCGTATGTAGGGCCAGTCCTGCAACGCCCAGAACGATGCAGGAATCGGCAATATTGAAGGCGGGCCAGTGGGTCGCGCCGATGTGGAAATCGAGGAAATCGGCGACCGCGCCGAAACGGACCCGGTCCCAGACGTTGCTTAAGGCCCCGGAGACGATCATGGCCAGCGGCAGGGCGGCGAGCAGGGAGGTTGCGCGCCACATCCAGCACAGGAACAGGACGCTCATGCCAAGGGCTACGACCCCGAGCACGTAAGGCATGAAAGCCTGGGTGCTTGCGAACATGCCGAAGCTCACACCCTTGTTCCAGACCATGACGAGGCTGAACACCGAGCAGATCTCGCTTCTGTAAAACGGGAACTGTTCCTGTGGTATTTTGGTGAGCCAGGTAATGAAATCCATCGTCGGGCCCGACGCATCATAAGAGAGCGGACGGAAATATTGTTCGATGACATACCATTTGCTCAGCTGGTCGATCAGCATGAGGATAATGATCGTATCGAATGCAAGGATACGCTGGACTTTCTGGGGCAGGCTTTTCATCAGGCGGCTTTCTTGATGTTTTGATAGTAGCGCACGGCATCCGCATCGCGCAGCGACAGGTCCGGGAATTCCTTGTCGGTGCCGACTTCAGGAAGCACTTTCCAGCAGCGTTCGCATTTTTTACCTTCGGCGCGTTCGATCACGACCTTGATCGTATCGGTATCTTCGATCAGAAGCGTCGCCTGTGAGGTAATGCAGATTTCGGCGAAATCAATACTGCTGACAAGTGCCGCCATCTCTTTTGAAATCGAGATATGCGGGTGGGCTTCCAGCGACGAGCCGATGGTTTTATCGGTACGTTTCGGCTCGATCGCGGCCAGAACGGCGGCGCGGATTTCCTTGACGGCGTTCCAGCGTGCAGAGAGATCGGCGCTCGACCACGCTTTGTCGCCGGAGATGAAATTGTTCAGGTGAACGCTCTCGGTCTCAGCGAAGATTCCTTTTGCACGATAGGACCAGGCTTCCTCGGTCGTGAATGGCATGACAGGAGCCAGGCGATGGACCAGCGTTTCAAACAGCTTGGCCATCACGCTGCGCGCTGCACGGCGTTCGAACATATCCGGGCGGTCGCAATAGAGACGATCCTTGCGGATATCGAAATAGAAGGATGAGAGATCGAGATTACAGAAATGATGCAGCGTCTGAATCATGTCATTGTAATCGTGACGTTCGATTGCCGCATCGATTTTCGCGTTCACCTGGTTGAGCTGGTCGAGAATATATTTCTCAAGCTCGGGCAGGTTCTTGTCGTTCAGGTCGACCGCTTCTTCCGGCGTAAAGCCGTCAAGCGCGCCGAGCAGGAAGCGCAGCGTATTGCGGAAGCGGCGGTAAAGATCGGCAACGTTCTTCAAAAGCTCCTTGCCAATTTTAACGTCTTCGGAATAGTCGCAGGTGATCGCCCAGAGACGAAGAATATCAGCGCCGTATTCTTTGAGGATGTCCGCAGGATCGACGACATTGCCGACCGATTTCGACATTTTATAACCTTTTTCATCGAGCACAAAACCATGCGTCAGAACAGAGTTATAAGGCGCACGGCCGCGCGTGCCGCAGCTCTCGAGCAGAGACGAGTGGAACCAGCCGCGATGCTGGTCGGAGCCTTCGAGATATAAATCAGCCGGCCATTTCAGGTCTTTGCGTTCTTCGCAGACGAAAGCATGCGTCGAGGCTGAATCGAACCACACATCGGCGGTGTCGAATATCTGGTCGTAATCTTCCGAGTTGTGTGACGCGCCGAGGAATTCCTGCGCAGGACGTGTCCACCATGCATCGGCCCCTTCTTCCTCGAAGGCTTTGACGATGCGGTCGAAGACAGACTGATCCTTGAGGACTTCGCCTGTCTTTTTATTGACGAACAGCGCGATCGGCACGCCCCAGACGCGCTGGCGCGACAGACACCAGTCGGCGCGGCCTGCGATCATCGCGGTGATGCGGTTCTCACCGGCGGCTGGGTACCATTTTGTATCTTTGATGGCTTTGAGAGCCGTTTCGCGCAGGGTTTTGCCTGTGTTGCCGATTTTCTCATCAAGCGCAACGAACCATTGCGGCGTGGTGCGGTAGATCAGCGGTGCCTTGGAGCGCCATGAATGCGGATATTCATGTTTCAGCGAGCCTTTGGCGAGTAGCGTTTTCGCGGCATCTATGGCTTTGAGAACGGCAAAGTTCACTTCGCCCATCTCGCCCTTGTCGTTATAGATCGGCAGGCCTGCGAAAAGCGGCACATGTTCGCGCATCCGTCCGTCATCGGTCACGTTATCCGGGATATCGCGTCCGCCGAAATGTTTAACGTAGAGAAAGTAATCGTCCTCGCCATGGCTCGGTGCGATATGTACGAAACCCGTACCGGCATCGTCCGTGACGAAATCGCCGTCAAGCAGCGGGATATCATATTCGTAACCCTGTCCGCGCAAAGGATGTCCGGCGATCGTGCCGGCGAGCGCTGAGCCTTTGAATGTCGCGCCTTGCGTCCACTCCGCGATCTTCGCGGATTTTTTGACATCGTCTGCGAGTTTCGTGGACAGGACTATTTTATCGCCGACGGAAGATTTGCTGCCGTCTTCGACTGCGGTCACTGTGTAAACGGCGTAATCGATGCCTGCGCCGAAAGCTATCGCTTTATTCGACGGCAAGGTCCATGGCGTAGTCGTCCAGATCACGATGGACGCGCCTTCGATATCTTTGACAGAGGCTTTTACGACCGGGAATTTCGCCCAGACGGTGATGGATTTATGTTCCTGGTATTCGACTTCGGCTTCGGCGAGCGCGGTCTTTTCAACCACCGACCACATGACGGGTTTGACACCACGATAGAGAAGTCCGTTGGCGATGAATTTATGGATCTCGCGCGCGATCACGGCTTCGCTGTGTTTCGCCATGGTCATGTATGGATTTTTGAAATCCGCCAGAACGCCCAGGCGCTGGAAATCTTCCGACTGGGCGGTGGCCCATTTCTGCGCGAATTCGCGGCATTCGGCACGGAACTGCGGAACCGGGATCGTGTCCTTATCAATTCCTTTTTCGCGATATTGCTGTTCGATCTTCCATTCGATCGGCAGGCCGTGACAATCCCAGCCCGGCACCAGCGGCGCGTCCTTGTTCGACATCTGTTTGCAGCGATTGACAATGTCTTTCAGCGATTTCGTGAAAGCGTGACCGACATGCGCGCGGCCGTTCGCATAGGGAGGGCCCCAGTGCAGGACCCATTTATCGCGGCCCGCGGAGGCGGCGCGGAGTTTCGCATAGAGATCCATCTCCTGCCATTTCTTCTGGATGACAGGTTCTTTTTGTGGAAGGTCGCCCCGCATCGGGAAGTCGGTTTTCGGCAGGAAAACGGTTTCTTTATAAAAGTCGGCGGCTGTTTTATCGGTCATGTAATTACTCTGAATTTGTGTGTGATTTTGTATCAGACTGCGGCGCGCGCTGGAACCCGGCTATTCGCAAATTATGCGAAAACCGGGAGAGTAATTCGAATTATACGGCGGCTGGTGAGCATGCACATACTATGACAATAAATGGCAGGAAAAATCAAGCCCGGGATAGGATTTCTCGGGTCTGGTCGCAATCTTTGGCGATCTGGGTTTTCAAAGCCTCGAGACTGTCGAATTTGGCCTCGTCGCGGATCTTGCGGACCGGGCGGACCCTGAGTTTCTTGCCGTAGAGATCTCCTTCGAAATCGAGAAGATAGGATTCAACCAGAGCCACCTGCGCCTCGAACATCGGGCGGACACCGATATTGCTCGCCGCCATGCGCCATTTATCCTCGCCCTCGATTTTTACGAGCGCGGCGTAAATGCCGTAAGAAGGGTGGATCGTCTCATTAAGCGCCATATTGGCG